>NZ_JAJHJB010000014.1:0-111469 GCF_020819555.1 Pelosinus baikalensis
TTGTCTCATTCCTGATCGCAGGCTTGTTTTATTCCGGAACGGCGGTGACGGCAGAGCTGATGTATTCGGTGAAGGTGATAGCAGGAATTTTATTGCTGCTGACCACTTTTGTTCTGTTTCAGAGCTTTCGCCACAACTTTCGCGCTGTCTTTACCACCCAGGTATTGGGAACAATGATTTTTTTCACTGTTTTAATGACTCAAGTCCTGCCCATTATTACTCCTGGGCTTTCGGTGAAATCGTTTGTTCATGAGTTTCAGGAGTATTATGACGGACAGGCTCCGGTTTATGTTGAAAAATTTTACAGGCCGGGCTTTATGTACTACAGCGGTATAGCAGGCATTGAACTAAGCCAGGAGAATTTGGCGGCAGTTATAGCCAGCGAAAAAGACACAGCGTATTTGGTTATGAAAAAGAAAAAGTACGGGCAACTGCCCCCGGCAATTCAAAATAAACTTCGTCTACTTGTTGTGCAAGAGGATAAAATTCTTTTAATCCATGAAAACAAGTAGATGTCTTTAGAAAGGATTTATAGCAATGAAATTATTTGATGATGTAAGCAACTTTACCGCTTCCCCTAAAATCTATGGGGTCCTGTTTCTGATTTCGTTTTTTGGTTATATGTTTTTTAACCAAGCCATACCCATCACCGATCCGGTGGAATCGAACTATACGCTTACAGCAAAAGAAATGGTGTTGTCAGCGGACTGGGTGTCACCAAGGATTTATGGAAATGTCTGGTTTGATAAGCCAATATTTTTTTACTGGCTTACGGCATTATCATTTCAACTCTTTGGTTTTTCAGAGTGGGCAGCTCGGTTGGCGCCGGCTTTGTTTGCTGCCGTGGGAGTCGTGCTGCTGTATTGGTTTGTAAGCAAAACCAATACGCGAAGGTCCGCATTATTGGCAGTGGTGATTATGGGAACGTCCTTCGAGTATATATTGTTGGCTAAACTAGTGATTACCGATATGGTGTTCTTTGTGTTTAATTGCGCTGCTCTGGGATTTTTTTATCTGGGGTATGTAAAAATGGATGGCACCAAGCGATGGTATCTAGCTGCCTATGTCAGCATGGCGCTGGCTGTATTGACGAAAGGGCCGATTGGCGCTCTGCTGCCTACTCTAGTTATGCTGTTAGTTATTCTGTTGCAGCGCAATTGGACGGAACTTAAAGAAATGTATCTGCTGACAGGAGTTTTGCTCTTTGCCATTGTGGCGCTGCCCTGGTACGCTGCCATGTATACCTTGCACGGTATGGAGTTTATCAATAACTTTTTCGGTGTTCATAACTATCTTCGGGCAACCGTTTCCGAACATCCGAAAGATAATGTGAGCTACTATTATCTTGCTGTATTTGTGCTCAGTATGCTGCCTTGGTCTGCTCTGGCCGTAAAAGCTTTGATCCAAGGATATAAAGACTTGCGTTCCCGGAAGTCCCCGCTGCTGTTATTCCTTTTTCTGTGGATAGCTGCTTATTTTGGCTTTTATTCGCTAATGGCCACTAAATACCTGACCTATACGTTTCCCATCCTCTTTCCCGTGGCAATCCTAACAGCTATTCAACTGGAGCGGATGCTAGCGCAGGGGAAAACGAAGGAAATTTTCTACTGGATAGGGGTTCCTGCGGCCTTGCTCATGGTTGGATATATGATAGCGGCTTATCGCTATCTGGCGGGGTGGGAACTTGGCCTGGCTACAGCCGGTCTGCTACTGTTTCTGGTATTCAGCGTGTGGAAAGCAAGAAACCGGACTGCGGTCGATGTTTTCAAATTGCTTTGTCTGTGCCAATTGGGGTCATATATCATACTTTCCCTGTTTATATTTCCTGCCATAGCGGAAAGCCGGTCAGGAAAAGAGATTGCTAAAAGCATGGTCGATCTTGGAGTGGAGAAGATAGGGATGTATCAGTTTTACAGTACTTCGGCGGTTTTTTATAGCGGCAAGGTCGCAATCAAGCTTATACCGTCAAGTGAAGTGACTTTTCGTCAGGCGAAAGAGCTAGACTGGTCAAGCAAATACACCATGCCGACCCAGGGGATAGTTGAATTTGGGGCGAAGCCCCCGTTATCTGATCGTCTGATTATCGTGAGAGGTAAGCAAAGAGAGCAATTTCTGCTGGAGACAGCTAGGTTTAATTATCAATTGCTAAAAGATAGTAAAGGCTTGTCTTATTATTCTATTAAGGAATAAGGGACGTTGCTAATGCTGAATGGGACAGGGGGACAGATTCCTTGTCCCATTCTTTCTAATTCGCCCGGCATGTGTATGACATTGGGAACGGAAAACCTCAAAGGGGCGGTTCCGTTGAGGTTTATGCAAGAAATGAGAACATCAATGAGGTGTTAAAGTTCACTTGTAAAAACAGGGACAGGGATGTTGTTTCAAGAAAGGAGAAGTGATAAAAGAGAGTAAGAGGTGAAAGTTGTGGCAAGAAAACCAAGAGAAAAAAGCAACAGCGGAATATATCATATCATATTACGTGGAATCAACCGGCAAAGCATATTTGAGGATGATGAAGATCGGCAGAAATTAATCGAGGTTCTGGCGAAATCCAAAGAAATGAGTCAATGTCGAGTTTTTTCCTACTGCTTAATGGATAATCATGTGCACATCCTATTACAAGAAATCGAAGAATCTATTAGCATGATGATTCAGCGATTCAGTTCGAGTTACGTGATCTGGTACAATGGTAAGCATGAAAGATGCGGTCATTTATTTCAAGAGAGATTTAAAAGCGAGGCTGTAGAAACGGATAGTTATTTCTTAACGGTTTTGCGATATATCCATCAGAACCCCATAAAGGCAAAAATCGTAAAAGATGTAGCGAATTACAAATGGAGCAGCTATAGTGAATATACAGAGAGCGGACAGATTGTTGATAAAGAATATGCCTTAAATATGTTTTCGGACAAACCCGATGAAGCAGTTGTGCGATTTGTAAAGTTTTTAAGAGAAGCGAACGAAGATATTTGTCTTGAAATTCCGAGGATCAAAGTTAATGTAAGTGATGATGACCTTCGACGAATGGTCCGACAGGAATTTGGAATTGACGCAATAAAAATTTGCAATGAAACGAGGGAAAAACAAGACATTATATTGAAAGTAATGAAAGAAGTTGTCGGCACGAATATACGCCAGATAGCACGTATAATGGGGTTATCGTCAACAAGGATCTGGAAGGTCTGAAACAGAGTCCCTGTCCCTTTGTTTCTACAACATTTGTGCATGAAAAATCTTTGAAAAATTACTTCCTAATAGTATATAAAAACCTTTTCTGCGAATAAAAAGAGCTGATCAGTATCCTTGCAGGAGTTTTATATTTTAATGGCAAATAGAATAGAAATATGGTATTGCTTTTCAAAGAAAAACTTCTATTTATGTATTGTGTACATGATATAAGGAGATGGGAGTGACTCAAAAGTACTGTTCCTTTGAATTTTATATCCAACATGAATTTAAATAAGGAATAATATCCATAAGGCAATATCGGGAGATGGCTAGAGGGTATGTTTAGTTAATATTTGACGGTTTCAAGTGAGGGGGCAGTAATTATTTCTGATGAAGAACTTGCAAGGCAATTGCAGCAGGGAAAAGAGACCGCTTTGGAGACTATTGTTTCTCGCTACCATATATAAAGAGAATCTACTAGGCAAAGCGTATTATGAGGATGTGAAACAATTTTGGCTGCAGTATAAGCCAGTGCCTAACTTGGTGGCCGGCGAGGATGGGGATAGAAACCAGGCCGGGGGTGACAACCTGGTTGTAAAAGAGGTTTTTTTAATCCTTGATGATATTAGACAATCAGAGATCGGTGATGAGGGCGTAAAATCCTTTATGCAAAAAGTTCATGCGCTATCTATTGACACATACGACAGAGAGCTTGAGTGGCTCGATATGCTTCACATTATGGATGATCTTGGACAAGAGCTTTTACAAAAAGGCTATTCGATTCAGCAAGTCAATCGGATTATGGCAGAGCCAAGGCAAAAGGCGGAAACTATGAATTCCCTAAAATTATCTTCTGTGGAAGAAGCAAGGTCATTTAGGCTTAGGGTTCGTTGATGAAAGTGTTGATTGAGGATAAATAATAAATATATGTATGTATACAGACAAGGCACTTTTTTAGGTGCCTTGTTTTTCTATGAAAAATTGAACTTACTTTGAACCAAAGCTAATTCATTCTCGTATTTATTATGGAAAACAAAAATTGGGGAAGTAGGTGATTTTTTTTGAAGCGTTTATGGTTGATAGTTACTGTTTTCCTTTTAACTTTAGGAAATACCAGCGTTGGACTGGCACAGTGGGCTGGAGTTGAGTTACCTGCTGTGACTGGACCTTATGGGGTAGGAACAGTGGTTTTGCCGATGGTTGATTCGGGAAGGCCTGGAGTTTATGCCGATGGAAGTTCTTCTGAACACCGGGAATTTATGACTCAGATCTGGTATCCGACGGATCTAGGAGTCGATGGACCCAAGAGTACATATATGGATGAGGCTTCCGCCGAGTATATGCTAAAGGAAATCAATATGCCCGAAATAGATAAAAACATCCGGTTTCAGATTAAGACCCATGGGGTGGTTGGTGCGCAAGTTGCGGCTGGCCGCGATCGGTTTCCTGTGGTAATCTTCTCGCCGGGATGGCGGACCAGCTACTTCCTATATCAAAGCATTCTGGAGGATCTCGCTTCCCATGGATATGTCGTGGTGGGGGTAAACTCTCCTAATAGCGCGGGAATCGTGGCATTCCCAGATGGACATGTTCGTGTGACACCAGAAATCGAAGATAAAAGCGTTAAGGTACAATATAATCAGGATGTAGCAGATGATCTAAAGTTTGTAGCCAAGCAGTTATGGGTGCTTGACAGTAATTCACAATTACCGCTGAACGGACGAATTGATTTTGGACGTGTTGGTTGCTTTGGACATTCTTTTGGTGGCGCAGCGGCGGTTCAGGCCAGCATCCAAAGCATACGGCTCGCTGCCGCTGCAAACTTTGACGGTTCCCTGCGGGGAGAAGATTATAAAAAAAAGATTTCCAAGCCGATGATGATGATTTGGTCTGAGGTACATCCCCAAGGAGATTTGACAATGAGAACAATCTGGGGAAATCTACCTAAGGGGAGTTATCAGGCTCAGGTGAAAGGAACCAATCATATGAGTTTCAGTGATTATATGTTGGTAGTGAAATCAATAGGACTATCGGAAGCGGATGATAACCCTAATTCCATTGATTCGACTCGTGCGCTTCAAATTAGTAGGGACACTGTGCGAAGCTTCTTTGACGTGAATCTTAAACATGCCGATTCCAACCAGCTGAATAGGATAGGCCGGGAGTATCAGGAAGTTAAGCTTGAAGAAAAACGCAACTAATTTTAGATAGCAAAAGATATAGGAAGGGTAGAATATTTGATGAATGTAGGTTTTTTATTTGATTTTATTTTGGGGGTGTCAGATAATCCTAGTGTTGGGCTGACGCAGTGGAGAGGGTGTTCCTTACCTGCTATGACAGGACCTTATGGAGTGGGCACAGTGGTTTTACCGATGGTTGATTCGGGACGTTCCGGAGCTTATGCTGATGGAAGTACTTCCGAATATAGGGAATTTATGACACAGATATGGTATCCGGCGAATAGGGGAGTAGGTGGACCTAAAAACATATACCTAGATGGGCCTACTGCCAAGTACATACTAAAGGGGACGAGTATTCCGGAATTAGATGAAATATTCCGGTTCCTGATTAAGACTCACGCAGTGGTTGGCGCGAAAATGGTGACTGACTGTGAGCGGTTTCCAGTGCTAATCTTCTCGCCAGGATGGCGGATGAGTTACTTTATATATCAAAGTGTTTTGGAGGAGCTTGCTTCTCACGGATATATTGTGATTGGGGTGAACTCCCCCAATAGTGCACTGATCACATCTTTCCCAGACGGACATTTTCGTGTAACGCCAGATATTCAAGATGAAGGCGTTAAAGAGAAATATAATCAGGAAGTAGTAGATGATTTAAAGTTTGTAGTCAATCAGTTGATGGCACTTGACAGTAATCAACAATTGCCGCTGATCGGACGAATCGACTTCGGGCGTGTTGGGTGTTTTGGGCATTCTTTTGGTGGTGCAGCAGCGGTTCGGGCCGGTAGCCAAAGCTTACGGGTGGCCGCGATTGCAAACTTTGACGGTTCACTTCGGGGAGAAGATTATAAAAAAGTTATTTCTAAACCGATGCTGATGGTATGGTCTGAGTTACATTCCCAGGAGGATATGACAACGGAAGCGATCTGGGAAAATATTTTCCCAGGCAGTTATCAGATGGGGGTGAAAGGAACGGATCATATGAGCTTTAGTGATTACATGCTGATAGGGCAATCTATGTTGGGACATTCATTATCGGGAAATCCTGATCCCATTGATCCGGCTCGGGCGATTCAGATTACTCGGGATTGTATACGGACTTTCTTTGATGCTAAGCTTAAACATGCTAATCCGAATGAGATGGATAAGATAGCTAGCGGATATGGGGAGGTAAGGTTGAAAAAATCATAATGAAAAAAAGTGCTATGTGATGCTGCCAATCATAAAAAAAATTGCTGTTACTGAACTTATTTGCTGATATATATAGTTCTCTTACAAAACTATAAGATATGTGAACGATTAGCTTATGTAGATCGTATAAGTAGAGGATGGATAGCTTTGGTGGAATTGTTAGCACTAGTTACTGCAAAATAGAAGGTAGGGAGGAGAGAAAACCGTTTTGAATTACCTTACCATCTATCTATACTATATACGAGCTAGGGAGGGCATGAAAATAAAAAAGTATCTGTATTGACATTATTAGTAGCTACCGTATCTTTTACTGCAAGTGTGTTTGCAGCACCGCCAGTAACCGAGTTTAACAATAGTAGTGGGAGTATTGGTTTTTCGCAATGTAATTATAATGGCGAATTTGCAGGAAAAGGCAAAGAAAAAATTAAGGCAAAAGACTTTTACGGATCTTATGTATTAAGTGATAATCTGGCATTTACTGCAGATATTATGCATTCTGGTACAAAAAATATTACGGGTGTGGGGGATACTTCTTATCGGTTTAATAAAATAGGAGTTCAATATAAAATGACTGATAATATCTCGTTTTTGGTAGGGAATCTAAACAGAAATGTCTCTGTTAAAGGTGTCGATGATAGGAAAAACAGTCTTTATGCGGGAGCCTCTGTTGGTCAAAGACTCAGTGACAATATGAGTGCATATGCAAGTTATGTATTTGCTTCGAAGTATTCTGATTACAATCTAGGTATAATTTATGATATTACTAAAAATATTTATTTTGACGTAGGATACCGGAACATAAAGGCAAAAAATATAGGAGCATTCGTAGATAGAGATTTTACAGCCAAAGGAATTAATTGGTCAGTTGGATATAAAATATAGCCGCTAAGTTTAGATATCTTGATATCATAATAAAAAAGCTGCTATTTTACGTGAGTGCATTACGTAAAATAGCAGTTTTTTTAGCATATTTAGAGCTTTACATAATTTTTTTAATGGACATCAGATTTTCTTCTATAAGAGATGGCTTTAATGCCTCTCTAACATCTGCATCAATTGAATCAAGCATGGCAAATCTTTTTCTATAGAGATTGCGTTTATGTGAATCTACTTCTTCTAGACTTTTCCGAAGCTCAATGAGTGGTAGAGTGAAGAAACGTGAGTCGCTACATACTTCTCCTTGTGTTTCTTTCCAAAAATCATCCAACGATGTCTTGAGCCTTCGCTTAGAAGAAATGTGATGACTGGCCTGAAATCCATGATTAGATACCGCATAAATTTCTTCAAGTTGTAGCTGCTGAGCGATCGTACGCAAAACATAAATCATAAGGTTTTTCGGCCGATAACCGAAAAAGTGCTTTGTCAAATCACGGTTGGTTTGTAAATCCCCTTTTGAGCCTTGAAAAGCACCAATCCATAGTGCCTTTTGTCCCTTTATGTCTGAGGCGATCCAGAAAGTTACCAAATAAATTTTCTTTCCTCCCATAGTAAGTGTAACCGTCATTAAACCTTCTTTTCGATGACTGCGATTAAAATGCAGTATTAGTGAAAGAGTATCATGTTTATATTCCTGACTCCACAGTGGAATGCCTTCCCCAAAATAGATGTGCTGCAATGCCTCTTTGGAGAATTTGCTTTCAAAAAACAGGAAACATTCTTTCAACAAGGCTATTCTTTCCTGCATGGTAGAGTCATAATAAAACCATCGACGTACCGCTTGCTCAAGGATACATGTATTCGTATTTACAATATCCCGCCTTAGTGAATTTGTCATAAAAAAATCTAATAGTTCTGCCATCAGTTTATAATTGGCCAATGACTGGATGATAAAAACCAATCTACGACAATAATTTAAATGGAATGCATATGCTGACGAAGTACCCCAGGCTCTTCGATGTTGAATAAAGAAACTCAATTTATGTCCAAAATCTATATATTTATGTAACATAGGTTCTCCTTCTAATAAAATTAAAAAATCTAGCAAAATATAAGTGCTCTTAATTACACCTGAAATTCTCTGGAGAAGTGGCTACTTCTGAAGCAAAGTCTATCTTATTTATCGGTTGTGTCTTCCAACGGTTATGAAGCCAGAACCACTCACTAGGACATTTGCGAATTTGTTGTTCGATTATGGAAGTAAGTTGTTGCGTAATCTGAATAATGTCTTTTTCACGGTCGGCCGTCTTCAGCGGGCTGATAGGTTTGTAAAGGCTTATAATAGGTATTCCAGCTTCAGTTTCCGATATCATTATAGGCACGATAGGTGCATTGTTCATCCAGGAAAGTACTGCTGCCCCTTTTGCCGTTGACGAGGGGCGTCCCAGAAAATCGACAAAAATACCATCGCGGTGAGCATCTTGATCCATAAATATGGAGACCGCTTTTCCCTGATTTAAAAGACGTAGGACTTTGCGAACGTTAGTTTTATACGTTACGTGAATTCCTGCACATGTTCGATACTTATTAAGTATTTGATCTCCGAAGGAATTGGTTTGTTTTTGTACCACAGCCACTAACGGGATTCCACTGATAGCCAATGCTGCACCTGCTATTTCCCAATTACCGAAATGCGCTGTTGCCAAAATGACCCCGCGTTCATGTGAAAGCGCTTCTATCAAATTTTCTTTACCGCAAATAGTTACGTAAGAACTGATATTTTCTTTATTTAGCTTTGGTATCAATAGCATTTCCATGAACATCTTACCGAATCGTTTCGTACTGAGATATGCAATTTCTAAGGCTTCCTTCTCATTTAGTGCTAGAGCGTCCATAATATTTTTTACGGACATTTTTTTGCGATACTTCGGTAAAATAGTCCAAAACAGTTTTCCCAAAAGGAGCCCGACACCTATGAATAGTTGTCGTGGCAATGAAATAACGATAAAGGCAATAACTGTTATAATTCTTACCATAATATAATCCCCCTAATTGATAAATATACTGCTGATATAGCCAATAATTATATTACGATTCCTATAAACATATAGTTCACTAATTCATCCTACTACAGGGGAATTTGTTATTGGACGCACAAGGAGATTGTTTTTTTGAATCGGTGTGACAATTGTAAATGAAAAAAAGGAAGCAGCGCAGTGATGCTACTTCCTTTTTAAAAGTTTATAACATTGTTTAAGGTTTTAACTCTATTTTTGGCTTGTACGGATCAAGGTTAATGTAAGTGATGATGACCTTCGATAAATGGTCCGACAGGAATTTGGAATTGACGCAGTAAAAATTTGCAATGAAACGAGAGAAAAACAAGACGCGATATTGAAAGTAATGAAAGAAGTTGTTGGCACGAATATACGCCAGATAGCACGCATAACAGGGTTATCGTCCACAAGGATCTGGAAGGCATGAAACGGAGTCCCTGTCCCTTTGTTTTTGCCTTTGTTTTTGGGATACTGATGCTATATTCTTTGAAAATATCTAAAACTGCATTTTTTTGTACTCTACGGGTGTACAGCCTTTTAGCTTCTTAAAAGTTCTGTTAAAGGTAGCAATGCTGTTAAAGCCAGAGGAAAGGGCAATTTCGGTAATGGACATGTTATGAGCAATTAATAATCTAATTGCTTTTTTTATACGGCGTTCATTTAAATAGCTCAAAAAATGATTACCTGTCATTTCCTTAAAAATTCTTGAAAAATGGTATTCGCTAAAACCTGCGGCAGAAGAAACATCTTTAAGGGAGATGTCATTTTGATATTGTTCTTCAATATATTGAAATGCTAAATTTAATTTCTCTAAAATATGAAATTTTTTATTGCTGCTGCTGGATATTTCAGCATTGATATTGTTACAAACACTGCGGGATAATAACACCAGAATGTCAAATATTCGGGCATTTAGATATAGTGTATATCCCAATGCTCGATGCTGGTATTCATTAATTAGGGCAATAATGTTTTTTTCTAATTCGGTGTGCAATAAGGGGTCTTCTTTGGCAGAGATGAATTTTGTCATGGATAAAAAAGGAGTAAGCTGATGTGCTTGACCAAACACATCCAGTGTGGAGATTTCAAATTGAATAAAAAAACGATTTCCTTTGTTATTACGGGTATGAAAACTATGAATATCCCCACCAGCAATAAATAGAATATCTTTTTCACACATCGTATATTCTAGACCATTTACCGTAGCCCTATAGTCGTTTTCGACTGGATATACCAGTTCAGCAGCATGATGCCAATGCAAAGGCCAATCAAAGTTATCAAATGTATTTAATTCAATACGAAAGGGATAGGTTTCGGTATATATATCTTTTTCATGTAAGCCTTCTATGATCATAAATGCACTCCTAACTTATAATTTTACCCAAGATTAATTGGAAGACTATAAAATGGATCATCAAGAATATGGCTTAATTTTATTAGAAGATGTAATGGTTTCCTATGTAAAATACCATCAAGCAAGAAGTGATGATATTGCAGCAAGAAATGAGAATATTAAAAAAAATTAAAGTATTATACTATAGATTATAAACTAAAAGTTTCTGTTAGTGTTGCATTATTTAGGACAGAGATCTTATATTTTTTGATGAGCATGAAGCAAATAGCAATGGCGTGCAAGGGGATGAGAGAATGGAAATAGTTGATTATCAAGATGAGACATTGAGTTTTGAACAACGGGCAAAAGATTTAGTTTCAAGGATGACACTAGAAGAAAAAGTAACCCAAATGGTATACAGTTCACCAGCTATTCCTAGGTTAGGTATTCCGGCTTACAATTGGTGGAGTGAAGCACTGCATGGTGTTGCGCGAGCAGGTGTTGCTACTGTGTTTCCACAAGCAATAGGACTGGCAGCTACTTTTGATGAGAATCTGATTTATGATGTGGCCGAAGTAATTTCAATTGAAGGCAGAGCTAAATTTCACGAATTTCAGAGAAAAGGAGACCATGGTATATACAAGGGGTTAACATTTTGGTCTCCGAATGTCAATATTTTTCGAGATCCCCGATGGGGACGCGGGCAGGAGACTTTTGGCGAAGATCCCTATTTGACAGGGCGATTAGGCGTGTCCTTTATAAAAGGGCTACAAGGGCAGGATAAAAAATATTTAAGGGCGGCCGCCTGTGCGAAACATTTTGCCGTCCATAGTGGTCCGGAAAGCGAGCGACATAGTTTTGATGCTGTGGTTTCACCAAAAGATTTGCGAGAAACATATCTGCCTGCTTTTAAAGAATGTGTGAAAGAAGCAAATGTGGAAGCGGTAATGGGGGCATATAACAGGGTTAATGGTGAGCCTTGCTGTGGCAGTAACATGCTTTTAAAAGAAACATTAAGACGAGAATGGGGCTTTACTGGACATGTGGTATCAGACTGTTGGGCGATAAAAGATTTTCATGAAAACCATAGAGTAACCAGCAGCGCACCGGAGTCAGTAGCAATGGCGTTAAACAACGGTTGTGATTTAAACTGTGGCAACATGTATCTTAATTTATTGATTGCATATCAGGAGGGGTTAGTAACCGAGGAAGCCATAAATACGGCAGTAACAAGATTAATGCTCACCAGAATGAAACTAGGCTTGTTTGATGCTGCTGAGAACGTTCCATATACCAATATTGGCTTTCACCAAAATGATTGTCAAGAGCATCGAGAGTTTGCCTTAGAAGTATCCAAAAAAACCTTAGTACTACTAAAAAATGAAAATAATTTACTGCCCTTAGACCGCAATACAATATCATCCATTGCAGTTATTGGACCTAACGCTAATAGTAGAGAGGCGCTTACCGGCAATTATTGTGGTACAGCTTCGAATTATATTACCGTATTGGAAGGAATTCGCGAAGCAGTAGGAAAAGATACAATAGTCTCTTACGCCCAAGGCTGCCATTTGTATAGAGATAAGGCAGAGAACTTGGGAGAGGCGCGGGATCGATTTGCTGAAGCTGTTTCTACTGCAGAGCGAGCGGATATTGTCGTCATGTGCATGGGACTGGATGCGAGTATTGAAGGGGAAGAAGGCGATGTTTCCAACGAATATGCTAGTGGGGATAAATTGGGGTTAAATTTGCCAGGATTGCAGCAAGAACTGTTGGAAGTGATTTATAAAACAGGGAAACCGATCATTTTGGTGCTTCTTGCAGGAAGTGCTTTGACTGTTACCTGGGCTGCCGAGAAGGTGCCTGCTATTATACAAGCTTGGTATCCAGGAGCAGAAGGGGGAAAAGCGTTGGCTTCGGCGATTTTTGGTGAATATAGTCCTGTAGGTAAACTACCAATTACCTTTTATCGTACTACAGAAGAACTTCCTGAGTTTACAGATTACTCCATGAAAAATCGAACTTACAGATACATGACAAAGGAAGCTTTATATCCTTTTGGCTACGGACTTGGTTACACTACTTTTGCATATCGGCAGTTGCAGCTAAATCGTACAAAAATTTCTGCTGGGGAAAATGTTCAATGCTCTGTATTGGTTAAAAATACTGGGAATTTTGCATCTGATGAAACAGTACAGTTGTATATAAAAGATGTGAAGGCGAGCGTAGAAGTTCCTATTTGGGAATTACAAGGCATACAAAAAGTCCATTTGCTGCCTGGCACAGAACAAGAAGTATTCTTTGCCCTAACCCCAAGACAATTGGCACTGATTAATGAGGAAGGTAATTGTATATTGGAGCCTGGTGTATTTGAAATATATGTAGGCGGCTGTCAGCCGGATGCTAGGAGTCTTCAATTGCTGATTGGCAGGGTGATGGAAAAAATAGTATTAGAAGTTGTCGGAGAAGCTATAGAACTGGAGTATTAATGGGTTTTGCTATGAGGATATAAGGGGGATAACGTTTGATGCAAAAGAGACTGAGAATGGCAGGAATTGAAAAACGTTTTCCGGGTGTATATGCTCTAAGGGGTGTAAATCTTGAAGTTAACGCGGGAGAGGTACATGGACTCTTAGGTGAAAATGGTGCAGGAAAGTCAACACTTATGAAAATTTTAGGCGGAATTTATCCTCAGGATAAAGGGGAGATATTCATTAATGATGTTGATTGTACCGTTATGACACCAGAAAGAGCACAAGCACTGGGAGTCGGTTTTGTTCATCAAGAACTGAATCTTGCAGAAGCCTTAAATGTGGCGGAAAATATTTTCATGGGAAGAATGCCCTATAAAAATAAACTGTTAGGAATTATTGATTATCAAGAATTGTATAGGAGTACGCAAGCCATTCTAAAAAAGCTTGGTTCTAAAGTAAAGCCTACTGATATAGTGGGAACGCTGCCTACAGCGCAAAAACAGCTGTTAGAGATCGGCAGAGCAATTAGCTTGGATGCAAAAATCGTTATATTTGATGAACCAACTACTTCATTAGGTAATGATGATGTAGCCGCATTGTTTAAAATCATTAATACATTGAAACAAGACGGGGTTGCCATCATCTATATATCACATCGACTAAAAGAAATTTTCGAGATATGTGACCATGCCACCGTATTGCGGGATGGTCAGTATATAGGGACGGTTGATGTGAAAAGTGTGTCCCAGAATACCTTAATTACGATGATGGTTGGTCGAGATATTACAGAGTTATTTCCTAAAGAATATGGTAATATCGGGGAAACTATCTTGGAAATACAGGGATTATCGGACTATGCAGGCAGGGTCAAAAGTGTTTCATTTTATGCTAAGAGAGGTGAAATTGTTGGTTTTGCTGGTCTGGTAGGATCAGGTAGAACGGAAATCGTAAGAATGTTGTTTGGTGCAGATCCCATATCCCAAGGAACTATTAAAGTCAGGGGAGAAAAAGTCACGATAAATACGCCTAAAGATGCGATAAATCAAGGGATTTGTTTGCTTACCGAAGATAGAAAAGGCCAAGGATTATCATTGATCATGTCGGTAGCGGAAAACATCAACATGCCCAATATGCAAGATGCTATTTTAAAGCATAGCAAGCTTAAGGCAATTGCTGAAAAATTCAGAGTAAGTCTGCGAATTAAAACCGCATCCGTAGATACTGCGGTCGGTAATTTATCAGGCGGAAATCAGCAAAAGGTCGTTTTGGCTAAATGGCTAAATACTGCCTCAGAAGTATTTATTTTCGATGAGCCCACGAAAGGAATTGATGTGGGGGCTAAGGCTGAAATATATCAAATTATGAATCAATTAGTGAAAGAGAACAAGACTGTAATTATGATATCTTCTGAACTTCCCGAACTTTTGGGCATGGCAGACCGAATTTATGTCATGTGTGAGGGAAGATTAACAGGAGAAATATTGAAACAGGATGCAACGCAAGGGAAGATTATGGCGTTTGCTACCGTAGGGGGGCATCATGTTGAACCCAAAGCTCAATGACGGTTCATCTATATTTAGGAAAATAGATAGTAAGGATTTATTTCTGAAGTATTCCGTGTATATCGTCTTGGTTGTGTTAATAATTGCTTTTTCATTGATTAGTCCATTGTTCTTAAGCCAAGCTAATATTGGTAATTTTTTTCGGCAAGTTCCAACGGTTGGAATCGCTACTGTTGGGATAACGATGTTGTTAGTAACTGGAAGAGTCGATCTGTCAGCAGGAAGTATCGCAGCTTTTGCAGGAACGGCTGCTGTTTTTCTGGCTGTAAAAGGTTTTTCACCTCCTGTGGTCATTTTAGCAGCAATTGTGATAGGAATGTTTTGGGGATTTATCAACGGTTTCTTTATTGTAAGATTTAAGTTAGATTCATTTATCTTGACATTAGGTACTGACTATATGATTCGTGGTATTATCCTCTTTATAACCAATGGTATCTATGTGAAAGGTGTTCCCGATTGGTTTTATTTGTTATCCAATACGAAAGTGGGTGTAAATTTTATTTTCACAAATACCCTTGTTTTTGCAGCAGTGGTAATCGCTTTGACCTATGTGATGAACCATACTCGTTTTGGACGCTATTGTTATGCGGTAGGTTCTAATCAGGAAGCTGCTAGATTATCAGGAATTAACATTCAAAAACACATCATAAAAGTATATATGCTGGAAGGAGCTCTAGCGGCTCTGGCGGGTGTACTTTTAATGTCCAATCTAAATGTTGGAGCGCCAAGCGAAGCCGCTGGCGTCGGCTTATTTGCTATGGCTGCGGCAATCATTGGGGGTGCAGCTTTCAGTGGTGGTGTCGGGAATATCCCCGGAGCAGTTGTTGGTATTTTTACTTTAGAAATATTTCGTAATGGACTGGCTATTTTGGGTTTAAATTCTTTTATACAACAGGCTGTTACTGGCGGTATTATCGTTATTGCCGTAGTTGTAGATTACTATCGCCGCAATAGATAAAGGTAATACATAAAACACAATCAAACGTTATTAGGAGGTGTAATTTGGCAGATACTTTTAAAGCAGCATGATAGCTGCTAGCGGCAGGAGTATCAATAAGTAATATGTTGGGGGAGATGTAAATGAAAAAGAAGATACTGGCATTACTGCTCATTGGAATCATGATGGGAGTATTGACCGGCTGCTCGGGCTCCGATTCTAAATCTACTAGTAATGCGTCTGGCTCAGATAAAAAGACGTTATACTTCATCCCGATTGTAGATACAGGAGCATACTGGTCACCGATGAAAAAGGCAGCTGAGGAGCGGGCTAAGGAACTTGGCTATAATTTGGTATTTAAGACTTCACCTCCTAGTGAATCACAAAAAAATGAAAAACATATTGGATTTCTCCAGGAAGCTATAACGAGTAACGCTGTAGGAATTGCGATTGCGCCCATGGACCCGGATATGTTTGATCGGAAGGTGAAAGAAGCAAAGGATGCAGGAGTATCCATCGTTACTTTTGATGCAGATGTCAAAACAAAGGACAACCGAGCGGCTTATGTGGGAACCGATAACAAATTGGCTGGTGAAGAGTTGGGGAAAAAAGCTGCAGAATATTTAAAAGGAAAAGGAATTAAAAATGGTAAGATCGCTTTGGCAGCAGTAAATCTTACGCAAACAACTATGACATATCGGCAAGAAGGAATAAGAAAAGGGTTTGAGGGTGTAATGGGGGCGGATGCGCAAAGTTTTTCCTGGTTAGAACCCATCCAGGATAATGATCAAGCTTCTGAATCTAAAAGACAGTTAGAAGGGCAGATAACCTCTAATCCGGATTTAATTGCAGTATTTTCTCTAGGTTCCGAGGGGCCTGATACCGGGGTTATGGAAGCTATCAAATCACAAGGCAAGGCTGGGAAAATATATCACTTTGGTTTTGATTATACCCCTACTTGGGAAAATGGAATTAAAGAAGGATTGATTACAGGTATAGTAGACCAAGATTCCTACGCCATCGGTAAAACCATTATTGACGTAATGGACAAAATTATCAAGAAAGAGAAAATACAAGATAACTATCCAGTGGCGGTTAAATGGGTAGAAGCCAATCAAATAGTGGAGTATGGCAAAGATAAACAAAAACAATTTACGAATGAAACCAAGTAGTAAAAAGTAAAGGTGTGGTTTATAAGGGGCAAATCTTTGGTGATTATATATAGGTTGTGATGGAATCTATAAAAGAGGATACTACCTTAATCGGTGTGTATCCTCTTTCTTATGTTGCTGGCAGCTTTGATAATTGCCAGCTTCCAGTCCGTCTAGTTCCACTTTCAAAACAAGGGGACTGGGATGTTGTTTCAGGAAACAAAACAAGGGGACTGGGATGTTGTTTCAGGAAAGAAGAGGTGATAAAAATAGATTAAAATGTGAAAGTTGTGGCAAGAAATCAAGAGAAAAAGCAACAGCGGAATATAAGTCAGTATCAGGATCAAGGGATTATCATAAAAAAATGTTCCTCTGGCATTTGCATGGGCATATGATATTACGGATAATCGTGTCTGCCAGAATATACAACATTCCAGTTAAAATAACTTTTGATTTTCGGGGCGACTCTATCAAGCGTTCTTGAAGACACGCTAATGTAAAGGAAAGGATGATAGTATGTCGCAAAAGATTATGACGGTTTGCGGTCCGATCGCACCAGAACAGCTTGGTTTCACCTCTATGCATGAACATGTCCTTTCGGACTGCTCCATGTTTCGCAATCGAACTCGTAAATCCTGCTTTATCCCGAGTCGTCGCAACCTGAAGCTGGAAGATAAGCTAGTGCTGGAGAATCGTTCAGCCCTGCGTCATAACATAGTTTTATCTTTGGACAATATGAGGTTAGATGACAAGCAGATGATGACTGCCGAAGTCGGCGAATTTAAAGATCGTGGTGGCGATTCAATTGTTGAAGTTAGCGCACCTGGCATTCGCAGTTCGCCCAATGACCTTCTTGCCATTCGGCAGATAGCCGAACGTACGGGTGTTCATATTGTGGCTTCTACAGGTTTATATGCAGAATATACATGGCCAGCTTATTACCGTGATATGTCATTTGAACAGTTTGGTGCATTTTTGCGCCGCGAAATTGATCAAGGCGTTGGCGGAACTGGTATTTTTCCCGGCCATATTAAGGCGGCCTATGAGGTATACACTAAACAATTAGAAGACTATTTGCGCGCGGCAGCTTTCGTCTCCGGCGAAACGGGTTTGTCGCTGCAGGTTCACCTAGGACCTGATCTCACAAGGGACGAGGTGAGGCAGAATGTACTGCAGCCCCTATCTCGAGGTGGGTGTATTCCTGAAAGGACAATCTTGTGTCATGTCCAGCTGCTAATGGGCGTTCTTTCTATTGAACAACTTGTGAACAATCCTGGACATGTACCTTTTGATATCAGCCTGCACAGAGAGTTGCTTGATATGGGCTTTATACTTTCTTTCACTCCTTTTGGATTTGAGGCGGATGATGAGCCTTTGGGGATTGCTCATTATCCTGACTGGTATATTTTATCGGGGTTAGTGTCGTTGATCCGAGAGGGCTATGCAGGACAAATCGTTATCGGGAATGATGTATTTACTAAACTGGCTACACGTCGAGGTGGGGGTGAAGGTTATACGCGTCTCGCAGATTCTGTTGTACCATCATTAAAAAAATGCGGAGTGTCTGACAACGATATCAAAAAGATAATGGTAGAAAATCCAGCTCGTATTTTAGCCTTTTAAGGGTATAACTTATAAAAGCAAGGACCAGCTAACTTTGGTTAGCTGGTCTCATTTTTTATTCTGACTGTAATGGATAAAATTATCAGGATAGAAAAAATACAAGATAACTATCCAGTGGCGGTTAAGTGGGTAGGAGCCAATCAAATCCTAATCGGTGTGTATCCTCTCTCTCATATTGCTGGCAGCTTGGATAATTGCCAGCTTCCCAGTCCATCTATGGGTTTTCGAGGCATCTATTATATAGGTTCGTTTTAGGTTGTCATTCAACTAGAACTAGTGAAAAAATGGGTTTCTCAAATAGTCAATTCTTCCAGGGACTCTTACATTGACAAATCATACCGCTTGTTATACGATACAAGCGGTATGATAAAAAGTACATATGGATGGTATAGGTGCCCGTTAGGGCTTAATAGGGAAGTTCGGTTACATGCCGACGCGGTCCCGCCACTGTAATGAGGAGCATTCCCCTAGGTTTACCACTGAGATAAAATCTTGGGAAGGTTTGAGGAAGCGATGATTCTAAGTCAGGAGAACTGCCTATATAACAATCACCAATTGACCTGCGAGTGATGGGGAGGGGATTAAGTACAGATGTTAGTTGTATTTTTTCTGGCACATAAAGGCTGGAATTTTATAGAATGAGTCAGATTACTTAATGATAAGCTTCAATCTCCTGACCAATTGGTTAGGAGATTTTTATATGTATTCACTAACAGAAAGAAGAAATACGAGGAGTGGCTAATGATGAAAAAGGCTATTGTAGTTGTGAGTTTTGGTACAACCTATCAGGAAGGGTTACGACTAAATATTGAAAGTGTAGAAAATAAGATTAAAGCGAATTTTCCCGAATATGAAGTACGCAGAGCCTTTACATCTCGAATCGTTATCAAAAGGTTAGCAGCCAGAGATGGTATTCACATTGATACAGAAACAGAAGCAATCCAAAGGCTGGAAGATGAAGGATACAAAGAAGTATATGTTCAGCCATTGCATGTGGTTGGTGGCGAAGAATATGATAAGATCAAGAAAATCGTCGTTCAATACATTCATGGGCACCAAAAAGCATTTGACAAGATTGTAATCGGCCGTCCTTTGCTTTATTATACAGGGCAGGAAGACAGACCAGATGATTATGTAGAAGCCATTGAGGCTTTGACGGCACAATTGCCTAAAGTGGAAAGCAAAGAAGCCATTGTGTTTATGGGACATGGCGGCATACATCCTGCCAATACAGCCTATGCTGCATTGCAAATGAAAATCGAAGAAGCTGGACTGAATCATATATTTGTTTATACAGTAGAAGGTTTCCCGCCGCTAGAAAGTGTGATTGCAAAGTTAAAAAAGCGGGATATCAAGAAAGTAATATTGATGCCATTTATGCTGGTTGCTGGTGATCATGTCAATAATGACATGGCTGGTGATGATGAGGATTCTGCCAAATCCCAGCTAGTAAAGGCGGGTTTCACAGTGGATGTCTATCTCCATGGCTTAGGAGAAAATACGAAGATTCAAGATCTTTATGTGCAGCATCTTAAGGATGCTATGAGTCAAAAAGCCGGACATGGTATATGCAGGCATTGATATGTCGATAGCGAAATAGATAAAGGAGTAATAGCTAGATATTCTACAAAGTTGTTTCAAAGGGTTTTGAAAATAAGGGGGGAGGAATGGATATGGAAAACAGACATGGTTTAATTCTTGTTAACACAGGAAATGGCAAAGGAAAAACAACAGCAGCTTTAGGTCTTGGACTAAGGGCTTGGGGACAGGGATTCAAAGTGCTGATCATACAGTTTATTAAAGGCAGCTGGAAGTATGGCGAATTAAAAACGGCAGAGGCTTTGGGACCTAATTTTGTAATGCGTCAGATGGGGGAAGGTTTTGTTCGCAATGCGAATGAAGATGCTATGGCTGATCATCGTCATGCAGCTGAAGAAGCCTTGGCGATGGCGCGAAAAGAAATTGAATCAAACCAGTGGGATATGATTATTTTAGATGAAATTAACTATGCGATTAAGTTTGGCGTTCTATCTCTGGAAGCAGTATTAAAATTATTAGAGGACAAGCCCTCTGCATTGCATCTTGTGCTGACAGGGCGGGATGTACGTCCAGAAATTATTGATAAAGCGGATTTAGTGACGGAAATGAAAGAGATTAAACATCCCTATAAAAAAGGCATAAAAGCTCAAAAAGGGATAGAGTTTTAAAAAGAATTTGTTAATACTGATTCCTTGACAATTCTTTAAAGATATTATAAAGTGAATCTTATAATATGTAAAAAATTTCATATGGATGGTATAGGTGCCCTTTGGGGCTTAATAGGGAAGTCCGGTTTCATTCCGGCACGGTCCCGCCACTGTAATGAGGAGTGAACCCATGATATGCCACTGAGATAAAGGTCTTGGGAAGGTATGGGGGAGCAATGATTCTAAGTCAGGAGAACTGCCTATATAGCAATCACCGTTAGAACCTGCGAGAGATGGGGAGGGGATTTGTACGATAGTTTTTTTATTGTGCTTATTTTTCCCCGACGTATATATACGTCGGGATTACTATTTACTTTATGCTATTGTAAAATCTCTTGACCTTTTTGGGTTAAGAGATTTTTTTACGGGTTTTGTTGGAGAACTGCATAAATATTCTTTATATAAAAAAACAAAAATATAGGAGGAAAAGTGTGGGTAAGCAGATAAAGTTAAAACAAGCCAAGTTATGCGCCTGTGTACTGGGGAGTGCTCTATTATTACACATGCCAAATGTACAGGCTGCAGAGACAGAAGAACAAGAAGAGTATTCTTTTGACCAAATAGTGGTAACTGCCACTAAAACGCCAGTAAAAGTATTTGAAGCCAATGCGAATATGACGGTAATCACGCGAGATGAAATTGAAAAAAACCATTATCATGATTTGGTGGAAGTACTGCGAGATGTGCCAGGTGTCGCTGTGTATAATTATGGCGGTGGCGTAGGATACGAGCATTCTAATGGTTTAAGGATTAATGGAGCAAAAGAGATTGTCGTATTGATCGATGGAATAAAGATCAATGCTGCTACTAGCGGACCCTTTCCTTTTAGTGCCTATAGCTCTCTAGAAAATATTGAAAGAATAGAAGTACTAAAAGGATCTGCATCTGCATTGTACGGTTCCAATGCCAAAGGCGGCGTTATTAATATTATTACCCGCAAAGCGGAAAGTAATAGTACAACTCTAACTCTCACGGGAGGCAGTTATGGCAAAGAAAACTATTCGCTGCTGAATCAGGGAAAATCAGGAGATCTTAGTTGGGTTATAACGAGCCAGAAGGATATTCTAGGAGATTATAAAGATGGTCACGGTGTAAGGATTCCCCAACATCGAAATGGGGAAACTAACTCATTTAGGCTAACCCAAAATATCAACGATGACTCTGATGTAACATTGATGTATGATAACTACAAAGGGGATTACCGTTATGCAGATAGTGCTTATGGAATCGATAATCATAAAGCAGGCACTGCTGATAATTCTTCTTGGAAAATGATTTATAACAATAAGCTTTCGGAAAAAAGCCACAATCAATTATCTTTTCTCAGTGGTGACTACGATACAACCTATGATATAGGATCTACATGGGGCTCAACAACAACAACAGTTAAGACTATTGGAATTCAAGAGCAATTCACGCAAAAAATGGGTGATCGCCATATTTTTACTACGGGCTTTGATTTTAACCAAGATAAAGTAGTGAATATGAATGATATCAAACTGACAAATCGGGCTTTATACGCGCAAGATGAATGGAATATGACCAACCAATGGAAGTTAACCTCTGGTGTACGGTATGATAATCATTCTGATTTTGGCAGTCATACAACATCCCATATGAATCTTGGATATAAACAAAATGATAATACGAATTATTATCTTTCCTATAGTGAGTTTTTTATTGCTCCTACTCCAGTTCAACTATATGATGCTTATTACGGCAATCGAGACTTAAAACCAGAAGATGGACGGACGATTGAAGCTGGTGTGAATCATAAGTTTGATAATACATTAACGGGAACTTTTCATGTATTTCAAAGAAAGTCCAATCAAGTTGTTGCAGCATCTGCTGCTGATTGGAAATACTACAATATTAGTGAAGAGAAAGCTTATGGTTGGGATGTACAGTTAAACAAAAAATTCTCGAATCATGTTAGTGGTTTTGTTGGTTATACACAAACTACAGTTGAGTCACCAGGTAAGCAAGATAATGTAAGCGGGTACATACCAAAAGGTGCTTGGAATGTTGGTGTAAATTATCGTCAGGATCAATATGATGTTGCCTTGCTTGGTCATGGAATCATAGATCGAGTTGGTCCTACGCCAAGTAATGGATTACCTGCCTTACCTGCCACTACATATTGGGTATGGGATGTATCGATGAATTATAAAATCACGAAGCAAGCAAGGGCATTTATTAAAATTAATAACATATTTGATAAATATTATGCGGAGTTTTCTAATGTTGCTTACGGTAATAGTGGCAGTTCCTATACTCCAATTGCCGGAGACTGGTGGTCAAGTCCTGGTCGCAACTATCAAATTGGTATCCAATATCAGTTCTAGGTTATCATAAGAAGATGCTAATAGTAGCATCTTCTTCATAAATAAACAATAAAGGACTTATACTATGTTACAACTTGTGAATTTATCCAATTATGCATCTGATCTGGAGCTCATTTATAATAATCCCGTATGCTTAGAAGCTTTTTTGAATTATCATCATTTAGATGGTTTAGAAATGATGTTTTGTGATTCTTGGAATCCACGTGTCCATAAGAAGCAATGGATACAGGGGGTGCATCTGCGTTTTTGGCCGAACTGGCTGGATTTCTGGCGAGGAGACAAGACGGAACTGCTCAGGCAATTTGGCAGTGATGCAGAGATTGAAGCTTGTTACGGTGCTTTGACCCGTGAAGGCTGGCTAAATGTCTATCGTGAAAATCTTCGTATTGCTAAAATGGCAGGTGCCAAGTATGCCGTCTTTCATGTCAGTCAGACACGAATTCCAGAATTATTTCATTGGCAGTTTAGTTTCTCTGACCGACAAATCATTGAAGCTACGATTGAGGTGATTAATGAGCTGGCCCAGAGCATACCAGGGGATATGGAATTATTATTTGAAAACTTGTGGTGGCCAGGATTAACTTTAAAGGATAAAGAACTTACAGCGTTGTTACTTGATAGTGTAAAACATCCCAAGGCAGGGATTATGTTAGATATCGGCCATTTGATGAATACGAATCCAGAACTAAGGGATCAGGATGATGGTGTAGATTATGTACTGAAAATAGTTGATAACCTCGAAGAATATAAACATTATATTCATGGTGTGCATTTGCACCATTCCTTGTCCGGGAATTATATCAAACAGAGTAGAGGTACAGCTATGCCCCAAGACGATATTTTGGCAGCTGCCATGAGTCATGTGCTGCGCATTGATGAGCATTTACCCTTTAGTTCTCCATGTGTAAAGAAGATTATAAATTGTGTACAACCTACTTATGTAGTACATGAGTTTATGTATACATCGATAAATGATTGGTCCGAAAAAATCAGGATTCAGCAGGAAGCCTTGCAATATAAGGAGCGTTAATGGATGAAAAAATTGTCGTTTATTGCTTTACTCTTAAGTTGCTGCCTTCTGTTAGTAGTTGGCTGCAGCTCTAACCAACAGCAGGATGCACCTAAAACAGGAGGCTATGAAGTACAGGATTTCCAAGGTCATGTAATAAAACTTCCTCATAAACCCAGCCGAATTGTGTCCTTGTCCTTGGGGACAGATGAGATACTGGTAGACTTGGTTCCTTTGGAGCGCATTTTAGCTTTGACCTATTTGGCAGGTGACCCAGAAATATCCAACGTAAGTGAACAGGCTAAATTGGTATCCAAAAAGGTGAAGGCCAATCCGGAAGCAATTATCGCATTACAGCCAGACGTATTATTTATTGCTGATTGGCAGCCTATAGAATTAATTCAAACCATTCGTGACGCAGGAGTTCCTGTCTATGTATATAAAACACCGAGTACCATTGAAGACGTAAAACATGTGATTCGAGAAATTGCCCATGTTGTTGGAGAAGAGCAGATGGGACAGCGAATGGTAACCCAAATGGAGAATCAATTAGGAACGATTCAAAAATCACTAGAGAAAGTCAGTTCTAAGGAGCGAAAAACGGTAGTCCTTTTCTCTTTAATGGGAGGAATCGGAGGACAAGGCAGCTTATTTGATGATATCTGCCGATATGCAGGTGTCGTGAATGGGGCAAGTAAAGTAGGCATTGGTAAGAATGAAATGATGTCTAAAGAACAAATTATAGCTGCCAGTCCCGATGTTTTTATTATGCCAACGTGGAATTATAATGGTAAAACCAGTGTAGAGGAATTTAAAGCGGGAGTACGAGATGACCCCGCATTTCAAAGTCTTAGAGCAATCAAAGAGGAGCAGCTATTCACGATTCCCGATCGTCATTTAAGCTCTTCATCACAATATATTGTACAAGGAGTAACGGACGTTGCTAAGGCAGCTTATCCTCAATATAACCCATGAGAGAAACAATGCTAAAGAAGACACAAGGGAATCGGGCTAAAAAGGCTTGGAAGATTATGATAGTACTTAGTATAGTATTACTTGGTTTTATCGTATTTTCTATATCTTGGGGAACCATAACGGTGCCATGGGAAGATACACTAGCAATTATTGGACAGCATGTGCCCGTGATTAGCGGATATTTCCCCTCCGTTAATGCCGAATTTCAGGCTGTGGTGTGGAATATCCGTTTGCCCCGGGTACTTGTAGGGGTGTTAGTGGGAGCTGCATTAGGTGTATCGGGAGCCGTTATGCAGGGGGTATTTGGTAACCCTCTAGCTGATCCGGGAATTATTGGCGTTTCCAGTGGAGCATCTCTTGGAGCTGTTGCTGCCATTGCTCTTGGTCTAACGTCTTTTAGTATATTTATTATGCCGATGTTTGCGTTAGTGGGAGCCCTTGCCGCAGTGAGCGCAACGGTTTTTTTATCCATGTCACGGGGCAAAATTCTCGTGATGACCTTATTGTTGTCAGGAGTAGCCGTCAGTATGCTAATGGGGGCTTTAACATCTGGAATTTTGACTCTGATGAATGAATATCGGGTACGAGAATATTTATTTTGGGTGGTAGGGGGCTTAGATTATCGACGCTGGGAACATGTTTACCTGGCAGTTGGTCCAATTCTCATAGGTCTGATTGTTTTATGCTTGCTGGCACGGCATTTGAATGTTCTTGTACTAGGCGAACAAGAAGCTCGATCCGTAGGGGTGCCTGTAGTTGCATTGCGCCTGCTTTTATTATTTGTGGCTGCTGCTACTACGGCAATGGCAGTATGTGTGAGTGGTACCATTGGCTTTGTCGGTTTAATTGTACCTCATATTATGCGAATTATAGTTGGGCCGGAGCATCGCTGGCTGCTGCCAAGCAGTGCCTTAGCGGGTGCTTTGTTCTTAGTGTTCTGTGATACCTTAGGACGAATGATTTTTCCTCCTAATGAAATTCGTGTAGGTATTATGACAGCGTTACTGGGAGCCCCTTACTTCTTATATCTGCTGCGTAAAACGCAACAGTCTGGAGGAACCTCATGACACAGGAAATCATAACCGCCCATAATAGTAGTATTGTGCTTGGTGGAAAGAAAATTTTAGAGAATATTACCTGCAGCATAAGTGCTGGAGAATTTGTGGGGATTATTGGCCCCAATGGAGCAGGCAAAAGTACCTTGCTCCTTGCTTTGCGTGGTTTTCTGCCTTTAGCTGCGGGTGAGGTACAGTTATTAGGCCGTCCCATTACAACCTTGTCTGATAAGGAACTGGCTCGCCATATTGCCTATATGCAGCAGGAAGTAAATGTAGGTTTTGGTTATACGGCCTTAGAAGTGGTTTTAACTGGGCGTTATCCATATCTAAAATGGTGGCAGCATGAGCAGGCTGAGGATAAAGCAATAGTCCAGCAATATATGGAGTTTACAGGGGTGGAAGCATTAGCGGATAAACCGGTCCATTTGATGTCAGGCGGTGAGAAACAGCGTGTTTTATTGGCCAAAGTTCTGGCGCAAGAAACGCCGCTTATTTTTTTAGATGAGCCTACGGCTAGCCTGGATTTAGTCTATCAAGAAGAAATATTTCGTTATTGTCAATTGATCTCAAAGCAAGGTAAAACGGTATTGATAGTAGCGCATGATTTAAAATTGGCAGCTAAATTTTGCTCTCGGCTGCTGCTATTGGCAGACGGAAAAATGATTGCGGACGGCTCTCCTGAAAAGGTGATTACCAAAGAAAATTTACAAGCTGCTTATGGTTTGCATGCCGCTGTATTTATGAATAAAGTTACTGGTAATTTAGATATCCACACCTATGCTGCTGATGATGATAATCCCAATAAAGATACAAAGGTTCATATTATTTGCGGTGGGGGATCAGGGGAGAAAATTATTCGTTTGCTTTATGAAAGGGGGTATCGTCTGACCCTTGGTGTAATACAGCCAGGTGATGCGGATGCTAATGCAGCAGAAGCCTTTCATCTGCCATGCCTGCTGGGGCAGCCTTTTTCAAGCATTGATGAACTGTCGGCACAAGAGAATCGCAGGAAAATTAGCGCAGCCGATTGGGTAGTATTGTCAGATTTAACCTATGGGGAACAAAATATTGACAATTTACAAGCCGCTTTTATGGCTAAAAAATTAATTGTGATTGAGGATACACCGATTGAAGAACGGGATTTCCTTAATGGCCAAGCCAGTGATTTATATACAGAATTGGTAGAGATGCCTCAAGTTACCGTGATGACATTTCCGCGATTTATTACATTACTAGAGAAAAATTGAAAGTTTTTCAAGAAGGAGTGATAAAACAATATGGATTTTTTATTACAATGCATCAGTTTATTTTATAAGGGTGGTCCGGTCATGTATGTGATCGCGGCGTGTTCTTTTGTTGTAGTGGCAATTTCAGTGGAGCGGTTTATCTATTTTCGTCAGATGTCTACAGATGCTCAGCTATTTATTAATAAGCTGCAGCCTTTATTGGAAAGAATGAAAATTGCTGAGGCGCAGCAATTATGTGAACATACGCCAGCGGTAATCGGGCGCTTAGCGGCAGAAGGGTTAGAGGCTTATCAAAAGGAGAGTAACCTGGAAGTAATTATGGAAGGAACAGCCGCTTTATCAGCAGCCAGATTGAGAGAATACTTGAATTATCTAAGTTCCATTGTTACCTTATCCCCTTTGTTAGGATTATTAGGAACCGTAATCGGTATGATTAATTCCTTTAGCGTTTTCAATGTGAAAAATGGTCAGCCTATGGCTATCACTGGCGGAATTGGCGAAGCCTTAGTAGCGACGGCTACTGGTTTAATGGTAGCGATTATGGCGTTAGTTGTGCACACCTATTTTACCCACCGCTTAGATCAATTGATTACGGATATGGAACAAGTCTATACTCTCATCATAACTCGACTGGCGGGCAATAAAAAAACTCGGAGGGAAAATCATGAAATTGCGTAGCTTACGCATTGAGAAACAACCAGAATTAATGATTATTCCCATGATTGATATTATCTTTTTTTTATTAGTTTTTTTTATGATGAGTACGCTATATATGGTGGAGCAGCATACTATTCCTATCAATTTGCCGCAAGTTGCGGCTGTACAGCAGGAACTGTCCCAGAATATTAATATTACTATTTTACAAAATGGTAATATCATGTTTGATCAAGAGGAAATTCCTTTTTCCTTGTTGCAAAAACGGATTAGTATCGGGCTGGCAAAACAACCAGAAAATATATTTGTTGTACGAGCAGATAAACAAGCAGAGTATGGTCAGGTAGTGGCAGTATTAGATGAACTCAAAATGTCAGGGGCACATAGGGTGGCTGTGGCTACTGATCGGAAAGGAAGATAGAGCGCATGACATACCGACCACGTTGGCGTAAGGCCATTGGCATTTCTGTAATTTTTCATATATTATTTTTGGGTGTTATCGGTTGTCTGGCTGGCAAGGTTGTTACATCCATAGAAGCGGAACCTTACATTGAATTAGAATTACTTACGGATGCGTCTATAGAAGATTCAGGATCAGATGATACATTGCCAATTTCCCAGAGCGCACCTAGTGCTGCTCCTAACCAGACTATGCAAGTCAGGGCGAGTAAAGCCGCTTCGTCTGCTACCTCTGAGGTAGTGGCTGTGGCCAATGAGCTGGTGATGGAGGCAGTTGAGGCAGTAGCCTCATCCCAGTCTACAAGTAGTAATGAGTCGACTGGAGACTTTTCCGCTAGCAGCGATGCAGTTGGGAATAATGGGAGGAGCGGTAGCAGTGGCACTAATACTGGTTCTAATAGTGGGGGAAATGGCGGACGAAAAGGTAAGATTGTTCGGCCACAGATCTTATCTAAGGTAGATCCTGTTTATCCTGAAGGAGCGCGGACAGCTGGTTTGACAGGTACCGTAGTGATAAAAATTCAAATTTTGGCGAATGGATTACCTGGAGACGTAAGTATCAATACGACATCAGGACATGATATATTAGATGCTGCAGTGGTAGCAGCGGTTCAAAAATGGCGATTTGTGCCGGCTAAGGACCCAGAGAGCGGCGCCAGTATTATGTGTTATACAAACATGCCAGTCACTTTTCGTTTTAAGTAGGTAGACAGTAGAAAAGTAGGGGACTTGTTGTAATTTTATAGAGTAGATTACATTTTCAAAAATTAGATTTGTGATATAGTATAAGTAAGAAGCTAGTTTAGGATAATTTAGTAGGAGTTGAATCATGAATTACCAATTTGCGGGAAAAGTGGCGATGATTACTGGCGGTACTTCTGGTATTGGTTTGGAGGCTGCTCGCCAATTGCTGTCCCAAGGAGCTAAGACAGCCTTAATTGGACGTCAAAGGGAAAAAGGGCAAATGGCGTTACTCGAGTTAGCATCCTATGCTGATAATGTATGTTTTATACAAGGTGATGTCAGTTCTGTGAGTCAATGCCAAGAAGTAGTAGAAAAAACTGCAGCCCAGTTCGGCGGTCTGGATATTGTTATCAATGCTGCTGGTATATATATGGAAAAAATCATTGGTGAAGTTACGGAAGATGAGTTTGATCACATCATGAATATCAATATAAAAGGTACCTATTTTATTTGTAAATCTGCTTTGCCTTATTTGCGGCAGAGGGGTGGTGGAGCTATTATTAACGTGTCTTCTGATGCAGGGATTAATGGTAATTGTTTATGTACTGCCTATTGCGCTTCAAAGGGAGCGGTGACGACCTTTACAAAGGCATTGTCCTTAGAAAGTATTCACTATGGTGTCCGTGCTAATTGCGTATGCCCTGGTGATGTGGATACGCCTATGCTTAAACAGCAATTAGCAGAGGTAAACAATCCAGAGGAATATTTACGAGACATGGCATCGATGTATCCAATAGGGCGAATTGCCAAAGTTCATGAGGTGGCTCATGTAATCTGCTTTCTGGCATCGGATCAGGCATCCTTTGTTAACGGTGCAGTGTGGACAGTGGATGGCGGCTTAACTGCGTGTTAGATTGGTGCTGATATAACAAGATCGTTAAAATAAAAAAAAGAGTATAGAATATTACCAAGTATGTCCTTGACAAGAAAAAGTATTTATAATACTCTAAATAAGAGTGGACAGCAAAATTTCATATGGATGGTATAGGTGCCCTTTGGGGCTTAATAGGGAAGTCCGGTTAAATTCCGGCGCGGTCCCGCCACTGTAATGAGGAGTAACCCCATAATTATGCCACTGAGATTAAACTTGGGAAGGCTTGGGGAAGCAATGATTCAGAGTCAGGAGAACTGCCTATACAGCAATCACCGTTAAAACCTGCGAGAGATGGGGAGGAGATTCGTACAGTTATACTGTTGTATATTACACATGATAGTGACGTGTTTATATGATGGCAGGCTACTATAATTGTATTTATTGAAATCTTCCGTTATGTGTGACGGAAGATTTTTTGCGCTAGTAACGATGATTGTCCAGTAGGATTGTAGCTGAATTGGCTTTCATGCCAATTTTCTAATTTTTCAGAGTGCTGGTCAAGATTATTGGATAATGGTAAAATTAAGAGTGCAAATTCTCGTTTTACTCAGTTATCGTTATATGTACTTGTATATGTTGTACCACAAATTATAGTTAAGGAGGCCATTATGGCAGGAATTTTTTACGGTGTTGGTGTAGGGCCAGGAGACCCAGAGCTGCTCACATTAAAAGCAGTGGAGGTGATAAGAAACGCGGATGTGGTAATTGCCCCTAAAACAGAAAAAAAAGAAGGTAGTACAGCACTATCGATTGCTCATCCGTACTTGAAAACAGATGTTGAGATATTGAGGTTGGTTTTCCCGATGGTAAATGATGCTGCTACGCTAGCCAATGCATGGGAAAACAATAAAAATAGTATTCTGGCAGAACTGCAGGCTGGGAAAAAAGTTGTGTTTTTAACATTGGGTGATCCTATGTTTTATAGCACTTATATGTATGTATATCGTTTGTTAAAGGATTCTGGTTATGCTATTGAAACCATACCTGGGGTTCCGGCTTTTTGTGCGATTGGCAGTCAATTAGGTCAGCCGCTGGCAGAAGGAAATGATATACTTAGCATTATTCCGGCGACGATGTCAGAAGAAGAGTTAGATGCTATATTGGGAGTCGTCGATAATGTTGTATTAATGAAAGTTTACAAAAATTTTGGACAGGTTATAGCGAAGTTGAAAGAGCATGGTTTTGGTGAAAATTCTGTTATGATTAGTCGCTGTGGTTTGCCTGATGAACAAATTAGTTATAATTTGGATGAAGTGGATCCAACAAGTGTTAATTATTTGTCTACAATCTTGGCTAAAAAACGTAAGCTTGGTTAAGTGCAATATGATTACCCCAAAGACCTAGCACATAGAAAACTGAGTGGGGAGTTGTAGAAATGAAAATGAATTTTTTATATAAAATCGCTATGAGTTTTGCATTAAGTGTTTCCTTATTACTGGGTGCTAGTGCATTTGGCTTATCAAATGCAAGTGCGCAAGAGGTACCAAAAAGTCAAAAAGCCATCGTTGTGGTAAGCTTCGGTACTACTTTTGCAGAAGCTCGTCAATTAAATATTGAGAGTGTAGAAAAACGTATTGCCCAAGCCTTTCCTGAATATGATGTATATAGAGCTTTTACTTCCAAAATTGTTATGAAACGTTTGGCGGAAAATAGCAACATTCATGTGAATGATTTGGAAACCGTATTAAACAAATTAAAAAAAGATGGCTATAAAGAAGTTATTATACAAACAACTCATCTGACACCAGGTGAAGAGTATGATAAAAAAGTTGTGGCTACTGTAGAAAAGTTCAATGGAGCCTTTGATACCCTTTCTATAGGTCGTCCGGTATTATTCTTTCATGGTGAAAATGGTAAACCCAATGATTTCACCATTGCTGTAAATGCTCTTAAAAAACAACTTCCTGCATTGCAATTGCAAGGTAAAACTGTGGTATTTATGGGACATGGTTCACCACATCAACATAATCCAGCTTACCAAGCCTTACAAGAGCAATTTGATGCAGCTGGCTTACATGTGATTATCGGTGTAGTAGAAGAAACGGATCATCCTAATCTTCAAGATGTTGAAAAATTACTAAAAGAAAGAAATATTAAAAAAATTACCTTGATGCCACTCATGTTAGTTGCTGGTGATCATGCCAATAACGATATGGCTGGGGATGAAAAAGATTCTTGGAAGAATACGTTCCTTGCAGACGGATATCAAGTGGAAACCTATGTTCATGGTTTAGGTGAAAACACTGGAATCCAAGATATTTATGTACAGCATGTACGTGATGTCATTAAAGGTTTAAAATAAAAGTTAAGACAGTATTAAGAGGGGATGCCGGATCAAGTATATCCGGCCTTTCCCATTTGTTATATGTGTGGAAGGAGAGCGAGTCGTGAAAGGGAAATTGACATATTTAGTCTGTATGCTAAGTATAATGAGTGTAATCTTGGTAGGATGTGCTTCTTCAACTCAAGAAAAATCAACAACAAAATCTTCAGATCATTATCTGCAAATGACGGATGATGCAGGGCGCAATGTAGTATTGGAGCAAAAACCACAACGCATTGTTGTGTTATCCACCTCTTTCTTAGATGTATTATATGGGGTCGGTGGCAAAGCCGTAGGAAGACCAAGCTCTAAAACACCTCAGACCTTTCCCGCTCAGCATGAGATTCCAGAAGTAGGCTTTATTTATAATGTAAATGTTGAGCAAGTATTAACCCTTCAGCCAGATTTAATAATTGGTTTTCAGGGAATTCACGATAAATTAATTCCAACATTTGAAAGCAGTAAGGTTCCAGTGATGATATTGAAAATGAGAACCTATGATGATATTTTAGCGAAAGTCAAGTTATTTGGGGAGATTGCAGGCACGCAAGATCAGGCCGAAAAACTGCTTGCTGCTATGCAAGCCAAAATCAATGAGGTAACAGCTAAGTTGCCAAATCAAAGTAAAAAAGTGATTATATTGCACGCCACCGCCAAAAATGTTACTGTAGAGCTTGAGCATAGCATTGCAGGAAATGTGGCTGCTATCCTGAAACTCAAAAACATTGCGGCAGGTAGTACGCCAATCGCTGGTGATAGTGAAACGACTCCTTATAGTTTAGAGAAACTAGTAGAAGGAGACGCAGATGCTATTTTGGTTGTTACCATGGGTAATATGGCTGAAATTGAAAAAAGAATGAAAGCTGATATTGAAAGCAATCCGGCTTGGAGTGGTTTACGTGCAGTAAAAACAGGACAAGTATTTTTTCTGCCTGCAGAATTATTCCAACTCAATCCTGGTATTCGTTTTCATGAATCAGTAGAATATATGGCAAAAGTAATGTATCCTGAGGTTTATGGAAATGTTAAATAAGAAGATTTTCTCATGTAGAGGTACACGTGATCGGAGTGAATGGAGAGCATTTATTTTGGTGATATTCCTATTACTTGCTCTAGGGGGGATTGCCCTCAGTTTGAGTGTAGGAGCACTGTCCATTAGTCTGAATGAAATTATAACGGCTATTTTTTCTGATAATCCGGGGGCAAATCGACAAGTGATTTGGAACATCCGATTGCCAAGAACCTTAGTAGGCGCATTAGTAGGTGTTAATTTGTCCTTAGCTGGAGCGATTTTGCAAGGCGTTATGAAAAATCCCTTGGCTGACCCTCATATTATTGGGGTGTCATCAGGAGCTGGTTTAGCTGGCGTAAGCATTATGGTGCTGTTCCCTCATAAAGAATATTTAGTGACTCCCTTTGCCTTTTTTGGCGCTATGATAGCGGCTATTTTTATTTATATATTGGCTTGGAAAGGCGGCATTCGGCCAGTACGTATTATTTTAGCAGGGGTAGCTGTATCGGCCTTTTTGAATTCAGCTATTTCTGCATTATTAGTATTTTACAGTGATCGGGTTCATGGAGCATTGATGTGGATGGTGGGGGGATTGTCAGCTCGCAGCTGGCCTCACCTTGAGATTATTTTGCCCTATACGATGATTGGTGGAATCTTAGCTATATTGGGTGCCAGGCGGCTTAATATCTTAAATCTTGGAGATGAAATTGCCCGAGGGTTAGGTCTAAGTGTGGAAGTATCCCGCATTGCACTGACAGCAGTGGCAGCATTAATGGCGGCAAGTGCTGTTAGTGTTGTTGGTCTGTTGGGCTTTGTAGGATTGATTGTACCCCATGCAGCACGCTTGTTGGTCGGCTCGGATTATCGCTATCTTCTTCCAGCCTCTGCCTTATTGGGAGTCGCGGTTGTTACATTAAGCGATACCTTGGCTAGAGTGGCATTTGCTCCAATCGAAATTCCTGTAGGGATTATTATGGCCTTTGTCGGTGCGCCATTCTTTCTCTACCTGCTAAGGAGGGATGCATAATGTCCATTATGAAAGCAGAAGCATTATCTGTGAATTTTGATGATAAAATGGTCTTGAAAGATCTTTCCCTGGCAATTGAGGAAGGGAAAATTATTTCGATTTTAGGTCCTAATGGATCAGGTAAAAGTACCTTATTGAATGTCTTATCACGGAATATAAAACCTAATAAAGGGATTGTCTATTTAGACGGTCAGAATTTAGCTCAGCTTACCGGAAAAAAGCTCGCGCAGCAAATGGCTGTCTTGCCTCAATCTCCTCAGGCTCCCAGTGATTTAACAGTAAGGGATCTAGTCGAATTTGGGCGATTTCCCCATCAAAGCTGGTGGAGAGGAAAGTCAGAGCAAGATGAGGCTTGTGTTAGTTGGGCTTTGACGCAGACAGGTCTTACACAAATGGCTGATCGAGTGGTGAGTACTCTTTCTGGCGGTGAACGTCAGCGGGTATGGATAGCCATGGCTTTAGCACAAAAGCCAGAAATCCTATTATTGGATGAACCTACTACTTATCTTGATATTTGCCATCAGCTAGAAATCATGGAATTGTTAGCTGCTTTTAATCATGAGCATAAACTTACTGTTGTGATGGTGCTGCATGACATCAATCATGCTGCCAGATATTCAGACTATGTTGCCGTCTTGCAGCAAGGACAAATTTTTGCAGCGGGTAAACCCGCGGATGTCATTACGGAGCATACTCTGCGAGAAGTATTTAAGGTTGAAAGCGAAATCTCCTTTGATTCATCCGGTAAACCAATGGTAATGATCCGGGGGCTGACGTCAAGAAATTAATAATTAAGAATAGAAATAGATTTTTAAATAGGAGAAGTAGGGGATAGCAGATGATTCACATTGAGAATTTTAGTAAGAAATTTGGTGAACGCACCGCTGTAGATAATCTATCTTTAAAAATTGCCAAAGGAGAGATATTTGGCTTATTAGGACCAAATGGTGCAGGGAAAACAACTACCATTCGCGTACTAACCATGCTAACACGACCGACAGCAGGCAAGATTGTTATTGATGGCCGTGAGGCTTCTCATCAGGAACAGCACATTAAATCTGTCATTGGTGTAGTCCCTCAGCATTTTAATTTAGACAGTGATTTAACACCCTGGGAAAATCTTGAGCTTCATGGAAGACTTCACCATATGATGCCCCAGGTGCGTAACCAACGGATTGAAGAATTATTAAAGTTTGTAGAACTGGAAGATCGAGCTCATGAGATGGTGCAGAAATTTTCTGGCGGCATGAAGCGGCGCTTAATGATTGCCAGAGCGTTATTGCATCAGCCCAAAGTACTTTTCTTAGATGAACCCACAGTAGGGCTTGATCCGCAAGTACGCCGTCGTCTTTGGGATCTAATACGCCACTTGAAGAATGAGGGACTTACTGTTTTGTTGACCACTCATTATATTGAAGAGGCTGAAAATTTATGCCAGCGGGTTGCGATTATGGAAAAAGGGAGATTAATTGCCATAGATACTCCCATGGCATTGTGCCAGCGACTTGGCTCCTATGCAGTGGAATGGGCAGATGAAGAAGGCACAAAAACAAAATTCTTCGCTGATCGCAATGAGGCATCCACCTTTGCTGCTACATTAGTAACAACGACTACCCTGCGTCAGACAAACTTAGAAGATGCATTTGTAGAATTGACTGGGCGGAAGGTGGCAGGATAATGTTATATGATATTTGGACAGTCTTTTGGCGAGATTGGCTAGTGCTAAAAAGACGCATTGGCCGCTTTATTTTGTCTCGAATGGTCTCACCTATATTATATCTGGTGGCCTTTGGCTGGGGATTAGGACGGAGCATTCAGGTCAATCAAGGCAGTTATTTAGATTTTATTGTACCTGGCATTATTGCCTTGAATTCGATGAATATCAGTTTTAATTCAGTGGGGAGTCCTCTCAATATGAGTAGGGTATATCATAAAACATTGGAAGAATATTTAATTGCTCCCATATCTTCTATATCTTTTGTAATTGGTAAAGTCGTATCAGGTGCGTTACGCGGCTTATTATCATCTTTAATTATTATCCTGTTAGCATTTGCCTTTGGGGCACACGCGCTGATGAATATTTGGTTTGCAATCGCATTGGTGCTAAACTGCCTGGTCTTTGCTTCTATGGGACTTGTGGCTGCGATGGTGATGAATACTCATGAAGATATGGCTAATTTTAATACCTATGTATTATTGCCTATGTCTTTCTTATGTGCTACGTTTTTTATTCCGGACCATCTGCCGACAGTGTTACGCTGGCTGATTGAATTTCTGCCACTGACCCATGCCAGTCATGCCTTACGGGCGATTGTTTCTGGCGGGGAGACTCCTGTTTTCTCCCTGCTCATCATGGCAGCATACATTGCTGCTTTTTGTGGAATCGGCGTATGGCTGATGGAAAAAGTACGGGAGTAGACGTTGAATAAAAGTCGAGACTTTTTAAACCGCAGAGGCGCAGAGAACACAGAGAAAAGTATTAGAAATACCTCTCTATTGTGTTCTCTGCGCCTCTGCGGTTCATTTTTTATCTTTTAAAATTTTCATCGGAGGAAGACAGTTTCATGGCGGCACGTACCATTGTCTCTGTTCCGTAAGCTAATGCTTTCTCATCGATATCAAATTTAGGATGATGCTGAGGATAGATAATACCTTTATCTTTATTACCTGTACCAATAAAGATAAAGGCCCCGGGGACTTTATCCAGATAAACGGAGAAATCTTCACCACCCATTACTGGATCGATAGTTAAGGTATTTTCTGCGCCAAGGGTTTCGACACTCGCATTTGCAAATACTTCTGCAATTTGGGGATTATTGATGACAGGGGGGAAGCCCAGGTTTTTGTCAATCTGGAAGGTAGCGCCTGCTGCTAGGCAGATACCGCTGACAATTTGCTCCATACGGTCAAAAACGATTTTCTTGATATCCATTGTAAAGGAACGTACGGTGCCAATCAGAGTAGCTGTATCAGGAATGATGTTAAAGGTATCGCCTGACTTAAAGGAACCGATCGATAAGACTGCTTGTTCCAAGGGATCAATATTGCGGCTTATAATGGTATGTAACGCTGTTACGACTTGCGCGCCTACTAAGAGAGCATCTACGGTTTGATGGGGCATCGACCCATGACCGCCTCTGCCTTTTATAGTAATGGTAAACGAATCAGGCGAAGCCATCATGCGGTTATAGCTAATGCCGCTGGTTCCGGCAGAAAGACTTTGCCAAAGATGAGTTCCAATAATAGCATCAACATCTGCAAGAGCGCCTTCTTCCACCATGAGAGCTGCACCCCCGGGGAAACATTCTTCACTAGGCTGAAATAAGAAAATGATTGTACCAGCTAAACGATCCTTTAATTCTACTAATGTCTTGGCTACGCCAATCAGCATGGCCGTATGACCATCGTGACCGCAAGCATGACATACTCCTGGGTTTTGCGATTGATAGGGCTTGCCGCACTCATCTTGCAGTTCTAGTGCATCGATATCAGCCCGGATTGCAATGGTCTTGCCAGGAAGAGCCCCTTGAAGCTTGGCAATTACTCCTGTTCCTGCGATTTTGCGCGGCGTAAGTCCTAAGGCTGATAATTCCTCCAGAATCCTTTGTTGTGTATTAAATTCCTGGGTACTGAGTTCAGGGTATGTGTGAAAATGACGTCGTAAGGAAACAATAGAATCATAATGTTTTTCAACGAGATTTTTAATAATTTGCAAAATGAAATCCTCCTATTCGTAGGATACAAGTATCTGTAATGAAAAGATATGATGTTACAATATCTATCATTATATACTTGTGAAGTGTAAAATAAAAGATGAAAAATAGATTATGATTCTAAAAGCATAAGAAATAATGCTTAACAAAGATAGACAAGGATGTTATTATATGGTATTATTTATTAAATAAGAATATTACTATTAAGGGGAGTCGTAGATGATAAAGAATTGGAGAAGTCTTGTAAATGTTAGCATGTGTCTTTTGGTTTTACTTTTAGTAGTGGGATGTGGTAGTAATGCTGCAAAGCCAGCAGAGCCAGAAGTTAAGAAAATAAAAGTGGTTACTACTATGTATCCTGTATATGAATTTGTAAAACAAGTGGGCGGAGATAAGGTAGATGTGGTTATGCTCATACCTCCAGGGGCAGAACCACATGACTGGGAACCGACAGCGAAAGATATCATTCAAATTAAGAGTGCGAAAATTTTCGCTTATCATGGAGCCGATTTTGAGCCAGTTGAAAAATTACTAAATAAAGATGTATTAGGTGATGCTCTTCCTGTAGAAGTAAGTAAAGATGTTAAGAAGCTGGAAGCAAAACATGCAGAAGAAGAGGAGGAAGAGGAAGAACACGGTCATGAGCATGGAGATTCCCATGATGAGCATAAATTTGATCCTCATGCATGGCTGGATCCAATAGCAGTTCAGCAAGAGATTAAAACTATCGAGCAAGCATTGGCTACCGTTGATGAAAAAAATGCTGACTACTACAAACAAAATGCAGAAACATACAATAAAAAGTTAGCTGAACTTGATGAACAATATAAAAAGGCTTTAACTGGAATTACTCGTAAAGAAATTGTTACGAGCCATAGAGCTTTTGGTTATCTGGCAAATCGTTATGGATTTGAACAGTTAGGTATTATGGGGCTTTCTCCTGATGCAGAACCTACACCAGATCGAATGGCAAAGATCACTGAGTTTTGCCGTGAACATAAAGTGAAATATATATTCTTTGAAACCTTAACGAGTCCTAAATTAGCGCAGACCCTTGCGAAAGAAACAGGGGCGGAATTACTCGTGTTAAATCCGATTGAAAGCCTAACAGAGCAAGAAATGAAAGATGGAAAAAACTATTTAACCATCATGGGTGAGAATTTAGTAAACTTACAAAAAGCGCTCAAATAAATAAAGAGATGAAGAGTTGCATGATAAGCAAATCTTCATCTCTTATTTTTTATGTAATAGATATAAAATTGCCAATAGGATTGGTTGATGGATCAAATAGACAGCTAAAGAATGTCGGCCTAGCCAAGTAATTACTTTGGGAAGAGGTATAGAAACATAAGGCTGTCTGGATCTATAAAATAACTTGCCGATTAGAATTCCAATGACAAAAATTCCATACCAAGGAAATACAGGATAATAATCCAACGATGTAAAAGTACGAGTCTGCAAACCCAAAGGGAAAAGATATGGAGAAGCTGTGAAGCTTGCCGTAACAACCAGACCTATGATAAATGAAGCAATGGTTAACAGTAATAACCATCTAATTTGTAAAGAACCGATAAGATGTGACGAAAGTAAACTGATCCCAAGAAAATGCAAGATACCAAAACGAATATAAAAATCTGGATTGTAAAAATAGGTAATAGACGTTAGTAGGATTGCCCAGATAAAAATGTTGATGCCATGACGCACACTGTTACGGCTGAGGGTACTGCTTAAACCGCAAAGGAAGATAAATAAGATAGCCGATAGTTTTCCCTCCCAGTACCAAAATCCTCCCAGATAATCTAGATTATAAGCATACAAATCTTTTAGATCTACGATAAGATGAAAGAGTATCATTAGTAGTATTGCCAAACCGCGAGCAAAATCCAACTCTTCAAGACGGCTTTTAATAATAGGATCAGGGAACATAAGAATCTCCTTATAAAAGACTGAAGGTATGACCTCTAATATAACAAGTGTAATCAATTGATGATAAAAAGGCAATAAAAAGAAAAATACAAGCGCGCCTAGCGAAGCAATCCCCTGCTTGCCCGAAGATTGCTTCACTCTGCTCGCAATGACCATACTCCTATTTTTCGCGCCTTCGCGGTTCAAAAGGTTTTACCCTTTTACTAAAATAAGCATCATTTTAAAATTTTCTGTAGCGTCTAAACCATGGGGAATATTAGAAGGCATGACCAGAGTTTGGCCCTTAGTCGCAATGAATTTGTTTTCTCCAACGGTAATGGAGGCTTCGCCATCCAAAATGTATACCATAGCATCTCCAGGTGCAGAATGGGTGCTCACCGCCTCGCCTTTTGCAAAGGCAAACAATGTTAAGGTTAGCGTATCATTTTGTACCAGAGTAAGGCTGACGACGCGACCATCTTGATATTCTACTAGATTCACCATTTCTAATGCCTTGCTGAATTCAATATTTTTGATAAATTTCTTTTCCATAATGTGTAATCCTCCACTTCATTTGTTATTCCTTACCTTCATTCTACAGGTTAATTTATCCTATTTCTGTGATAACTATCACAATTATTATTTTTTTCGTGTCATATTTCTATTTTGATTCATATATTATCTTGTGGTCGACATATAGCGAAGGTGCTTTATTTTCTCAAAGGAGATGGATAACGTATGTGTGGAATTGTAGGATGGATAGATTGGGAAAGAAACCTTGAAAATGAGGGTCATATTATGGCCAACATGATGGAAACGTTAGCAGCTCGTGGACCTGATGCATCAGGTATGTATTTAACAAAACATGCAGCTTTGGGGCATCGGCGACTTAGTGTAGTCGATCCAGAGAATGGAGCACAGCCCATGATTCGAGATAGAGGGCAACGACGCTATGTAATAACATATAATGGAGAATTGTATAATACGCCTGAATTAAGGCAAGCTTTAGAATCCCTAGGATATACCTTTCGTACCAATTGTGATACGGAAGTCTTGTTAACGGCATATATAGAATGGGGTCCTTCTTGTGTAGAAAAATTTAATGGTATCTTTGCTTTTGGTATCTGGGATGAAGCGGAGCAGACTTTATTTCTTGCTCGCGATCGTATCGGTGTCAAACCTTTATTTTATACGAGACAAGGTAGTAAAATTATTTTTGGTTCGGAGCTAAAGGCATTGTTGGCCCATCCAGAGGTTAAGCCAGAAATTGATAGCGAAGGCTTGGCAGAAGTACTTATTATTGGACCTGGCCGAACACCGGGGCATGGTGTATTTCGTAATATAGCAGAACTGCGACCAGGACACAGCATGCTGTATAGTGAAAAAGGCATGTATCTTTGTCAATATTGGGCGCTGGAAAGTATGCCTCATCCAGATGATTTTGATACCACTGTGGGCACTATACGAGAGTTGTTGCAGGATATTGTAAAACGTCAATTAGTTGCTGATGTTCCCGTTTGTACCTTACTGTCAGGAGGACTTGACTCTAGTGCATTAACAGCGTTGGCATGCGATACATATCGTCAGAAAGGGCTAGGGGATCTTCATACCTATTCTGTTGACTATCTTGATAATGCACAATATTTTAAAGCGAACAGTTTCCAGCCTAATGCGGATGCTCCTTGGGTACAGCGTGTTTCTGAATTCTTTGATACTCGCCATCATAATATTATATTGGATACGCCTGAATTAGCAGGGAGTCTGCTCCAGGCTACGATTTCAAGGGATTTACCGGGCATGGCTGATGTAGATACCTCTTTATATCTATTTTGCCGTGAAATAAAAAAAGGTGCCACGGTTGCCTTATCTGGTGAATGTGCTGATGAAGTATTTGGCGGCTATCCTTGGTTTTATCGGGAAGATATGATTAAGGCCTCCTGCTTTCCATGGTCGCCTAATTTAGATGTACGTATGCAGTGGCTGTCTCCTGAAATGCAATCAGTAACAAGGGCTCATGATTATTTACAGGAACGCTATCAGGAAGCATTAGCTGAAGTGCCGCGGCTGCCTGGTGAGGATGCGAAAGATGCGCGTATGCGAGAAATTTTTTACTTAAGTCTAACACGTTGGATGCCTACATTACTTGATCGTAAAGATCGTATGAGTATGGCCTCAGGATTGGAAGTTCGAGTGCCATATTGCGATCATAGACTCGTTGAATATGTATGGAACGTTCCATGGCATATGAAAAATTTCCATGACAGAGAAAAAGGTCTTTTAAGGCAGGCATTGGTGGGTATCTTACCTGAAGATGTTTTATGGAGACGCAAGAGCCCTTATCCGAAAACTCATAATCCTTCTTATTTGAATGCTGTGCGTCAATGGGTCCTACAGATTTTAGATGATACTTCTTCGCCATTGCGAAGGATAGTGGATGTGGATAGAGTTCGTGCAATGGCTCAGCCTAATGCGGAAATATCAAATATACCTTGGTTTGGGCAGCTTATGACCAACGTCCAGTTATTTGCTTATCTGATTCAAGTGGACACTTGGCTGAGAGAATACAAGGTGCAATTGGTATAGCATACTGGTAGTGGTAAAACATAAGGGCACGAGTGCAGTTAAGTTAGCATTCTAAGGTTTTCATCATTGCAAAACAAGAGCTAGGGGTTCGTAAGGTTACGAATTTTCCTAGCTCTTGTTAGTTTGTCATGCCACTAACAGTCCTCTCGTGGCCAACAGCCTTGCCGTGGCCAGCAGCCTTCTCGTGGCCAGCAGCCTTCCCGTGGCCAACAGCCTTGCCGTGGCCAGCAGTCTTGCTGTGGCCAGCAGCCTTGTTGCGGCCAACAGTCTTGATGTGGCCAGCAACTGTGTTTAGGCCAGCAAAGTCTGGGAGAACAAGTATGACGAGGATGGCAGCCTATACCAAACCCAACTCCAATAGTTGAATGATAAGATTTTGCGCGAGATTCAGGGTCTTCTTCCCAATCCTCAATTTCAGGGTCTTTCCAATCTCGATAATCCATAAGTATTGCCTCCTGCCTTACATGAGTAGCATGGAAATGTATCTTATACATAATATGATTCCTGATACATAAGAGTGATTCATTTAGATGACAGGATGTATTTTGTTTATCTGTATTTTCTTATACTCCCCCCCTTTGTGTCCGCGTAAGCGGCTTCGTGTTTTTGTGGTTCCAACGGCTATGTTTTAAAGGACGTGTTTTTCTTATTATTGAAATGGATAGGAAATCTTAAAGGATTTATGTAGTATTTTAGCGAAGTATACAGGAAAGAATGTAAGGATGTGTTAATAAATGTGTACCGCATGTGATGAAACATACAAAATATTTACTATTGAACTTGTCACGAAAGATCCTGTTAGTACCAATATGGAATTATTTAAAGAAATAGCTCACAGATTGTTTCAAAATAAAGTAATATCAAATATTAATATCAATAATAATAAAGTTTACCATGTTGATGGGAAACAGATATTTGGATTCGATATTCATCTGGGCAATCCAAAGAACCCTTTGACAGTAACTCTTGCAAACGTTGAAAAAGCCCTTGAGGGTCTTGGAGATCAGTTTGACGATTATTCTGAAATGCAGATTAAACTTAGTTAATTTAATTATTTCATATTGAGAATGGTAAGCAATCGCATCTAAGCCGTGTCTAGGGAAGAAAAATCCTGGGCATGGCTTTTTTTACAAAAAAAATAAACCACGCCTTGGTGAAACGTGGCTGCAAGAGACATAGTTTGGCTATTGGCTTAGCAAGGGTTAAAAATTATCAAATGAGCACCAAAACAACAAAAGGATGATGATGATGATAATAATAAACCAGCTGCCACCCCAGCCATTATTGCCATTGAATCCAAAGCCCATGACGATTCCTCCCATTATGATAATGTTGTTGGTTACTATATTGTATGCTAACTATACATAGGAGGTGTCAAATTGAAAGCAATGGGAAATGTGCAGTAATAAGGCATAATTTCAAGAAAATTACTGATCTACTGTTGCATTAAAAAAATGTAAATTATGACTAAGCAGTCATAATTTTGTCACATTTCCAGATTATAATGATATTATCAAATTAAGGAGGGTTTTTCATGAAAGCATTTGTTAAAAAAGGAATCATTTACTCGCTAATTGGGATCATGCAACTTGGTATAGGGGCGTCAGTAATAGAAGCATCACCAAAACATGAGAATAGACACCATAAGCAGCATTGGGATAATCGGGATCATGAGATTCAAGAAGAAAGGGCTCGTCATGAAAGGGAAATGGAGCGGCGTGATCATGAAGAAGAATGGCAATGGAAAGAACGTCAGGAAAGGGAAAAAGAACATCATGAAGAAGTCATGAGAACGCTTGGAGGAATTGCATTACTTTATATTTTAACACAATAATTAGGGGTATAGTAAGGAGGGGATCTTATGAAAGGAATTGTTAAAAAAATAGCCATATATTCTATGGTTGGCATCATGCAAGTTGGTTTTGGTGCATCGATAATAGAGGCTTCGCCATTACAAAATAATCCTACTCCTATGCAACTAAGATATGACAGACATGATCAAGGTCGTGATAGACATGATCGTGAACGCTGGGACAGAGAAAGACAGAGACAAGAACGTCTTGAGAATGAACGGCACGAACGAGCAATGAAGCGTCGTCCGCATGAGACGAGAAAGCAATGGCGTGAACGGCAGAAACACGAGATTGAACGTCATGAAAGAGAATTGCGTAACATCAGGGAGCATAGGCACCGATAAGACCAAAGTCTGGTAATTTTCACAGATATCCTTGTTCTTGACAGTAGATGATTTCCATACTCTTTTGGAAAAGCCATAAAAAGGAAGCTGTAATATGGCTGACGAAAATCTATTTTTATGATAAGATACAAGTGTACATAACTAGTTTATGTTAGTTTATGCAGAAGGGGAATAAGGAATGCTTAAGAAAAATGTAAGAGTACTATTGACTGTGAGTATGTTAATCCTGGTGATACTAGTGGCAGGTTGTGGCGGTTCTTCAGGAGTTAAACGTGTGGCTGGATTGAGTACGACTGAAACGGTAACCACTTTTTTTGACGCAGCTAAGAATGACCGCATGTCAGAAGCTGGTTTATATGTATCGAGCGCTTCTAAGAATGATCCTAAAACCGTGTTAAAGTTTATGAAGGGACAATCGGGAATTCAAGAAATTAAGAATGCAAATATTGTATCCATTAAGCAAGTTGCACAACAAAGTAATTATGCAGCTGTTGTTGTAACAATTCAGGAGCAAAACACTGTCAAAATGAGTATTAAACCAGTGGGCCTGGAAAAAATAAATGGTGAATGGTATATTGTAGATTTTGATCAAATCTATAATGGTGCCAAATACAAAGTATTACAACAGCTACTTGCCAATATATAATACACCTAAAACTCTGGTAAAATAGTGTATGCTATTCTACCAGAGTTTTTTTATGCAAAAAAGTAATGAACCACAAAGGCACAATGCCGCTGCTCATAAACCCTTTGTGTCCTTTGCGTCTTTGTGGTTCGATTCGTTTTAAGGACGAGTCAGCATTTTTCTTATATGCAATTGAAACTTTTACTTTTCACTATACGATATTTTTAGTATAGTAATGAATGAGTTAATAAATAAATAGGAGTTGAATGCCATGCATTTTACTTATTATATGCCAACTAAAATATTCTTTGGCTGTGGTGAGTTTGAAAAGGCTCCCGCTTATATTAAAACCCTTGGCAAAAAGGTACTGATTGTTACAGGGAAATATGCGATGAATAAATATGGTTTCACCAGGAGGTTAGTAGATGGTCTTGCTGGTTTAGGCATTGAATCCATGGTATTTGAAGGAATTAGTGCCAACCCTCTGGCTAGTGAAGTCAACGCTTGTGTTGAGAAATTTTCTAGCTGGAAGCCTGAGGTTGTAGTAGCCCTGGGCGGTGGCAGTGCCATTGATGCTGGGAAAGGTATTCTTCTTGGTTTGTCCACAGGAGAAAAAGTGGAGCCTTATTTATTAGGTCAGTTACCGATTACTCATGTTGATATTCCTCTTGTAGCGATTCCTACTACGGCAGGTACAGGATCTGAAACCAATTGGGCGGCAATTTTAACCGACGAGAGCACTGGTACGAAGACTAGTTTTCGTCATAAAGGTTTTTTTCCTGCCATTGCTATCGTTGATCCACAAATGACAATGTCTTTATCACCTGAAACTACAGTAGAGACCGGTTTTGATGTCTTTGCTCATGGGGTAGAGACCTATATATCAAAAAGCGGGCTAAGTCCTTTGGTTGGCAGCAATTCTTTAAAAGCGATACAATTGGTAGGGCAATATTTGCCTCAGGTCTTAGCAGATGGTCAAAATAGTACTGCACGTACCTATATGATGTATGCCAGTATGCTAATGGGTTTCAATTTAGCTAACTCCAGCACTTGTCTGCCTCACCGTTTACAGTATCCAATTGGTGTAAAAACCAATAGTAGTCACGGCAGCGGATTAATGGCTCTCTTTGAAAGCTGGCTGGATTTGACCTATGAGATTTCCAATGAGAAATTCAATCATATTGCAGAAGCATTACATGGCACGAGATGCTCTAATAAGAGGGAATTTATGCATGTTTATCGCCAATTTAGGCAAAGTATAAATATAAATCCTAGTTTGACGGATTTTTCTTTGACAAAAGCGGATGTGAGTTATTTGGCAAGTAAAGTAACAGGTAACTTGTCCAATGATCCGGCGGGGGAGATTCCGGGTATTGTAGAGAAGATATATGATGGGGCGTTTTATAAATGAGCTTTTTGGAGCAGACGATTATAAAAAAAGATAAAGATGGGGACAAGGTTTTGCCCTATCTAATGGTATTGCGTCCGAAACAGTGGACAAAAAATTTGTTAGTGTTTGCTGCGTTGATTTTTTCAATTAAAACCGTATCTGTGGATATGTTGGTACAATCGGCAGTTGCTTTCATTTTGTTTTGTACAACATCAGGCTGTGTTTACATTGTAAATGATTATATTGATCGAGAAGCCGATGGCAAACATCCGGAGAAATGCTATCGGCCTATTGCTTCTGGCAGATTACATCCTTTGGGTGCCTTATTGTTTGGGAGTGTTTTATTATGCAGTTCACTTGCAGCAGCATTTATAGTGGAGCCTTGGTTTTGCCTATTACTTTTCGGATATTTTATGGTGAATGTAGCATATTCTGTGAAGTTAAAACAGATTGTGATTATTGACATTATGGTCATTGCCTTTGGTTTTGTTTTGCGGGCCATAGGGGGAGGACTAGCTATTAATGTTTCTTTTACTCCTTGGTTTTTAATTTGTACCATGCTATTGGCTTTGTTTTTAGCCATCAGCAAACGCAGACATGAGCTATATTTGCTCAGTCATCATAAAGGTGAGCACCGCAAGGTATTAGAACAATATTCTCCTGAATTATTGGATCAATTAAATAGTATTGTTACTACAGCGGCGATTATGAGCTATTCTCTATTTACCTTTACATCAGGCCATACCATTCATCTAATGTGGACCATTCCTCTCGTCATGTATGGGATTTTTCGTTATCTGTATTTAATTCATATAGAAGGGCAAGGGGGAAGACCTGAAAAAGTACTGGTAGAAGATAGTCATATTTTAGGCACTGTTTTATTGTTCGCTGCTATGGTTGTGACTATTTTATATTACTTTGAATAAAAATCCTAATGAAATTTAGAGGTAACATGTAAATGAAAGATTTACTATTAATTATCATCTCGGTAACCATTGGTGCAGTAGGTCAAATTGCCTTTAAATTAGGGGCCATGCAAATGGTTCAAAATCCTGGTGTTACGATAATAGAAAAAATCAAATGGCCGATTGTGCTAGGACTATTTTTGTATGGTATTAGCACAATTTTATGGATTATGGCTTTGAAAAAAGTAGAACTTAGCTATGCCTATCCTATGGTAAGTTTAGGCTATATTCTAGTGTTTATTGCATCCTATTTTATTTTTCATGAACCCATAAACTGGCTAAGGATGGGAGGAATGCTCTTTATTATAGCAGGTATTACCTTAGTAGCCAGATCCTAGGAGGATGTTACATTGGATTATAAATATGCCGTAATACCTGTTATTGCTTGGTTCGCAGCAGGTACAGTCAAATTTATCATAAATTATATTCGTTTTCGCAGAGAGGCTGTTACTTTAATTGGTAATGGGGGATTTCCAAGCACTCATACTACTGTCATTAGCAGTACAGTCTTTTTTATTGGTTTATCAGAAGGAATCAATCAGCCAATATTTAGCTTGGGCGTAGCAGTACTTATGATTACCATGTTTGATGCAATGGGGATCAGGCGGGCATTAGGAAAACAGGCTGCGATGATCAATCAACATATAGGACCTCATCAAATTACAAAACCATTAAGAGAGCGGCAGGGGCATACTCCCGTTGAAGTATTGGGGGGGCTTATAGTAGGATTCTTATTGGCTTTTGTTTTTTATCGTATGTAACAGATTCAGTTGGGAGGAAATATATGATAGGAAGCTTTTCTTTTATATTAGGGCTAACCTTATTGTCCTTTATGTTTTTTATTTTAGCGCTATCAGCTATTGGATTTGGAATGGGCATACCCTTGCTGCCCATTCATTTATGGCTGTCAGCCGCTGGTAGTCTTATCTTTGTTTTTATTAGTGGAATTTTTTACAAAAAAGAAAATAACTGGAAATGGCTTTTTAGTATAGGGAGTCTGTCCATAATGCTAATGTACTTTTTTATGCTGCTAAGTGGTATGTTTTATGATATCTCCTATGATGGGCAGGTGTATCATCAAGAAGCAGTCATACAATTGGTTAATCACTGGAATCCTTTTCAGCAGTATTTGACAAAAGAACAGTCCCAATCTGCTGTGCTGCTAAATCACTATGCAAAAGGGCCATGGATCTATGAAGCGGTTTTATATACGGTAACAGGACAAATCGAACAGAGCAAAGCCTTCAATTTGCTATTGATCACAGCATCTTTTCTATTAACGTTTTCTGCGTTACAGAATAGTCAGAGATGTAGTGTAAACCAAGCCATATGTTTTAGTTTGCTATTGGCTTTTAATCCGGTAAGCATTTATCAATCCCTAAGCTTTTACATCGATGGACAACTGGCATCTTTATTATTATGTTTACTGGCTTTGTCTTACCAAATGATCAGGCAGTATGATATATTTGTTTTAGCTGGTTTTATCATGAGCATTGGTTTGTTGGTGAATGTAAAATTTACCGGTATCGTATATGCCGTTGCCTGTATAGGGTTACTGGGCGGGTGGCTATGGCTGCTAAAGAAACGAGAAAGTTATTGGAACCTTGGGAAAGCGGCAATCATCGCTTTTATTGCGGGGATTTGCATACTTGGTTATAATCCGTATATAACCAACAGCCTTTTTTATGGGCATCCTTTTTATCCCTTATATGGTGCAGGATCAAAGTCGATGGATATTATGACCAGTAATTCCCCAAAGGGTTTTTTACAAATGAGTGGAATAAAGAAACTATACGTTGCTAATTTCTCTATGGCTACGAATCAGTTTGATATGGAAGAACCCGTGGTAAAGCCTCCTTTTCGTGTCACTGCACAAGAGCTTAGACCTTTCATTTATGGCGCGGATATTCGAATTGGAGGATTTGGTCCTTGGTTTAGCGGTATGCTGGTGATTAGTGGTCTTATCTTGCTATTCTTATTCTGGTCTCCTAAGAAGGATACATTTTATGGGGTAGGTTTGGTCGTGAGTATTATGATATCGGCATTCATAAATCCGGAATCTTGGTGGGCACGATATGTGCCGCAAATTTGGTTCGCCTGCATTTGTCTTGCACTCATTGCTTGGTCCAATCAGAAAAAAGCAATTCGTTATCTCGGAAGGATTCTAGCAGGAGCGGCTGTGATCAATCTGGCCTTGATTTCCTATCCCTATATTCTTGGTAATTATTACTGTACCCAGGCGCTAAGACAAGAATTAAAAGAGATTGCTGCATATCATAATCCCATCAATGTATGTTTTGGCGAGTTTACCTCGAACTATGTGCGGTTTGCCCAAAACAATATTTCCTTTGTGGATGCGCCAGCAGATATTGCTGATATGAATATTGAGGTCATGAGGTACAACTATTTAACTGCTCCAGCGAAAGAACAATCATTAGCAGCTATTTTTGCAAAAGAAAGGATGGATGAACATGAATAATAAAAAAGGTATTTTAACAGCAATTTTTCTCCTGCTATTCTTTATCCATGTACCAGGATATGCCCAAACCCTTATGTATGTCCCCTTTGACAATCGCCCTGTAAGTTATGAATACGTAGTCGATACCGTAAAAAAAGGTGGATTTGATATTCTGGTTCCACCGGAAGACTCTCTTGCAGCCAGAACGAGAAGTGCGAATCCCGACCAACTATGGGAATGGGTCTTTGCTCATGCGAAAGAAGCAGACGGAGTCGTAGTATCAGCCGATGCACTGATTTATGGCGGATTGGTTGCTTCTAGAACTCATGAAATCAGTGAGGAAGTGCTGCTGGAAAGAGTGGCAAATTTTCAAAAACTAAAGGAATTGAATCCTTCTGTACGCCTATATGTATTTAGTACGATTATGCGTAGTCCCCATGCTTCCAGCGGTGGGGTAGAACCAGCGTATTACGAAACCTATGGACCAGCGATTTTTCGCATTCACGCTCTCCAAGATAAAAGTGAAATGGAGAAGTTAAGTAAAAAAGAAAAGAAAGAATTAGAGACATTAAATGCGCAAGTTCCGAAAGATATTATGGAAGATTGGGTAAACAGGCGTGAAAAGAACTTTAAAGCAAATTTACAGCTTGTTTCCGCAGCAAAACAAAATATCTTTAATTACTTGCTAATCGGTCGTGATGATTGCTCCCCGCTGTCAAGATCTCATCAGGAATCCAGATGGCTAGGAAAAGAAACAGCCGATTTATCTGCCAGTAAATACTCTTCTTTTCCCGGTGCAGATCAGTTAGGAATGCTCATGCTGACAAGAGCCGTGAATGATTTGACCTTCACCATACCTACCGTCTCTGTGATGTATACTCAAGGTGTTGGTAATAAGACTATTCCTTCTTATGAAGATACTCCGGTTGGCAAAAATGTAAGAGATCATTTGTTTGCTGCAGGTTTTGTACCTTTATTATCGGATAAAGTAGCTGATATGATTTTGGCAGTCAATACACCAGTAGATGGCTGGACCAGAGAAGCAGGCATGGAATCAAATAAAACAAAAGCTAGCAAAGAAACCGTTGCCTTTGTAAAACAGATCGAAAGCTACTTAAATGCTGGCCGAAAAGTAGCGGTGGCAGATATTTCTTTTGCCAATGGTTCCGACAATGCCTTTATGAAAGAAATGACCGATAGCAAACTGGCGTCTCAGTTAGAATCTTATTCTGGCTGGAATACAGCCAGCAACACCATTGGTTATACCATTGGACAAGCTGCTTTCGCTCAGCGCATGGCAGCCTCCGACAAAAATAATCTCATTGCTGTTCGTCTCTTAGATGATTGGGCGTATCAAGCTAATGTGCGCAGTGATCTAATGAATGAAGTGTTAATCCCTCAAGGAATCAACAATGTACAATTAAATGAAATGCGCCCCACCCTTACCCAAGATGCTACCAAACGCATACAGAATTTTGCTCAGCAAAATTTGAGTGAGTTTCCGTTGGAAAAAGTAGAAGTATCCTTTCCTTGGAATCGCATGTTTGAGGTAGATGTGAAAGCGCAGTAATGCTGTAGAATATATGCAAAAAAAGCACACACAACGAATGAATGTTGTGTGTGCTTTTTTTGTGTAGTAAGTTGTTGTTTCTTGAAGACTGTTACAAATGAAAAGACTGTGAAACCGGAAGCACCGCTTATCATTTGATAAGCGGTTTATCTATCTTTTTCCTTGACGTTCTTCTAGATATATTGGATTAATTATTTTTTTTAATGTTAAAAAATGGAAGGATAAAAGAAATCTTAAGGAGAAGTAAATAATTAAATGATTCTAAGAATCCTGTTCCTGTGTTGATGTCTACGCTTCGCAGTGTACGTTACCATACCTCGCGCAAGGCTCAGTACATGGGACTGGTTAGGTGCCATGAAGATTATTTCAAATCGTTCTGTATTTCATCGACTTTTCATGGTGCAACTCTCACTGAATCATATGTAGAATGGTATATATATTTAGGAGGTATCACTATGAATCATCAAGCAATACTTTCCGACAATAGAATAGTAGGTACAGGATGGTTACCACCATTACCTGATTTGCGTGATTATACAGAGGTCCATCCTAAGATTGAGAAAGTCATGCAAAAGTTGGGGATATCTGACAATGTTCCGTTACCGACCAAGGCAGATCTACGACAATGGTGTTCCGAAATTCAAGACCAAGGTACGCTGGGGGCGTGCACTGCGCATGCGGCTGCAGGTATAATCGAATATTTTGAGAATAGATCTTTTTCCAATCACATTAAAGCCTCACGTCTTTTTATTTATAAAAATTCACGAAACTTGAGAGGTGTAACAGGAGATAAAGGTTCCTATTTACGAGATACTATGGGAGCTTTAGTACTTTGTGGCGTACCATCCGAAAGCTACTGGAAATATACTGATAATGATCCAGCCTTTGATAAAGAGCCATCCTCTTTTATATATGCAGTAGCAGATAACTATGAAGCATTGCAATATTTTTGCCACGATACGTTAGGTATGAATAAATCTTCCGCCGAAGTATTGAATAGTGTGAAAAAGTACATTGCATCTGGCATTCCATCGATGTTTGGTTTTTATGGTTTTAATTCATTTACACAGTCAAACGTTCCTGGTGGAATTCCTTATCCAGGTCCAGACGAACAAGCACAGTGGGGGCATGCCATTGTCGCAGTAGGTTATGATGATACTATAAAAATCAAAAATACCAAATATAATCAAGAAACTACAGGGGCTCTACTGATACGTAATTCTTGGGGAATCACTTGGGGTGATCAAGGTTATGGTTGGCTGCCATATGATTACGTTTTGAATAAACTCGCAACTGATTTCTGGTCTCTTCTAAGTATGGAGTGGATTGAGACTGATCAATTTGGTATTTAAAACGAGAATATTAATTACTGTATAACAAAACAAGAAGGTCAGTGAACATAAAAAATTCGCTGACCTCGCTTTTTCTCAGAGTGTTGCTTAATGATACATATTTATGACTAATATGCTTTTTTATGTAAGAGACAGCCTAGCCATTAAGTAGTGGAGTAGGTCTGTTTTTTTATAAAAAGGCGGAACTAACAAAAAAACAGGAAATGAATAGTAGTGGATTAAAATTGAGCAGAATGTTAAATGAGTATTATTGTTAAGCAGCGTGTAAAGTAGGTATTCGTTCTACAATAGGAGGATTTATGTTTAACAAATTTAATCTTATAGAAGCTAATACTGTTGATGAATTTTGGGATATATTATCGCCTCAAAAAACTCTAGGAGATAAGCCGAGCCAATTTATTTATCGTGGACAGAGGGATGCGAGTTGGCATCTCATACCCTCCATACTACGAAAAAATAGTCCCTCTAAAATAATATTTGGACAAAGAGAAATGACTGCAGATGAACAAATTTTTTCTGAAAGAGCTATCTTAGAACAATTTGTAAAACAATGTGATTTACTTGGTCTTAAAATTGTTAATGACTCTGCTGAACTTCGTGGAAATTTAGATCCACGAACGTATCCAACAGATAAATATTATATTAATCCATCTGAGTGGCCAAATGAAGAATTAATAGAGCTAATGGCTTTAGCTCAGCATCATGGTGTGCCTACTCATCTTCTCGATTGGTCTAAACGTTCTTATGTTGCAGCGTATTTTGCCGCATCCACCGCTTTAGCAAAGCACGACATTGAGGAGAATAATACTAAAATTGCAGTATGGGCATTGAATGTAGAAAAGATTCGTTCATACAAAAATATAAATATAATTAAAGTTCCAGGGTCTACTAGCAGTAATCTTGCGGCTCAATCGGGCTTGTTTACGGTGTTAAAGCAACCAATAGGCAGAGGACAGCCATTTCCCCAAAAACCTCTTGAAGATGAGTTTGCATCTTTCCCCAATACACCTTTATGGAAGATAACATTACCTGTAAAATATACTGCAAAAGTTCTTGATTTGTGCGAACTATATGGAGTTTCAGCCTCGACCTTATTCTCTGGATTTGATGGAGCAGCAAAAGCTGTTAAGGATTGGATTAACAAATGCAGATATTTAAATCTGCACCAAAAAAGCGAATAATGAACTTCTAAGTGGATTCTCGCTGTTAATCGATTTTATCGAATACAAGGACAGGCACATGGCCTTCCTCTACTCGATTTTGAGTTTAATAACAAGGCGAAATATTTGTCTTAATTTAGAGGATTTTGGAAGTTTGAGGAGAATTATTAATACATAAATTTAATACCATTTAATGTTCGGCAAACTTAGCGAAAGTTAAGGACGCAAAGCTATGGGACTAACGATTTTAATCTATGTCTGCCAGGTTGCTATATGAATTACAATTCATGTAACAATCTGGTTTTTTTTATGGAAGGAGATGCGATAAACGAGTTTATGCAGCCGTCTTAACAATTAAAATGTAAAGGAGTTATTTTATGCGTAGAATACCTATTGTTGCACAATTAGGAGGTATGTTTCTCACTTCCATTTCCTTTCTGCTTATACTGCTTGGATATACAGCATATCAGTATTCGACAGCAAGTGATACATATGAAAATTTAATTACACATACTTCCGCAAATATGCTCTTACTCACGAAGGCACAGGATGGTATGCATACTGGTATTGCTGAATTGCGAGGTTTTATGGCCTACTCGATTAGCAGCTATGAACAAAATTCCAGAAAAGAATTTGAGAATAGCGCAAAAGATTTAAAGGTATTTGTATCTGGTGTGGAAAATCCAGAAGTGAAAACAGAAGCTGTTAAACTAGAAAAGATGATGGATGACTATAGTCTTAAAATGGGACAGCTTATGGATGCAAAAAAAGCTAACAGCCCTTCCTTCAATACATTGCTTGTGGAAGGGAGAAATTTATCACAGCAGATAGACCTGCAATTTGATAAAACCTTTGATTTAGAAGAGAAATATTTAAAGCAATCAACGGTTAAACTTATGCAGGAACAAAAAGATACCAAGAATTTGGTTGGAATTTTAAGTATGCTTATTATACTATTCGTTTGTAGTTTAGCATACTGGTATAGTAGGTATATGGCGAAACGCTTACATCGTGTTCGGAATGAAATGGACGCAATCAGTCATTTTGATTTAACAGCTGCTGAGCAACATGCTGCTGTTAATGATGAGATAGGTGATATGGTTACTGCAATGTCCCAAATGAAGAATGCTCTGCGCTCGCTAGTAGGGCAAATACGCCAAAACTCTGAATCCTTGGCAGCATCTAGTCAAGAATTAAGTGCAACAGTAGAAGAACAGTTACGTGCAGCAGAAATTGTTTCTAATACGATAGCGGAAGTTGCGAGTGGGTCAGCCCAGAATACTACGAATATAACAGAGATGTCAGCTACGATTCAGGAACTTTCTGCAAGTACTGAGGAAATGAACTCGAATGCCTATGAAGTGAATGCAAATACTCAAAATGCTGTTGAAGAAGCAAGCCAAGGGATGAATTTACTGACTCAGATCGTTACACAGAATGAAACTGTTGCAAAATCAATGATCAGTATTACAGAGGCGGCAAATTCCTTGGCAAAAGGGTCTGAAAACATTCGAGAAATCGTTACAGTCATTCAAAGCATTGCAGGTCAAACCAACCTATTAGCGTTGAATGCTGCTATTGAAGCTGCTCGTGCTGGTGAAGCAGGAAGAGGTTTTGCAGTAGTCGCAGAAGAGGTTCGGAAGCTGGCGGAACAAAGTGCTGAGGCAACACGCCATATCGCTGAAATTATTAATAAAATGACGGAGGACATTGATTATGCTGTCCTACATGTAAGTGAAGGAAACCATGAGGTGGAAGCAGGAAAACAAGTAACATTCAATACTCAAAAAGGGTTTGAAGTTATTATTGATAAGCTCGATAAGGTGAAAATTGTAGTTGCTCAAATAACGCATACAATTGAGGAAACAGCAAAGGGAACGCAAACAATGGTAGAGAATGCCCAAAATATCAGCGGTGTTGCAGAAGAAACTGCAGCAAGTGCACAAACGGTAGCCGCTGCATCTGAAGAACAAAGTGCCAGTATGCATGAGATCAATCATAATGCTGAATCTTTAGCAAAAATGGCAGAAGAACTCAATGAGATTATCAGTAAGTTTAAGTTATAAGTAAATGAAAGTGCGTAATGGCATGACTAGACAACTTTGTCTAGTCATGCCATTTTTTAGAAAGAATATGAAAAAAGAGATACAACATCTTATATTAACCTGTTTTTTCTGTTAGACAACTTTGGCAGCATACTGGGGCAAAAACCTGTACGTTTCTTAAAAAGCTTACTGAAATAGTAAGGATCAGAATAGCCTACACAAGCTGAAATTTCTGCTATTGAGCAAGCTGTAGTACATAATAGTTCTTTGGCGCGGCGTACCCGGTATTCAATCAAATATTCATTTGGTCCCATGCCTGTATGTTTTTGAAATAAATAGGCAAATTGTTTGCTGTTCAGAGCATATTGCCCAGCCAGCATTGGCACACTAAGAGATTCCATATAATGGCTATGGATGTATTCCATGGCCTGTTCTACGATTTCCTGTCCACCTTCGTTGCGCCGGTTGACAGCACTAGTTAGAATCTCATCCATAATACTGAAAAATAATGATTTAGCTCGCAATCCTGGCAGTTTGCCTGGAGTTGTGCAGCTATTATACAGTCGATGCAGCAGATCATTGATGCGCGTATTATAGCCAGCCTCCAGCTCAAAATGGGCCAACGCATAAGGAAAGGAATCAGCTGCATTATCATCAGTCTGATAATGTATGACCATAAAAACCCATTCGGATCGTCCCTGCACCTCTTTATCTAATGACATATTTGGACCGGCATGAAAGATTTTTCCGTATTCCATTTCATAAGGAACATCGTTAAAGAACATCCGCGCCCGCCCGCGCAATGGAAAAACAATTCCTGAAAACGGGGGAGTATGTCGACCAAAGCATCTTCCGCCAGGAGGCACGACAGTTCTGGCGACATCAATAATACTAATATTGATTGTGGCATAATAATGGGCCAGTTCATTAATATTTACATTCATTTAGGGGTTGCCTCCCTTTTTCCTAGAAAGATAATTAGTTCTGTGTTATAATTGATATCGATTATCAATTATAACTTTTTCATCCAGCGATTGTCAATGATTTATCTAACCTATTAATTAAAGAAGTTTTATCAGGAGAATGGGGCATTATTTAATTTATTTGGAAAAAATCCAGGATTCCTTGGAAATATATCCATTTACTCCTGCACTTGTACTTGCTATTCTGTTTAATAAGCATTGAGATTAATCCTCATTTAGATTAGATGCTTAGCAATTATAACTAACATATCATGTCCACCTAGAGTAAAGTGCACGTAAAGGAGTCGAAGAATATGAAAAAAAAAATGTCCCGTACCAGAAAAAGCCTGCTATATGCCTTAATCGGCAGTAGTCTAGTCTGGCATGCACCGATAGTTTCCTATGCGGCGGAAGAAACACAGGAACCCGCCCCTGCTACCGGACAAGCTACCGAAGAACAGACCGCTTCCAGTAGTGAAACTAACGGACAGCGTGAATTTGTCTTGGAAGGAGTTGAAGTTACCGCCAATCGCGGCCAAGCTCTTCCCCTTGCTTACCCCGGCGGCCAGGTGGCTCGCGGCGCCAATCTCGGCGTACTGGGCAACAAGGATTTTATGGACACTCCCTTTAACGTCACCAGCTATACCGCCCAGACCATCGAAAATAAGCAAGCCGACACGCTGTACGATGTGCTCATCAACGATCCGTCCGTCCGCTTCGCCACCTCTACCGGCCATAGCAATGAAAACTATATGATCCGCGGGTTAGAAGTAAATTTTCAGCATCTCTATTTTAACGGTATGCAGGGTTTGGCGCCGCAATACCATGTTCCAGTTGAATTTCTGGAACGGGTGGAAGTACTTAAGGGGCCCAGTTCCTTCCTTTACGGCGGCGTAAGCACTTCGGTGGGCGGCGCCATCAACCTGGTGCCTAAACGCGCTGGCGAGGAGGACATCACTACTTTTACCACTGACTATACTTCCTCGTCCAAATTAGGCGGCCATATTGATATTGGGCGCCGGTTTGGCGAAAATAAAGAATGGGGCATTCGTTTCAATGGCGTCTATGCAGACGGTGACACCGAAGTCGACGGTCAGTCCAAAGAACGGTTGCTGGGCGCTCTAGGTGTGGATTATCAAAAAGACAAATGGCGACTGTCCCTGGATGCATATGGTTCGCAGGAAAGTCATGACAATGGATCTACCTCTATGTATTACCTAGCCAACGGTTACGTAGAATCAGCTCCGGACGGCTCAACCAATGTGTACAAGGGAACATCAGGCACGACACGGAACAATGGTGTTCTGTTTAAGGGTGAATATGACATCCAGGACAATCTAACCGCTTATGCCGGTATCGGTATATTATCATCCAACGCAACCGGCTACATCAACGGCAATCATGTTCTGAACCTACAGTCCGATGGAACGGCAACTGCCCGGAATGTCTTTAAGCAATACTTTTGGACCGACACCACTTCATCCGATTTTGGACTGCGCGGCACTTACCAGACCGGTTCGGTAAAGCATCAGCTTGTTTTAGGTGCAAGCTTCCAGGATACGGATTATTCCAATGCTTATAACCAAGGCAGCGGTAATTATCCAACGAATATTTATAACCCGATCTCACTTGCAAATTACTATAATAGCCTGGCGCAGCCAGCTAAGGGTAATAAGACACTCGTTACTGAACTTTCCAGTTATCTTCTGTCCGACACGCTTTCCTTTGACGAAGATAAAGTTCAGCTAACGTTGGGGGCACGGCGGCAAAATGTGAACCAGACAAGCTATAAATACTCCAATACTGCCGCCACCGGAACACCGACCTCAACTACCACTTACGACGCCGACGCCACTACACCGATGGTCGGCCTCATAGTCAAACCGTGGGGAGAAGCGGTTTCACTCTACGCCAATTATATTGAAGCACTTTCCCCTGGAACTGTGGTTGCTACAACGTATGACAACGCCAATGAAGTACTGGCGCCATATAAAACCAAACAACAGGAAATCGGCGTCAAGTGGGACAAAGGAAATTTCGCCAATACGCTGGCCTTTTTTCAAATCAAAATGCCAAGCTATATGACTACTGATAATATTTATTCCTATGACGGCAAACAGAAAAACCGCGGCATTGAATGGAATACCTTCGGCAGCGTAGCGAAAAATCTTCGTCTTTTAGGAGGAATTGCCTATACACATGGCGAACTGGTTCGTTCACGCACAACCGCAAATAACGGCAATACACCTTTTGGCGTACCTAAATGGACGATGAATGTCGGTGTCGAATGGGACACGCCGTGGAAAAAAGATTTAACACTTTCTCTCCTGACGGTATACACCGGTTCCCAATATATTAATAATGCGAACACCATAAAAATCCCAAGCTGGGTACGCTATGATTTGAGCGCGCGTTATAAAACCACCATCAACAATGTCCCGGTCACGTACCGTGCCAGCGTTGAAAACTTATTTGATAAACACTACTGGGCAGGTTGTTTTAGTAACGAGAATTATGCCACCTTAGGCGGACCCCGTACCTTTAAATTATCGGCAACCTTCCAGATATAAACGAGGTATTTAACTATAAATACCACCACACTTGAGGCTTTTAAACGGCTAAAAGAACTTTTAGCCGGCACTGACAAAACAACTCAAACCATATTGCGCATTCTAGCCGCCGTTTTCGGCGGCTATGCGCTTACCTCCAGCATGTTGGCGGCTTTGGTGCTGCTGTTGCCCTGGGCAACAGCGGATGCCTTGTTTTTTAGTGTGCTGTTTCCCCCTCTCTTTTACACTGGGGCACTGCTCTGGGCTTTTACCGCTCCTACTGCCCAGCGCGCTTGGCGGAATTTACTTGTCGTTACGTTTTCTTGCGGGTTCCTGGCGCTAGTTGTTGCCTGGGTAAGATAAGGAGAAGTTGTTCTGCGTATTTTTTTATCTTGCAGTTTAAATCCAGATGCAAGCAAGTATAAGAATAATATAATTAACGATCAGTTGGATTATCTCTTATACCTGTATTTTTCTTGAAATGTCAATACTATGTTGTTATAATCATTCCATGGGATAACATTACGGATAAAAGAGGTAATCAGATATGATAACAATTACAGAAGATATTTTAAAAAGTGTTGAGAATTTTAAAGAAAAGCTACAGCAATATCATGAAGGCAAGTTAGAAAATTTGAAAGCCTTTAGTTCTATTATGGGAATTTATAAAGAAGGACCTAAGGACACATATATGGTAAGACCCAGAATTGCTGGTGGAGTAACAACTGCAAATCAGTTGCAGGGATTAAGTAAGATCGCTGAGAAATACGGTGTTGATATGCGTTTTACAACAAGGCAGGACATTCAACTTCATTCCGTAAAAGTTGGGGATTTAGGCAATGTGTTAGATGACTTGTTAAAATGCGGACTCATTACACGAGGAGCGGGTGGTGATGGTGTAAGAAATGTTGCCTGTTCACCTCTTTCCGGAGTCGCACAAGATGAGATTTTTGATGTTACTCCATATGTTAAGGCTGTTACGAATTTCATGATGACAGATCCTGTTAATCTTAATTTACCAAGAAAATATAAAATTGCATTTTCAAATAGTTTAGAAGACACAGCGAATGCAACCATAGCTGATATAGGGTTTATTGCTAAAATAGTTGATGGCAAAAGAGGCTTTGAAGTATATGGGGCTGGTGGACTTGGTGGCAATGCTAAAGTGAGCTTAAAGCTTGAAGATTTTATTGTGGATACAGAAGCATTATATTATGTAGAAGCAATGAAAAAAGTTTTCGCAAGAGAAGGCGATAGAACGAACAGGCACAAGGCTAGATTGCGATTTGTTCTTCTAAGATTAGGAGAAGAAGAGTTTATTAAGATGTTTAAAAATGAATTGGATGAATTAAAAAAATCCGGGCAGGAATTAGCACTTCATATTGAATCTGTAGAAGAAGACTTGCAAACCACCCAGGAGAAGCAATCTCCATGGGATAAGCAATATAAAAATGTAATATTTCCACAACAACAAGCAGGATATTATTCTGTATATATTCACCCTAGAAAAGCGACAATTACTACCCATGATCTAAATGAATTATTGACTTTTTTAACAAACTTAGATTATGAGACATCAATACGTGTAACCTTAACGCAAGGACTTTTTGTAAGAGATGTAAAAGAAAAAGACGTGCAAAATTTACTTGTGATAGCGTCTAAATTTTCATCTATATTTAATATAGAAAATACGGTTGCATGCGTAGGACCAACGATTTGTAATTTTGGACTTAACAATTCTCATGAGTTATTAGACAGTATTCTGGAAACTTTTAAGGATGCACCAGAGGATATTAAGGCTGCATTACCAAGGGTATTTATCTCGGGCTGTCATAATTCCTGTGGACAACATCAAAAGGGGTTAATTGGATTTACTGGAAAAAGAGGCCGTACGGAAAATGGAGTAATTCCAACCTATGCGATGTCTTTTAACGGAAAAGTCGGTCCTGGTGTAGCAAGATTTGGAGATGTATATGGAGATATCCCTGCTGAAAAAATAGCAAATCTCCTGGTGGACTTAGCTAACCTAAAAGTAAATTCAAAGTGTATATGTTTTGATGAATTTATAAAAGAGAAAGAAACAGAAGTAAAAGCATTAGTTGCTAATTACTCTTTATAAGGATTGGTAACAAAATTCTGGAAAATAGGCAATCATAAATGACATAAGTCAGCCCTCATTCAAAAAGGAAGATTCCTTTGAATGAGGGCTTTTTTGTATATAAGAATGAAAGATGACATTCTTCAGTATCCTTTTCATGGAATGAATGCACAAAAAACATAGATAAAACCCTTTGTGTCCTTTGCGTCTTTGCGGTTCGATTGTTTATTATGTTTTAAGAGAAACGTCAGTATTTTTTCTTATCCGATTATATATGAGATATCCTTATCTATAGATTCTTTACTTTGAGGATCTGTTAGGCAGTGGCAAATCGCAAGATGACGTGCAATTATAAGTTCACTAGCCAAGGAATATACAAAGGGGCGATAAAGGAAATGAAAATAGCGGATACAGCCATGGCTACTCCTGCCATAGCACCTTGAAGTGCCCCTTCTTGGAGAATGGTAGCTGTACCTTGTCCATGAGAAGTAACTCCCATGGCTAATCCTCTGGCGATTGGATTTGTTATTTTACAAGAGGAAAGAAGACTAGGTCCAATGATAGAACCTAAGGTACCTGTAAAAACTACGAAGGCAACAGCAATAGCTGGATCGCCGCCGGTTAGACGGGAAATCTCAATAGCAATAGGAGCTGTTATGGATTTAGGAGCGATGGATGCAACAATAAGAGCATCAAGCCCACTTAATTTGGCCAGCAAAACAGCTGTTGTCAGGGTTGCTAGAGCGCCAAAGCATATGCCAAATAATATTGGAAACAAGGCTTGAAGCAGTACCCCGCGATTTAAATAAAGAGGCAAAGCCAGGGCTACGGTAGCAGGGCCCAGCAGAAAGGTCATAATATCTTTACCTGGTTTGTATTGGTCAAAGGTAATGCCCGTATAATGAAAAACAATTATAATGACCGTAGTACTTAATAATACTGGGTTGAATATGGGATTTTTAGTGTGTAAAAATATTTTTCGACTCATGAGATATAATATAACAGTAAGAAGAATCGTAAGGAAGATCAACATTGTAGTAGGCAAATTAGTTCGCTCCTCCCTCTTTTTTGCAAGATTTAGTTAGAAGTTGAACAACGATTCCGGTTGCAATCAAGGCAACTAAAGCGCTGATGACTAAAGGAAAAAAGAGAAGATGTCCTTTTTGTGTAAATAACTCTCCCCACTCCATAAGTCCGACGGCAATGGGAATGAAGAAAAAAGATAAATGTTTAAGTAATGGATTTGCGCCGAGAGCAAGCCATTGTTCTTTAATGATTCCCCCAGAAAGTAGCGCAAACAAAAGAAGCATGCCCAGCACACTGCCTGGTATTGGCAAGTGAAAGAACTCTACGGTCCACGTACTGATAAAATAAATCAGCCATAATAAGAATATTTGTCCGACTGTCTTTAGTAGGTTCTGCAATCAGTATCACCTCTTCATGTATGATGTACAAGTCGTTTAAGTCTATAGTATAACGTAAATCAGAAAAATGAGTAATAGAATTTAGGAAAATAATGCTTATTATATACATTCTAATTGAAATTAGTATATAATACTTCTATAACGTATATTTTTTATTGAGGTGTAGTTGTGGAACAATTAATAGTATTCTTTCAGAATTTTGGGGTATTGGGACTCTTTATCATATCCTTTATCGAATCGATTTTCTCGCCGATTTTACCTGACTTGCTATTAATCCCTATGGCTTTGTCAGTTCCTGAAAAAGCGATTTATTATTCGATCATTGCGACTGTCGGTTCAGTATTAGGTGGAATTATTGGATACTTTATTGGTAATAAATATGGGATTATTGCTGTAAAAAAATATGTTCCCAATAAATACGTGGAGAAAATTAGCGGTTGGCTGGAACAATATGGGGGATGGGCCATTTTTCTTGCTGCCCTTGCACCAATTCCTTATAAATTTGTCAGCATTAGTTCCGGTGTCTTTCGCATTAACATGGTAGTCTTTTTAATCGCTTCTGTTTTTGGAAGAGGAAAAAGATTTCTCTTGGAAGGAATCTTGATCTTTTATTATGGCCCACAAGCGATTGAACTAATTAAGACTTACTCCAATGCTTTTATGATTGGCGTAACCATCTTTATCGTTCTTCTTGCTGTGGCAATTGCCGTGATGAGAAAAGTTCCTCAAAGAAAATTAAGCTAATCAATTTGTAGTTAAAAACCAGCCTGCATTTATCCTGCGGGCTGGTTTTTTTATAAATAAAGAGAGCATAGGTTTTGTAGGTGGAAATACAGATGGAAAAATATAAGATTTTACGAACCACAAAGGCACAATGCCGCCGCCGCGGCACACAAAGGAGAGCACAAAAAAGAAGTTGTAAATAGCCCCTTTGTGTCTTTGTGGTTCAATTTGTTTTATATGTTTTTAAGGACGCTTTAGGGTTTTCTCAATTTTAGACTAGGATTCTACAATCGTTTACCGTATACTGGTATTATAATGGATGCTGAAATAGAGGTGGATACATGGAAATCGGGAAAGCTCCTCAGACGCCTGGAAAGGTTACAGAAACTGCTCAAGTAGGGAATGCTCAACGATCTCAAGAAGTGAGTGAATTATCGAGTAGCAATCAGTTGGTACAAAAGGATTTTCAAGTTAATTTAGAAGATAGTATAAAAACAAAGCTGGCGGACTTAGCTAAATCACTGCAAAATCGGGAACAATTACTGCAATCATTGCCAGAGGATATAAAGAAAATCGTCCAGCAGCTTTTGCAGCAAATGTCGTCAACAAAAGATGTATCCCAGGGGATGGATTACTTATTAAAAGCACAAAAAAATATCGCAGAGCAGCTCCACAACTTAGGAAATATCTTAGAATTAGCTCTAACTTTGCAGCAGGATAAGTATCATGATGTAAAACTTTTTTTAAATAAAGTAGCAGAATTTCTAAAAGGACAAGGTGGAATGTCCCCTGATCAATTGGCCAATCAATTGCTGCTACTAGCAAAAGAAGGGACGGTTTTGGTTCAAAGCAATCTTAGGCAGGCTGTAGAACAATTTTTACAGCAGCTCTCTCCAGAAAATCTGCAGCAATTCGATAGTGATAGCCAAGAAAATACAATACTGCAGCTAGCCAAACAGTTAACTGGGAGCAGCAGTTTATCTCAAGGTGATGTAAAACAGATCGCAAAACAATTATTGCAGCAAATTATGCCAGAAAATATGACTCTGCTTACGGAAAATGACCAGAAGGCTGTTGTCCAATTGATGAAATTGTTGGAAAGTAAGATACCGCTAACGCAGCAGCAAGCAGCGGAAATTGGCTTGCCCGATTTACCTGAGATCTGGTCAGTTGCAAAAGGGGTGGATGCCCAGCAATTTAAAGATATTGCACCGAAGGTTCTTCAGCAAGCTGCAAATACATTAGAGCATCTTCTACAGGAGATGAAAGCATCACCAGACAAAAGTGCGGTGACTGCAAAGCTAGAAGCTTTTGGGCAAAGTTTGCCGTCGGAAATTGGTAAAACGGTGCAGCAGCTCATTAAGCAAGGTATAACAGAACAAAGTCTAGTGACCTTAGGCAAAACTCTTGAAAATGCAGCGCTATTAAACGGAAAAATATCGGAACAAGTCAAAAACCTTGTGTCAAATTTGGCCGAAAATATGACGGCGAAATCTTTGGCAGCTCCAGCAGCAGATTTACTGGCGCAAGTTGCAAAGCAATTAGCAGGGACCACTACAACGATTGAGCAATTAACAACACTTATGAAGCAGATTAATCAACAAATGTCTTTAAATCAAGCCAAACTATTGGAGAAGGCCCAGTCTGGATTAGAACAACTGACAAAGGCCGTGGAGCAAAATATACCCCAAGCATTGCAGGATATGGCAGTTAAAAGTAAACTGCCTGAATTATCGAAAATGTGGGTGCTATTAAAAGCCGCAGGAGCTGAGCCATGGCAAAATGCGGATTCACAGAATTTGCAAAGATCGGCAAGTACCATAAAAGAATTAGCTCATTCTCTGTATAAATCAATCGCCGGTGAGACGGAAAGACAAGTCGATCATAAAACATTGTCCTTTTCTGTACCACTCTATTTTGCCGATGGAACATCTTATCCTACCCATATTCATATTTATCATCAAGAAAAAGAAAATAATAGTCAGGGTACAAAACGACAATTTGAAACATGGATGAGAGTAAGTGTGGATACACAAAATATTGGTATTGTGGATAGCGTATTTCGGTTATATGAAGAAAATAAATTAGACTTGCGAGTCCTCTTTCCCGATACGGAAGCAATTAGTGAATTTAAGCAAAGCTTGCCAGACATTCGAAAAAGTATTGAGGATACGACTCTTACACTCACAAATATTATGATAAACAAAATTTAATTTTCACGTAATGTGTGAAAAAATGGTTGTTTTCTGGAAAACAGAAAACAACCATTTTTAGATTGTGAAATCACCGAACAAAGTTGATTTTACTGGAAAGTGAGTAAGGATCAGGCTCCAGCAATGGTAACGATTTAGAATTAAGTAAGTTAAAAAAGTAACATTCTACATGAGAATTACTTCACAATTACATATAGCTAAAACGCATGGGTTCGATTACTATAAAAGATTTTACCTCCTGTATTTTCTGTTGTAAAATAAAAAACAAGAATTGTCCGATTAAATACTAAATTCACTAAATACAGTTTATTTTGGCTTTTTGCAATATTTAAATAATATTGTGGAAATATATGTGTAAGTGTAAAATTCCCCGTAATCTCGCAGAATATAATAGGAGGTGTATTTATTTGAAAATTATAGTTCTTGTCAAACAGGTTCCCGGAACTGATTCGGTAAAATTAGATCCTGTAACCGGTGTCATGGTGCGTACTGGTAAAGATACGATTATTAACCCATTAGATGAAAATGCATTGGCTGAGGCAATTCGAATTAAGAATACCTATCCTGATGTCAAAATCACTGCTGTTAGCATGGGGCCAATCTCAGCAATGAAAGCAATCAAAGAGGCAATTGCAATGGGGGCTGATGATGGGGTTTTAGTATCAGGCAGAGAGTTTGCTGGTTCCGATACCATTGCAACAGCTAAAGTTATTGCTGCAGCTATCAAGAAAACCGGCGATTTTGATATGATTCTCTGTGGAGAGCGGGCTACTGATGGCGAGACTGGTCAGACCGCCGCCATGATTGCTCACTACCTAGGGGTCCCAGCCCAAACCTATGTCTCTGCCTTAGAAGTGTTAGAAGATGGTGTTATTGTTAAACGTACTGTTGAGAGTGGTTTTGAAAGAGTTCAAGTTACTTTCCCAGTATTAGTTTCTGTAAATAAAGATATTAGTGATACAGGATTCCCTACGTTAGACGGTAAGTTAAAAGCAAAGAAAGTTGAAGTTCCAATGCTTGGGAATGCAGAACTTGGTTTTGATAAAAGTGAGCTTGGTCTAACTGGATCACCAACTCGCGTGGTTAAAATTTTTAGCCCTAAACTATCTCGGGATACGATTATGGTCAAAGCCAATGCGACAATGCAGCCAATTGATGAATTGATGTCGTTCTTAGTTCAAAAGGATGTTTTATAAAAGGAGGTAACAATAAAGATGTCAATGTATGTAAATTGCAGCATAGCGGAAGCTAAGAATCTTTCCGAGTTTAAAGGTGTATTTATACTAGGTGAGCAACGGGATGGTAAAATTCAAGCCGTTACTTTTGAACTCTTAACTTGGGGACGTGGCATTGCCGATGACCTTGGCTGTGAACTTGCCTGTGTACTACTAGGTGATGAAATTGAGAATTTGGACGAAGTCATTCTTCGCGGTGCTGATAAAGTCTTTTTCATCCAAGATCCTATTTTCAAGAACTTCTTAACCCAACCTTACAGTAATGCAATTACTCGTTTAGTGAATGAAGAAAAACCAGAAGTTATCATCGCTGGTGCAACAACTACGGGCCGTACGGTAATGCCTTTAGTTGCAGCTAAAACCAATACTGGTTTAACAGCTGACTGCACAGAACTTACTGTCGATCCTGATACAAAACTGTTATTACAAACTCGTCCAGCGATTGGCGGCAATATTATGGCTACCATTAAGACGCCTGATACACGTCCACAAATGGCAACCGTACGTCCAAGATCTGCCAAACAATCTCCTGTGGATACTTCTAGAACTGGTCAAATCATTGTTAAGAATTATGCAGGTGCAACAACAATGACAGTTGAAAAGTTCCTGGAGTTCATAATCGATACTACGCAAGCAGTAAGTATTGAAGAAGCAGATATCATTATTGCCGGTGGCAAGGGAATGAAAAATGCCGCAGGTTTCAAATTAATAGAAGAATTAGCAGAGTTAATGGGAGCTGCCGTGGGTGCTACTCGTGATGCAGTTGAGCTTGGCTGGTCTACGTATCCCCATCAGGTTGGTCTATCTGGTAAGACCGTGTCTCCTAAACTAATTATTGCTGCGGGTATAGCAGGTAAAATTCAATTTTTAGCAGGTATGCAGACCTCGGATGTTATTGTGGCAATCAATAAAGACCCTGAAGCACAAATCTTCAAAGTGGCCGACTTCGGTATTGTAGGCGATGTGTTTGAAGTGATGCCTATGCTGATTGAAACAGTCAAAAAAATAAAAGCGAGTGCATAAGGAGGTAGGGGTAGTAATGCAATTTAACAAAGTAACAGAGAACATTATTAAACAATTAGAAGCAATTCTAGGTAAAGCCAACGTAGTTGTAGATGAAGAAAAAATGGAAATGTACTCTCGTGATGAAACATCTGATAAACTTTGGGAGAAAATGCCTGAAGTTGTTATAAAACCGGAAAATGCCCAGCAGATTGCTGAAGTTGTGAAGCTGGCAAATCGTGAATTGGTTCCCATTACGCCTAGAGGCGGCGGCTCTGGACTTGCAGCAGGTGCTGTTCCACTCCATGGTGGTATGGTATTATCATTAGAAAAAATGAATAAAATTCTAGAAATCGACAAAGAAAATTTATTCATGGTCTTAGAGCCTGGTGTAACGACAGGAGAAGTGCAAAAAGAAGCCAAAGAGTTAAATCTCTTTTATGCTGGTGATCCTTGTTCTGCAGAATCTTCCTTCATTGGGGGCAATGTTGCAACAAATGCTGGTGGCAACAAAGCAATTAAATACGGTGTAACAGGACGTCATGTATATGGTTTAGAAGTGGTTATGCCTGACGGGGAAATCGTTGTTTATGGTGGTAAGAACGTAAAAGATGTTACTTTCTATGATATGGTACATTTAATGGTTGGCTCAGAAGGTACGTTGGGAATTATTACAAAAATTTGGCTAAAATTAATGCCATTGCCTCAATATGTTGCAGATTTATTGGTTCCTTTCCCAGACATGCAATCTGCTATTAAAGTGGTACCCAAGATTATGACTGCTGGTATTATCCCGACTGCTGTTGAATTTATGGATAGTTTGTCAATTAAAGCAGCGGAATTGTATTTGAATAAAAAGCTGCCATTTAGTGATGCAGGCGCATATATTATCTGTGAGGTGGATGGCAATACAGAACTGCAAATACAAGAAGATTATGAAACCATTGGAAAGCTATGTAAAGAAAATGGCGCGCTAGAAGTATTCGTAGCAGATAATATTTCTACACAAGATCGCATTTGGAAATCACGTAAAGCCTATGCGGAAGCACTTCGTATGCTGAGCCCAGTGTATTGCATGGAAGATATTGTAGTGCCAATTGCAAACATTCCTGCAGCACTGGATGCGATTGAAAAAATTGCAGCAAAATTTGAGTGCAAAATCCCCAGTGCTGGTCATGCTGGCGATGGAAACATTCATGCTACCATTTTGCGTGAAGATCGTGATGAACATGCTTGGCATGATTTGAAAGATGCCGTTTTAGCTGAAATCTATGATGCTGTATATGCTCTTGAAGGTAACTTATCCGGAGAGCATGGTATTGGTGCAAAACGAATATCAGCTATGTATAAGCACATGACCGAAGGACAAAAGAAAGTCCTAAAGACAGTGAAAGAAGCTTTTGATCCAAATAACATTATGAATCCTGGAAAAGTCGTACTACTTGGTACAATTGCCGAATCATAAGCAAAAGCAGTCTAAGTCTCTTATCCCGAGATTTAGGCTGTTTTCTTGTTAGATTTAAAAATGTATAAAAGTATGATACAATAATAAAATACTAAGTTTGTCAGTAGCAGGAAGGATGAAATAGGTTGTTTGATTTTTCGAGTATGAGTTTAGAGCAGTTAGTAATACATAAAGTAGGGAATAAGTTGCGGGATGAAGGTGTTTTTCTTTCACCAAGTTCTTATGATATGAAAGATGGCAATGTAGAGGAACTGTTGCTAAAATATTTTTTATCATCCTTTAAAGAAAAAGTATTGTATAAATTTTTTCATGAAACAGATATTCATTTGAACGAATTATACATGTATGTAAGCAGTATTTTTATAGAACCCGAAACTTTTTATGAACAATCCATTAGCATCTTAAAACATCTATATGAGAAATCTTCTCATCCGCAAATTAAAGGCGGAGAATTCTATATGGCGTATTTTAAAGATTGTATAATCAATGATCAAAAAGCTGATGGAATTGGTATTTTTAAAACAGAAAAAAAGGAAACCTACTTAAAAGTTACCAAATATGCAGATGAGTTTATGATTGGCAGCGATAAAGGGATTAACGTTAAAAAGCTGGATAAGGGATGTATTATTTTTAACGCCAATTCAGCTGATGGTTATCGAGTTGCCATTGTGGATGCAGTAAATAAAGGTGACAATCAAGCTTTATATTGGAAGGATGAATTCTTACGCTTGACCAATGTACAAGATGAATATTTTCATACGGAAAATTGTTTGCAGGTGTGCAGAGATTTTGCAGAAAATATTTATGGTGAAATATATCAAGCCGATAAAAAAGATCAGGTAGTATTTGTCAATGAAGCTGTGGCATATTTCGACAAACATAACCAATTTCATTTAGAAGAATTTGTACAAACCGTTGTGAAAGAGCCGGAATTAATTGAGCAGTTTATCGAGCATAAACAAAATTATGAGAGTAATCAAGGCTTTGTCCCTGCAGAAGGGTTTACGATTTCCACTCCAGCCGTAAAGAGTGTGAAAAAGAAATTTAGAAACATGATCAAACTGGATACTGAAATTGAGATTAAAGTAAAAAGTCCTACGACAGAAACTGGCAATATGCAGTTTATTGAACGAGGCTTTGATGATGAAAAAGGTATGCACTTTTATAAAGTTTTTTTTAATGAAGAAGAATAAGCTAAGGGAAATGGAGAGAATATAAAATGAATTCTAAAGCTGAGTTAGTTGAACTCATTCAGCAATTGCCAGAAGAAAAAGTTGCCATTGCTATTACTCTAATCAAGGAATTACAGGAAAAGACGGAAAGTAGTGAGATAAATCCAGATCCTATATTCGATTTGATGAAAACAGTTATATATGCTATGAATAATAGTTTATATGATTTATCCATAGAAGCTGGGCGTAGAGAAGAAAAGGTACTGGCTAATCGTTTGGAATCCTATCGTAAGAGAGTTTCAGAAGCTTGGGAAGTTTATAAAAAATAGCATACCTTAATCTGTAAAAGGCTTTATCTTCAAGATAAGGCTTTTTATTAACTACAGTATAGTCTTTGAACGACAAAGGAGAACGTTAAAAACAGAGGTTTTTAACCCTATCTATCTTTTCTCAGTGTTCTCTGTGCCTCTGTGGTTTACTTTATATGTTTTAAAGGACGCGAACGTTTTCTTATGGATATAAATGGAAATAGTATGAATTGTTACATAAATCAAAATAAACACATAATTACAACACGATTAAAACACAAATAAAACAAGTTCAATTGTATTGTTTGGTATAACAACAGAAGCAATCTAATCTATGAGGAAAGCTAGGAATTGTCTGTCAAATAGCTGTAGTACAACTTCTATTTTGAATAAGACAGGTTTTGGCATGGTTATTGCAAGAATATTAAGAAGATAAAAAGATAAAAATATAAAAATATATGCGAGGGCACAAGATGGTTGGTGTGGTAATTGTTGCACATGGAAGTTTCGCAAGTGCCTTGCTTACTACTGCAGAACAGATTGCAGGGAAACAGGAACAGGTTGTATCTCTTGATTTTACAATGGGAGAAAATACAGCTGATTTGCAGTTACGCATTAGAGAAGCCGTAAGAGGTGTAGACACTGGTCAAGGTACTATCATATTCGTTGATTTACTAGGAGGGAGCCCCTATCAAGCAGCGGCTATAGTGGCTATGCAGCAGCTAGGGATTGAGATGGTTGCAGGTGTAAATATGCCCATGCTGTTAGAAATATTACCTGCCAGAAATGATAAATTGATGAATGTAACAAGTGCCGCTCTAAACGGAGGCCATGATGGCATTCGTAATTTCGATATCATGAAGTAACTATAGTAAGAAGGAAGAGATTAGGTGGGAATTGAATTAGTAAGAATTGATGATCGTCTCATTCATGGCCAAATTGTTATGGCGTGGTGTAAGACCATGCCAATTGAACGCATTGTCGTGATTGATGACGAAGTTGCGCTAGACTTCATTCGTAAGATGCTTCTCGAAACCGTAGCACCTCCTGGTATCAATGTTACGATCTTAAATGTGACTCAAGGGGTAGAAAGCTTGAAAACGGATGTGTTTGCAGAAGAAAAGCTGCTTTTATTAGTTACCAACCCTACTACTATATTGAATTTAGTAGAAAATGGCTTAGAGATTAGTAAGGTCAATATTGGCGGGATGAGTTTCGGTCAAGGAAAGACCCCGGTGACAAAAGCTGTATCGATATCTGATACTGATAAACATGCTTTTAAAGAGCTTCATGAACATGGCATTGATTTACAAATTCAAATATTGCCTCATGATACTCCGCTAGACCTTATGCCCGAGATAAATTAAGGGGTATCCACTGCTATTGTAGTGTAATAATATATTTAACAAAAAGAAAGGTTGTGTAAAAAACATGGAATTGAATTTACAAATTAAAAATCAGGCGGGGTTACACGCTAGACCAGCGGCTATGTTCGCACAAAAAGCTTCTTCCTTTAAATCCAACATTTTAATATTTAAAGATGGAAAAAACGGCAATGCAAAAAGTATCATTAGCATTATGGGATTAGGGGTAAAAAAGGGTGATACTTTACTTGTCAAAATTGATGGTCCAGATGCTGCTGAAGCAGGTGCAGCCCTGAAAAAATTAGTGGATGACAAATTTGGGGAAGAGTGATACTATGTGGAAAATAAAAGGAATCGCAGCTTCAGCAGGAATAGCTATTGGAAAAATTATGCATATGCAAGAGGCGGTACATGATTTCTGTCGTCTGGTAGATGCATCACAGACCCCGGCTGAAAAAGAACGTTTTTATGCAGCGCAGCAGGCTGCTGAAAAAGAGTTAGAGATATTGCAAGAACGTACAGCAGCCAATATGGGAGAACAGCAGGCAGAAGTTTTTGCTGCTCATAAGCTAATGGTCACAGATCCTTCTTTTGTTGAAGTTGTTTTGAATCATATTGACAATCAGGCAAGCGCTGAAGCAGCAGTAGAATATGCAGCCAATGAAATTGCTGCGATGTTTGCTGGTCTTGATAGTGAATATATGCAGGAGAGGGCAGCTGATATCAAGGATATTGGCAAACGCTTAGTACGCATATTGCAGGGCGGTACGGCCGAGGTCAACTATACAGGTATTTTAGCAGCTCAGGATTTATTGCCTTCTGATACGGCTGCTCTTGATTTAGATTGTGTATCAGGTTTTATTACTGCTCTAGGAGGAAAGACTTCTCATAGCTCCATTTTGGCTAGGGCAGCAGGTATTCCCGCTGTTGTAGGGGTTGGCAGTGCATTAGAGAAGTTAAATAATGGAGATACCGTGATTGTTGATGGACATGTAGGAGAGGTCCTAGTGAATCCTGAAGAGGATATACTAGCTGATTATCGCTTGCGTATTAAAAAAGAGCAAGAGAGAGCTGCACTTTTAGCATCTGTTGGCCATTTACCCAGCGAGACATTAGATGGTCATCATATCGAGTTGGCTTGCAATATTGGTACACCTGGGGATATGGAAAAAGTAATTGCTGCAGGTGCAGAGGGTGTTGGCTTATTCCGTACTGAATTTTTGTTCCTAGATAAAACCAGTGTGCCAACTGAAGAAGAACAGGTAGAATCTTATAAAGCCGTACTTGCGGCAATGCCTGATAAAAAGATTGTAATTCGTACGCTGGATGCTGGTGGAGATAAACAGTTGCCCTTTATTGGCGGACTGCCAGAAGCGAATCCGGCCCTTGGGTTACGAGCCATCCGTTTGTGTATGGTGTACCAGGATGTATTTAAAACGCAATTGCGTGCTTTATTACGCGCAAGCGTAGCAGGAAACTTGCATATTATGTTTCCAATGATTGCTACCGTTGATGAACTGTTAAGTGCAAAAGCCTTATTACAAGAAGCTGCTAAAGAATTAACGCAAGAAGGAGTCCCTTATAAGAGCGATGTGGCAGTAGGGATTATGGTTGAGGTTCCGGCAGCAGCTGCGATTGCAGATATCTTGGCAGAAGAAGTGGACTTTTTCAGTATTGGCACTAATGATCTTGTTCAATATACAATGGCGGCAGATCGCATGAATGAACATGTGGCGTATCTAAGTGATTATTTTCAGCCGCCAGTCGTTCGCTTAATTGGCAATGTTGCAAAAGCTGCACAAAAAGCTGGTAAATGGGTAGGTATGTGTGGTGAGATGGCAGGGGATCCTCTAGCGACTCCTTTATTAGTGGGACTTGGTTTAACAGAATTATCCATGAATGGGCGTGCGGTTCCTATAGTGAAGCATCGTATACGCCAGCTTGACGTAAAGCAGACGCAAAAATGGGCTGATGAGATATTAAGTCTGCGTACTGCATCTGATATTAAGAAAAGGTTAGAAGAAATAGCCTTAGAATTTGAAATATAATAGTTGTAATACATTCTAAGGAAGGTGGGCGGAGAGCAGTCTTCGCCCTTTCTGGAGAAGTAGCAAAAAAGAGGTGGAATGTGTGATGTTAAAGCGTATTGCTGTCATGACTAGTGGTGGCGATTCTCCTGGTATGAATGCAGCTATTCGTGCTGTTGTTCGTGTAGCTATCCATGAAGGGGTAGAAGTGTGGGGAATTTACAATGGCTATGCAGGCATGTATGAAGATAAAATGATAAAATTGGAATCTCGTTCAGTAGGAGACATTCTGCATCGGGGAGGAACTTTTTTAGGAACTGCGCGTTGTGAAGTTTTTAAAACGTTAGAAGGTCGACAAAAAGCTGCTGAAAATCTTAAACGCCGAGGAATCGAAGGTGTAGTTATTATTGGTGGCGATGGATCTCTTACAGGTGCTCAATTGTTATCTGAATTAGGAATTGCTGTAGTTGGTTTACCTGGTACGATCGACAATGATATTTGGGGGACGGATTATACCATTGGCTTTGATACTGCTATCAATACAGTCGTAGAAGCGATTAATAAGCTGCGGGATACGGCCTCTTCACATGGACGGGTAATGGTTCTTGAAGTAATGGGACGAAACTCAGGATGGATTGCTATGACGGCTGGGCTTGCTGGTGGTGCAGAACAGATACTGATTCCAGAAATGACTGTTAATTTAGATGAGCTGTGCGCCAAGCTAAGCAAGTCGCGGGATGCAGGAAAAAAATATAGTATTGTGGTTGTAGCAGAAGGTGTAGGCAGTGCTGTAACCATTGGTGAGAAGATTGCTAAGGATACTGGTCTTGATACCCGAGTATCTGTATTGGGGCATATACAGCGGGGAGGATCTCCGAGTGTATTTGATCGTATTTTAGCCAGTACACTAGCGGAACATGCAGTGATGGCTCTGATTTCCGGTATATCCAATGTATTATTCGGTTCGAAGAACGGCGCAGTCGTTGCAATTGACTTAGTCGATGCCATTGGGCATAAACGGACAATTGATACCTCTACATTTCGGCTGGCAACATTACTGTCCAAGTAACAAAGACAAGAAACTGCGGGTTAGAGTTAGAGACCTAATAACATAATTTGATCGTCTGATAAAGCGATAAAAGCATCGGTATATAAAAACCATGCTTTTATTTTTTTTAGTATCAGAGTTTATAAGTTTTGTAGGTGAAAACTTAAATTTTATGAACCACAAAGGCACAATGCCGCTGATGCGGCACACAAAGGAGTACACAAGAAAATATAAAAAAATCCCTTAGTGTCCTTTGCGTCTTTGTGGTTCAAAATGTTTTGTTTTTTTAAGGATGCGATAATGAGTTTTCTCATCTCCTTTACTAGGGATAGAAAGTAGCAAAGCATAAAAAAATTTGTATTACAGATTATAACGTTTTATAATGTACTATAAATGACTAGTAGTCCACCAAGCCTAAATCCATGGTGCTCTTGTCGCGATATTTCCCGCCCAGCTTCGTTGTCGTCACCTTACATATGTCCGATATGCGCGACTCCTCCGCCTTGCTGGACGAAAAATCTCGCGCAATTCATCCCATAGCTTTAGTCTTGGCGGACTACTAGCTGATGCTGTCTTAAAGGAGAGCGAAAAATGAAACGTCAATTAAAAATTTTAGAAATCTTAGATGAATTATGCACGAAAAAACTAGATAAGAATATGATGCAGCAGCATAAACCATTAGGTTTTACAGCAGAAGAAGTGGCAGTTTTAACAGGGTTTTCTCGTAGTAATGTCAGCAGTGATTTAAATGCCTTACATAGGGAGAAGTTGGTAGTAAAAGTAGTGAGTCGATCCACCTATTATGTCACAGTGAAATGGGTAGAAAGTATTTATCCCGCACTGAAGGGAAAGGTTCCCGAAATGGTACGGCACCAGCGGCAAATTGAAGAGTTAGCTACGAATGAATTTTCCCAATCAGGAAGGGCGGGGGATGTATCTGATACCACGCGCCTGAAAAATGATAATGCCTTATATGACAATGCTCAGAATTATGATTCTTTTGATGGTTTAATTGGTGCCCAAGATAGTTTAAAAGTCGCAGTCGAGCAAGCAAAGGCTTCAGCTCTATATCCCCCAAAAGGTTTAGATACGCTATTAGTTGGTTCTACAGGTGTGGGAAAAACCTTATTTGCTGAATATATGTATAGATTTGCTTGCAGCCAGGGAAAAATTGCTCATGGTGGACAGTTTATTGTATTTAACTGTGCTGACTATGCAAATAATCCTCAGCTTTTGATGTCTCAGCTTTTTGGTCATGTACGAGGCGCTTTTACTGGGGCTGATAAAGATAAAGCCGGCTTAGTGGAAAAAGCGGATGGCGGCATGTTATTCTTAGATGAAGTACATCGCTTGCCGCCAGAAGGGCAGGAAATGCTGTTTTATCTACTAGATCGTGGAGATTTTCGCCGCATGGGTGATACTGATAAAATTCGCCATGTTACCATAAGGTTAGTCGCAGCTACTACCGAAAATCCAGATTCTGCTTTATTAAAAACATTCTTGCGCCGTATACCTGTGGTCATATCGCTGCCCGATTTAGCCATGAGACCATTACACGAACGATTTGAACTAATTAAATTTTTACTGGCACGTGAAGCCGTACATATTCAGTCGAAGCTAATTGTTAGCCAAGAAGCCTTGTGGGCATTATTGTTATACCGCTGTCAGGGCAATATTGGGCAGCTGCGCAATGACTTGCAACTAATATGTGCAAAAGCTTTCTTGCATCGAGGAGATAAGGCGGCACCTGTTCGCCTGGTTTACGAAGAGCTGCCGCCTAAGATTAAACAAGCCATTGTCTATGATCCTCAAGCCCGCCTGGAAACTAGTAAAATTTTATGTACCTTAGGCAGTGAATTATTCATTCAGCCAAATGGAGTAGCGGCGGATGAAGAGGCAGATCGGAGCTTACCAAAGAATTTCTATCAGACTATTAGTGAGCGCATGCAGTTTCTTAAGTCCCAAGGAATTGGACAGGCAGAGATTGTTCAATGCATTGAGATGGATTTTGAAAACTATTTTCAGCGATTAGGTCCTGAACAACTGGAAATATCCCAGGAATATTTACAAAGTGTTTTGCCACAAGATTTTCTCAGTGTTTTTGACCTAGCCTGCAGCCTGGCTGAAAAAATGGGGAAAACCCTGAGCCGTAGATTATATTATGCCTTAGCCATTCATATTGCTGCTACGGTAGAAAGAATTCGCAGCGGCCTGCCTATTGTAAATCCTAATGTTAGATCCGTGGCTGAGCAGCATCCTAAGGAATATATTGTAGCAGAAAAAATGGCGAAGTGCATTGGTGAACAGATGGGCATCTTGATCCCGTTGGATGAAATCGGATTTATTGCTTTAATGCTGGCAACCTTTGACGATCGCCAAGGCAGGGAAGAGCGAAAAGTTGGTGTTTTGGTGATTACACACGGTAACTCGACTGCTACCAGTATGGTAGATTTTGCGAATAAGCTGCTAGGAGTTACTCATGCCAAAGCAATTGATATGCCTCTAGAAGCCAATGTAGATTGGGCAATTGAAAAAGCAGTTCAGGTGGCAAAAGAAATTGACCAAGGGAAAGGCATAATTCTGCTGGTTGATATGGGCTCGCTATCAGGTGTAGCGAAAGCTCTTACGAATCGAACGGGTATCATGGTAAAAAGTGTAGAAATGGTAAGTACATTAATGGTACTGCATGTATTACATAAAGCCATATTACCGAAAAATGATATCAATATTGTCTATCGATCTGCTTGGACAGCGCGTAGTATGGTTCAAACGGTAGTACAGGCAAATAACCCGACTGATTTTATGAATGGTAAAGATAAGGCTATTTTGACTACTTGCCTTACAGGGCAGGGAGCAGCCGCCAAAATTAAGGGCTTATTAGAAAAATTACTAAATCAGTGGCAGTTATTTAATATTCGTGTAATTGCTGTAGAGGCTGGCAATCAGGAAATGTTGCAAACTCGCCTGATGTCTTTGCAGCATTCCTATGATATCGTAGCTAGTGTAGGCAGTATTGATCCTCAAATGGAGGATAGACCTCATATTGCCATCGAAGAGCTCATGCAGGGTGGTGCTGGCAGTGAACTGCGCCGTCTGCTCACGGAAGGGTTAAAGGCCTCTGATATTGCAGATCGTTATACAGATAGGGGCATGGATTGGGAAGTGATGCGTGGTATGGTTGCAGGTATGTTGGATGAATTTCTGACTTTTGTGAATCCGCGTAAAGTGATGGATACTCTTATGATCTGCATTAGAAAGCTAGAAGATGAATTGCAAGTGGAGTTTTCTTCTTCTGGACTGGTACGCATGTTAGTACATTCTGCCTGCATGGTAGAACGCTTGCTTACTCATGCAGGAATCAGTTATCCAGAAACAGCTGCATTTATTGCTGAGCATCCTCTTGAATATTCAGTGTTAAAAAAAGTAAGTAATGCTCTAGAAGAACAATTCACTGTGAATGTAAATGATGAAGAAATTTGCCATTTAATTGAGATTATCAAAATGGAGCGGCGAAAGAATAATAATGTAGAAGAAGGGTAAGGCTGATAACAAGGAAAGAGGCTTTTTAATAAGAAAAGCCTCTTTCCTTGTTATAGTAGTGCCTATAGGTTTTGTAGGTGGAAAAATAAAAAAATTACGAACCACAAACGCACAATGTATAAATAACCCTTTGTGTACTTTGCGCCTTTGTGGTTCAATTCGTTTTATCTGTTTTAAAGGATGCGTAACATTTTTTTTTTTTTGAGATTATATAAATATAAAATTCAGTTATTTTTACGTATTTTAAAAATGCGCAAAAGTGTAAGGGGGACAATGAAAAAACGTAAGTGATTTTATAAAAAAAGTAAATAAACACAAAAAGTGTGACTAGATTCAACTTTGGAAAATATATTTAGTTCAATATTATCCAAGCCTCTCTCTCATCACTAACATAATTGACCACTAGTTGGCACGAGTCTTGCAATAATAAAAGACAGGAGGGTTAGATGTGAAAAATAAACTCCGCAGTATCCTTTTAAAAGAAAATAAAAAAGAACCGCTAACGGATCTGCAATTAGGTGAAAGTTTATTAGTAAGCAGAGAATATATGACGTTACTCCGCAAGGAACTAAAAATTGCAGACTCTCGAGAACGAAAGAAGATCTATATTTGCGAGGAAATATCCCAGATATTACAGAAAAATGAGAATATCTCTTACCGTGAATTGACTAAGATGCTGCAAAATAGAGGATATAAATTATCGCGCTACTTGGTAGTCAAATATTTAGAAGAAATCAAAGGCTCGCAAGCTAATAAACAGATCATAGATGAAGTTTCGCTGCTGAAAGACGGCAGTAAAACGCAAGAAGAGAGTCGAGAAATTCAAGCCTTTCAAAATTTAATTGGTGGAAAAGGAAGTTTGGAAATACAAATACAGCAGGCTAAAGCTGCAGTATTATATCCGCCAAATGGGTTGCATTGCTTGATTTTAGGGGAAACAGGTGTAGGCAAAAGTGAGTTGGCAGAGTCCATGTACAAGTTTTCCATCGAAAGCGGCAGGCTAGCCAAAGAATCTCCCTTTATTGTTTTTAACTGCGCCGATTACGCTGAAAACGCCCAATTGTTAATATCTCATCTGTTTGGGAGCGTAAAAGGCGCTTATACAGGAGCCGCGCAAGATAAGAGAGGGTTAATCGAGCAGGCAGACGGTGGAATTTTATTTTTAGATGAAGTGCATCGTCTTACATCAGAAGGACAAGAAATGCTGTTTCAACTCATCGATAAGGGGTGCTTTCGCAGGTTAGGAGAGTCTGATTTTACTAGAAAAGCGGTTGTGCAGCTCATTGCCGCCACCACAGAAAATATTGAGACTACATTATTGGCAACCTTTAAAAGGCGAATTCCCATGATTATTGAGGTCCCGCCTTTAAGTAAACGGCCCTTAAATGAAAGATTGAAATTAATTAAAAATTTCTTTGGTTATGAATCAACGAGAATGAATGCACCAATTCATGTAGCCTTAGACGTCATGAAATCGTACCTGCTGTATGAGTGTTATGGGAATATTGGACAGCTAAAAAGTGATATTCAAGTTGCTTGCGCCAAGAGCTTTTTAACCTATGTTATGGATAAAGAAGACTGTGTGAAAATTGATGTAAGAGATTTAAATCTTCACGTTAAAAAGGGACTTTTGAAAATAAAAAGTATGCGGGATGAAATTGAAAGCCTCGTCTGGCAAGATTTTAGATTTAGTCCTAAAAAGTATAAAAAAATCGCTGAGCTTGAAAACGATATTTATAGTTTCCCAAAAGAGTTTTATAGCGATATCGAAAAAACTTATACCGAATATGTAAAGCAAGGACTAAATACAGAGGAAATTAATCGTATTATCGGGATTGAGATTGAACGCAAATTACAGAATGTTATCAAACACGTTAAAGACAATTTGCATCCTTTATCTCCTGATGAGATTGCTAAAGTCGTGGGAGTTGAGATTATTTCCCTTGTGGAAGAACTTCTTAAAATTGCTGAAATGACATTAGGAAAGATGGATCATTCCATATTTTATTGTTTAGCCATTCATTTGAATGCTACTTTTCAGCGTATTAAGCAAGGACGGGAAATTATTAATCCCAACTTAGAAGAAATCAAAAGAAAATACAGCATTGAATATGCTGTAGCCCAAGAAATGATCGCACATATTGAAAAATACTATCGAATTCATTTACCAGAGGACGAAGTTGGTTTTATTGCACTCTATCTTAGAGGCAATAAACAAGAAAAAGAAGGTAAAGTTGGTATTCTGGTTGTTACTCATGGCAATGTAAGTGTTGGTATGCTGGAAATTGCGAATAAGCTGCTAAATATGAATCATGGCAAAGCGGTAGTCATGACTTTAGATGAGAATCCTAGTGAAGTATTAGAACGTTTGGCTACGATCATAGAGGCAACTGATGAAGGTAAAGGCGTATTAATGCTGGTGGATATGGGTTCTTTACTGACCTTCGGAGAAATCATTTCAGAAAGGACAGGTATCCAGATCGAGACGATTGACCGTGTGGATACAGTAATGGTAATTGAAGCCATTCGCAGAAGTATTTTACCTGGATCCCATATTAAAGATGTGGTGTATGCGGTAGAAAATTTAAATTATACCTTTAAGAAGACGCGAGTGGATCATAAAGTTTTAAAACGGAAAAAAGCAATTATTACGGTTTGCTTGACAGGAGAAGGGGTAGCTCTTCAGTGCGGAAGTCATCTGAAGAAAATATTTGGTGAAAAACTAAATGATATAGAATTAATCCATATGGGGGTTATTGGGAAACGTGATCTTCATAAGCAAATACAAGATACGATCAATACCTATGAAATCATTGCGATAATAGGCAGTATTGATCCTAAATATCACGGTATTCCTTTCTTATCTTTAGAGGCATTATTTAACGAAACAGGAAAAAATCAAATTATGAATTTAATTGAATGTAACAATCATTATCGTATGAAAAGTTACAGTGGCCTGATTCCTCATGTCGTACGAGAGGCGAAATTTATCATGCTGCCAGAAGTAGGCGGGAAAGAAGAAGTGCTGCAGCGTATTTGTAATAGCTTGTTAGCAGAAGGATATGTCAAAGAAGGATATTATGAGGCTGTTATGGAGCGGGAAAATATGGGAAGCTATGTGATTAATCAAGAAGTTGCTTTGCCCCATGCTGACAGTAGCTATGTGAATCATCCCGTAATTGTAATTGCCAAAGCGGCAGTGCCGATTGCTTGGGATCATGAGAACACTGTATCATTGATTTGTTTGTTGGCCTTAGATATCGATGGTAAAGATGGAGTACGGTTTTTATATAACAAATTTGAAAGTGAAAAATTTATTGCGCAAATGCAGCAAGCAAAATCAGAAGACGAAATTAGGGAGGCTCTATTACATGAATCATGTTAAATTTGATGAAACATTAGTGATAAGAAATGTAGAAGGTGAAAATAGTTCAGATATTTTAAAGCACATGGCAGCCAACTTATATCAGAAAGGTTTTGTAAAAGAAAGTTATGCCGAGGCCGTTATTGCAAGAGAGAAAAAATTTGCAACAGGCTTGCCGACCAAGGGTTGTGGTGTTGCCATACCACATACAGATATTGAACATGTTAACCAATCTGCCATTAGTGTTGGAGTTTTAAAGGAACCTGTAGATTTTGGCATTATGGGTGAGGAGACAGAAAAAACTCCTGTGAAATTAATTTTTATGTTGGCGATGCATGATAGTCACTCCCAGCTAAAAATGCTGCAAAGTTTAATGGGAATCTTTCAAGACGAAGAGATTCTGCTATATTTAGCAAGCGAAGAAAGCGAAGTGAAAATCAAAGAAGAAGTAAGTAAACGACTTAATTTAAACAATGTGAAGGGAGGTGAATAAAGTGAGTGAAGTAAGAAAAGGGAAAAAAACTGTATTAGTAGCTTGTGGAACCGGAATTGCAACATCTACTGTTGTATCTGATGCCATTGAGAAAATGGCTAAAGAAAATAATATTCAAGTTGAAATTGTTCAATGTAAAGTGACAGAAGTTCCTGCATATGAATCACGGGCAAGTTTGCTTGTTACCACTACGATTGTTTCCAAAGAATATCCCTTCCCAATCATTAATGCAAGAGCTTTCTTAACTGGAATAGGATTAGATAAATTGAAAGAGCAGATCTTAGAAGAACTTAAGAAATAATAAAAAGCTGAGGAGGTATTATTATGGATGTAGTTCAGATTTTCCAAGCCTTTCTAGGGCTAGGACCAACGGTTATTCTGCCAGTTGCAGTTTTTTTGCTGGGAGTAGCATTTGGGCAGCCGGCAAGTAAAGCCTTTCGTTCTGGTTTGACGATTGGCGTAGGTTTTACAGGTATCTTTTTAGTGGTTGATTTACTGGTCTCGAATCTTGCACCAGCAGCACAAGGTATGGTAGCAAGGTTTGGGGTGCAGCTAAATATCATTGATATTGGCTGGCCAGGAGCTGCAAGTATAGCATGGGCTTCTCCGATTGCAGCATTTGTTCTTCCATTAGGTTTATTGGTTAATGTCATTATGTTAGTTACCAAAACCACAAAAACAATGGATATCGACCTTTGGAATTATTGGCATTTCACTTTTATGGGAGCCTTTGTATATTCAGCAACTGGAAGCCTTGTACAAGGCTTAGTGGCAGCAGTTATTTTTGAAATTATTGTTTTAAAAATTGCTGATTGGACAGCACCAATGCTGGAAAAATATTTTGATCTACCTGGTATTTCTGTTCCAACTGGTAGTACTGTGTCCTATGCAATTGGAATTCCCCTTGTAAAATTGGTACAGAAAATCCCGATCATTAAAGATTTACATGCAGATCCTGAAACCATTCAAAAAAGATTTGGGGTATTTGGCGAACCGCTTTTCATGGGAGTATTTCTAGGAGTTGGACTAGGTGCACTAGCCGGATATCCAGCAGGGCAGACCATAAAAGTTGGTATAGCAATGGGTGGCGTTATGGTGTTAATGCCTCGAATGGTTAAGATATTAATGGAAGGTCTTATCCCACTTGCTGAATCTGCCCGGGAGTTCTTAAGCAAAAGATTTGGCGATAGAGATATTTATATCGGACTAGATGCTGCCGTTGCAATTGGGCATCCTTCCGTAATCGCAACAGCCCTAATCTTAGTTCCGATTACGATCCTCTTAGCAGTTGTATTACCAGGAAATAATGTTTTACCCTTTGGTGATTTAGCAACCATTCCCTTTATCGTCTGCTTTATCGTAGGAGCGGCTCGAGGTAATATCGTTCATTCGGTTCTTGTTGGAGCTGTTGTAATTGCGATGTCATTGTACATGGCGACTGATGTTGCAACATTCCATACGCAAATGGCAGTAGATGCTCATTTTAAAATGCCAGCGGGTGCAACGACGATTTCTAGTATTGACCAAGGTGGTAACGTAATTCACTATGTGATATACAAAATTTTCACACTATTTAATTAATAAGACACGATTAAAATGTGATTCTTGTCTTGAGCTAACATAATTATGTTTGATGATAAGAAATGTTAGCTCAAGATGTCATCTAGCATAAATTTTTGAAACGAGGAGGAATAAGAATGCGAGCATTAGTTAAAACAGCATTAGGTCATGGGAATTTAGTTATTGTTGACAAAGAAGAACCAAAAGCTGGTAAGGATGAAGTGAAAATCTTAGTCAAATATGCAGGGATATGCGGCTCTGATTTGCATACCTATGAAGGAAAATATAGAGTTAAGGTTCCTGTAACATTAGGTCATGAATTTGCTGGTGAAGTAGTAGAAGTAGGAGAAAATGTAACCGATATCCATGTGGGTGAGCGCGTCACTTCAGAAACTACATTTTATATATGTGGTAAATGTAAATATTGTAAATCGAAAAATTATAATTTATGTAAAGAACGTAAAGGTTTGGGAACACAGCAGGATGGTGCTTTTACTAAATACATCATAGCAAATAAAAACAGTATTCATAAACTGCCTGAAAATGTTGATTATTTATCTGCTTCTATAACCGAAGCATTGGCTTGTGCACATCATGCGGTGGCAAAGAGCAGCATCAAAAAGAATGATGTCGTAGTAGTATTAGGACCTGGCCCAATTGGTTTGCTTGTGGCACAAATTGCCAAGACTTTTGATACGAAAGTCATTATTACAGGGTTAGCGAAAGACAGAAGTCGATTAGATAAAGCAAAAGAATTGGGAATTGATGTAGCCGTTGATATTCAGAATGAAGATATTAAGCAGACAGTAGAGGATCTTACCGACGGGTATGGTGCTGATATTGTATTTGAATGTACAGGAGCTCCGCCATCCGTAAATTTAGGTTTGGATATTCTCACTAAACAAGGTGAATATGTGCAGGTTGGGATTTTCCCAACAACGGAAATTCTGACTGATTTTGAAAAAATCATTCAAAAAGAACTTAAAGTAATGGGCTGCAGAAGCCAGAAACCAAGTGATTGGGAACCATCCTTGCAGCTTATGGATCAAAACCTAGTGAATGCCAAAGCATTAGTTTCACATCAATTCAATATTACAGAATGGGATAAAGCATATGAGACCATTAAAAAAGGGGACGCCATTAAAGTCGTGTTAACTGTTGAATAAGAAGTATTCAAGTATCATAGTTTGACTAAATAAGCTGATTCAGTTAGGCCTAACTGTTCAGAATAAAGAAAAAATCTGTTACTGAGCTCAATAGCAATTTTTGATTTTAAACCATTTAATTTTGAAAGAAATGATCCTTCAGTATGCATAGTGCGGGTTGGATCTTATATAGAAATATGCAAAAAAGTTTTAATTACGAAAAAGTGATAAGTAGGTGTTTGTAATGAATCAAGAAGCTCTGATCGAGATGATTGACTATACCTTATTGAATCCCATTGCGACCAAAGAGCATATCCAGATATTTTGTCAAGAGACGATTACACATGGTTTTAAAACGGTATTTGTTAATCCGTATTATGTCTCCTTCGCCAATCAGTTGCTGAAAGATCATAATATTAAAGTAGGTGTACCCATTGGTTTTTCTCTGGGAGGTGCTACTACGAAAGTGAAAGTGGCAGAAACCGTAGATGCCATTGATAATGGTGCAAAAGAAATCGATATGCTGATTAATTTAGGGGCTTTAAAGTCCAAAGAATATAATATTGTGAAATATGATATAGCAGAAGTTGTCAAAGCTTCTCAGGGTTTAGTCACCAAGGTTATTATAGAAACGGCACTTTTGACCCAGGAAGAGAAAAAAATTGCCTGCAACTTAATCAGGGAAGCCGGTGCTGACTTTGTTAAAACCGCTACTGGGTTTAATGGCGGTGGAGCAACGGTAGAGGATGTTGTATTATTACGATCTGTAGTTGGTAAAGACTTTGGCGTAAAAGCGGCTGGAGGAATCAGAACTTACGATGATGCGATTAAGATTGTAAAAGCTGGTGCAAATCGGATTGGAACAAGCAATGCAATAGCGATTATATCAGGCAAGACCGGCTCTGATTCTAATAAAAACGGATATTAAACAAAAAAGAACTGATTTTATAACAAATAGTAATGATAGCTGAGATTGGAGGTCTTATGGATATTATAATTTCTCCCTCTTTATTAGCAGCAGACATGGGTAATTTGGAACAAGAGTTGAAAACAGTAGAGTCATGTGGTATCGATTCACTGCATATTGACGTGATGGATGGAACTTTTGTTCCTAATATAGCTTTTGGCCCAGATCAAGTGAGTATGCTCCGGCCCATAAGTAACATGCATTTTGACGTTCATATGATGGTTCAAAATCCAGACCGTTTTATCTCTTCCTTTGTGGATGCAGGGGCTGATTGTATTACTGTTCATGCCGAAGCTTGTACTCATTTGCACAGATCCATACAAGTGATCAAAAGCTTTGGCATGAAGGCTGGCGTGGCATTAAATCCTGCAACCCCTATTGGTGTTCTTTCTCATGTCTATGAGATGCTGGATTTAGTACTCATTATGACCGTAAATCCAGGTTACGGCGGTCAAAAGAATATTGCCGCAATGAATCAGAAAATAAAAGAACTTGCTGACATGAAACGAGCGGGTGGTTATTCTTTTGAAATTCAAGTAGATGGTGGAATTAACTTGTCTACTATTCGTGACGTAATACATGCAGGAGCGACTAATATTGTCATTGGCTCAGCTGCCTTTCAAAAAAACAAAACGAAGCAAAATATAGAAGCATTTCTAAAAATAGTAAATGAGGTGACACTGTGAAAGGTGCAAAAATATATGGAATTCGGGATTTAAGAGTAGAAGAGTGTCCGAAACCAGAAATTAAGACTCCAGATGATGTAATTGTTAAAGTAAAGGCTGTAGGATTTTGCGGCTCCGATATATCAAGATATGGAAAATTAGGGCCACATACAGTGGGAGCCATATTTGGCCATGAGCTTTCAGGTGAGATTGTAGAGATTGGCGAACAGGTAACCAATGTAAAAGTAGGCGATGGTGCTGTTGTCTGCCCAACAACACCATGCTTTCACTGCGAATATTGTCAGTTGGGGAAATACTCCAAATGTGAATCCCTACAGGTAATCGGAGCAAAAGAAGATGGGGGCTTTGCCGAATATGTAAGGCTGCATTCTAGAAGTGTACTAAAAATGCCCGAAGGCTTAGATTTTGAGACGGCTTGCGGTATGGAACCAGCTTGTGTGGTAATGCATGGTTTTTATCGTACGAAGATTCAAGCTGGCGATACAGTAGCTGTTTTGGGTGTGGGTCCTATTGGGTTATTTGCTGTACAATGTGCCAAAATATTTGGTGCCACAAAAGTGATTGCCATTGATATCTTTGATGAAAAGTTAGAGATTGCTAAAGAGCTAGGTGCTGATTTGTGCATTAATGCAAAAGACATTGATCCAATACAGGTTGTAAAAGAGATGACGGGAGGCATTGGTGTTGATATTGCTGTAGAATCTGCAGGAAATCCATTTACTAGTGCACAGGTTTTATCGTTGCCTAAGAAGGGGGGGACTGTTGTATTCATGGGGATTCCTTATGGTGATGTGGCGATTTCCCGGGAACATTTTGAAAAAATAGTGCGGAATGAACTGACAGTATTAGGTTCCTGGAATGCAGTTTCTGGTCCATTTCCCGGGAAAGAATGGCCAACTACACTGCATTTCATGAAAGAAGGTAAGATAAAGGTTAAGCCCATGGTAACTCATCGGATTTCTCTTGATCAAATCCCCGAAACTTTTGAAAAAATATATAAACGTGATAGCTTTTTTGGTAAAGTCATCGTCTTTCCCGAGGGGAAAGAGTGTTAAGTGAGGTATAAGTGATACTTCTTTAAAAAGAAGGGACGAGGATGAAATGGAAAATGCAAAAATTATAATTGGCAGTGATCATGCGGGTTTTACGCTCAAAGAAAAGGTTATTCGTCTGTTAAAAGAATTAAAAATCGAAGTCGAAGATGTGGGTGCTTATTCTGCAGACAGTGTTAATTACGGACCTATTGCAAAACGTGTAGCTGAGAAAGTAGCCGGTAATGATGATTGGAAAGGGATTCTAATTTGTGGTACTGGCATAGGAATGTCAATTATGGCTAATAAGGTAAAAGGTATTAGGGCTGCTGTCGTGCACGATACTTTTTCCGCTAAAGCCACAAGAGCACATAATGATTCTAATATATTATGTATGGGGGAAAGAGTAATCGGCAGTGGCTTGGCACTGGAGATTACGAAGGAATGGCTTACAGCATCTTTTGATGCAGGTAAACATGCGCAGCGGATACAGTTTATTCTTGATTATGAACTTGGAAAGCAGCAGTAAGTAAATATGTAGGGAGGTTTTTTTATGGAGCCAATGAAAATATATGCAAATCAATTACGAATCCATATTATCAATATGTTAGCCGCGGCGGGATCTGGGCATCCGGGAGGAGCCTTATCGGCAGCCGATCTTTTAATCTACCTATATTTTAAAGAAATGAAGATTGATAGTGAAGACAAAGACAATCCAGATCGAGATCGGTTTATTTTGAGTAAAGGGCATGCAGCTCCAGTACTATATGGAACTCTTGCATGAAAGGCTTTTTTAATACTAGTGAATTGACCAACTTGAGAAAGCTGGGAAGTTTTCTGCAGGGGCATCCTGATATGCTGAAAGTTCCTGGCGTAGAAATGTCAACAGGATCATTGGGTCAAGGTTTTTCCGCATCAGTGGGTGTGGCATTAGGTGGTAAAATCGATGAAAAATCATATCGGATTTATACCTTGTTAGGTGATGGAGAGCTTCAAGAAGGAATCGTTTGGGAAGCTGCCATGGCGGCTTCCCATTATAAATTGGATAATCTAGTGGCGATCATTGATCATAATGGCTTACAAATTGATGGTACGAATGATGAGGTTATGAAAGTCAATCCATTAAAAGAAAAATGGGAAAGCTTTGGCTGGAATGTGATAGAGATTGATGGTCATTGCTTTACAGATATTGAAAAATCATTTAAACAGGCAAAAGAAGTTAAAGGGAAGCCAACGGCAATTATTGCGAAAACCAGTAAGGGAAAAGGTGTTTCCTTCATGGAGAATCAAGTAGGCTGGCATGGGGTGGCCCCGTCAGAGGCAAAACGAGCTAAAGCCATTGAAGAATTGGAACAAAATATTCGATAGTCGATAATAATACCTAGGAGGAAACAAAATGATTGCTACAAGAGAATCCTATGGAAATATTTTAATTGAACTGGGAAAAGAAAATAAAGATATTGTAGTCTTGGATGCGGATTTATCCAAATCCACTAAGACAGCAGGATTTGCAAAGCACTTTCCAAAACGCTTTATTAATGCAGGCATCGCCGAGCAAAATTTGATGGGAATGGCAGCAGGACTCGCCACTACAGGAAAAATTCCTTTTGCCAGTACCTTTGCTGTTTTTGCTACAGGCAGAGCTTTTGAAATCATTAGAAATTCCATTTGTTACCCAAAGCTGAATGTGAAAATTGCTGCAACTCATGCAGGAATTACAGTGGGAGAAGATGGGGGTTCTCATCAGTCCATTGAGGATATTGCCATTATGAGATCCTTACCCAACATGAAGATCATAGTACCTGCAGATGATGTGGAAACAAGGCAGGCAGTTAGAGCAGCAGCTCATATTGATGGTCCAGTCTATCTACGTTTAGGGCGCTTGGGAGTGCCGTCGATTTTTGATGAAAATCATACTTTTACCTTCGGTAAAGGAAATGTCCTAAAGGATGGTAAGGATATTACCATTATCGGTATGGGGCTAATGATTAGTAAATGTTTAAAAGCAGCAGAACTTTTAAAACAAGAGGGAATTTCTGCTAGGGTAATTAATATTTCAACGATTAAACCAATTGATGAGGAACTGATTATTCAAGCAGCAAAAGAAACAAAGAGAATTCTAACCGTAGAAGAACATTCTGTTATTGGCGGTCTGGGCAGCGCGGTTTGTGATGTATTATCGACGCATTATCCGGTACAAGTCGTGAAAATCGGTATGAATGATACGTTTGGCGAATCAGGAAAACCAGAAGAGTTATTAACCAAATATGGATTAACCGTTGAAAATATTTATGATACAGCACAAAAGACAGTGAATAGCAAAAAGTAAATAGAAAAACACTGCGCATCCTTTCAAGTAATAAAATGAATTGAACCACAAAGACGCAAAGGGCACAAAGGGGTTATTTATATATTTTTGTGTACTCCTTTGTGTGCCGCATCAGCGGCATTGCGTCTTTGTGGTTCATAAGTTCTTACATTATAAAGCTTCAATATCGATTGTTGGCTTGCTAAGAATGAAATATCGATTTCAGCATAGATGGAAAAGGAGATCTGATTCGTGAAGAAAATAGGAGTATTAACCAGTGGAGGGGATGCCCCAGGCATGAATGCCGCTATTCGAGCCATTGTGAGAACCGCCATATATAACGATCTCAAGGTCGTTGGAATCCAAAGAGGTATACGGGACTCTTAGATGGTGAGATAAAAGAAATGCATATCTCATCTGTGGGAGATATTATTCACAGGGGCGGAACCGTTCTTAAAACCTCAAGATGCGAGAAAATAAGAACGGAAGCTGGTATCAACGAAGCAATTGGTATATTAGAGAAAAATGAAATTGATGGATTGATTGTAATTGGTGGAGATGGCTCTTTTCAGGGAGCCAATAAAATTAGCCAGACTGGTATAAAAGTTGTGGGAGTTCCAGGTACGATTGATAATGATTTAGCATACACCGATTATACAATTGGTTTTGATACGGCGGTTAATACAGTACTTGATTCCATCAGTAAAATAAGAGATTCATCCATGTCTCATGAGAAAGTAACGATTATTGAAGTCATGGGAAGGTGCTGCGGGGATATCGCTCTTTATGCAGGTCTTGCTGGAGGAGCAGAAAGCATCTTAGTTCCAGAAGAAAAATATGAAGCAACTAAAATCTGTGAGAAAATGTTGCAGGGAAAAAAACGGGGGAAAGCTCACAATATTATTATTTTGGCTGAAGGCAGGGAATCCGCTGTAGAACTGCAAAAAGAGATATTTGCAATTACAGGTATTGAATCGCGGGTTACGGTACTTGGATATTTACAGCGGGGCGGGGTTCCAACGGCTTTTGACCGAATTCTAGCAAGTAAAATGGGCGCTAAGGCTGTTAATTTATTAATCGAAGGAAAATCCAATCGTGCAATTGGCATAAAAGACAATCATTTGATTAATATTGATATGATGAAGGCACTTAGCAAAACAAAAGTATTTGATCACGAAATGTATAATTTATCTCAAATCTTGTCAATATAAAAATTCTTTTCATAAAATGCAATAAGAACCAAGGGGCTGCTTCGCCGCGATTTTAAAAAAATCGTGGCAAGGCAGTCCCTTTATTGTTGCGTTTAATTCGATGTATCATCAGTACAGCATCTATACAGAGGGCACAGAGATCCCACAGAGAACGTGGAGAAGTGTTTTTTTATTTCGATCATACAATCTTTTTGACTCATGGGAATCGTTATATAATGTGGTTGGGATAGTTGATTAACCATTATATGGGGATTTATATCGATTTCATTAATAATCTAGAAAGTATAAGTTTTTTAGGAAACGGTAAACGCAGAGGACACAGAGATGCACCGAGAGCACAGAGAAAAATTTAGGAATGTACAGCCTTTTCGTATACATTTACTGATTTTACTATGATACTATGTATGAAATTTTCAGAAAAAGGTGAAAAATCATTTCAGTTCAGGGAAAATGCTGATTGCAGGGATGTGAAAAATTATTTTTTGTATGGCACGGGACTTGCGTATTATATAAGCAGAAGAGGGGTTTTGTAATGGATGTAAAGGAAAAGATACTAAGTATTATAAAAACGGAAAATGGAAAGGAACCATTTACAGATGCAAAATTAGGGAAAATGCTATCTACTACAAGGGAACAAATTACTATTTTGCGCAAAGAGTTAGGGATTGGCAATTCAAGAGAACGGCGTCGACCTCATTTGAAAAAAGCGATGGAAAGAATCATAGCGGAAAATGGGAAGTTAAACATTGCTGAACTTACGAAGAGGCTAATGGAGTCTGGTTTTGATATATCCAGACATGTAGTAGAAGACTTCTTCAGTGAAGTAAATAGCGGTGAGTTTCAAGTACAAGAGGAGACCCACGTATTGCAAGATCCTTTTTCAAATTTGGTGGGTCATGATGGCAGCTTGGAACAAAGTATTACACAATCAAAATCGGCAATATTATATCCTCCCTTTGGGCTGTCTACGCTGATTATCGGGGAAAGCGGCGTTGGGAAAACACAATTTGCTGAATGTATGTATCATTTTGCAAAGCAGCAGCAAATCATAGGCGATAACGTACCTTTTATCGTTTTTAACTGTGCTGATTACAGCGATAATCCCCAGCTTTTATTGTCGCTATTATATGGTTACAAAAAGGGTGCTTTTACTGGTGCTGATAATGATACGGAGGGGCTGGTGGAGCATGCCAATAACGGTATTTTATTTTTAGATGAAATACATAGGCTGCCGCCGAAAGGTCAAGAAATTCTTTTCTCAATATTAGACCGGGGGCAATTCAGAAGATTAGGTGAAACCAGAGACGAAAGAAAAGTAAAAATCATATTTATTGGTGCTACTACAGAAAATTTGGAATCAAGCTTACTGCTAAGTTTCAGAAGACGTATACCCATGATCATTGCCATTCCGTCTCTGCATGAACGCGTCTTCATTGAAAAAGTTGAGATTATCTATGAGTTTTTCCAACAGGAATGCAATCGGATTAATGTGAAAATCTTTGTGCAGTCGAAAGTAATCGAAATTTTAACATTAAAGCGATTTAGCGGTAACATCGGTCAATTAAAAAGTACAATCCAAGTGGTTTGCGCTAGAGCCTTTATGAAAAATATAGGAAAGGATCAAGACATTATCAGCATCGGGTATGAGGATATATTAGAAACCAACAGCATTCAGCATGATTTTATTTTAGAAGATATTAATATTTTAGAAATCAGAAATTATATACAGGATATGTTGTTTATCCCCTTCGTCAAGAATCATGTGAATGTAATGAAACGAAATCAAGATGGCGAAAGCCTGCTTCCGGAAGATTTCTATCGACAGATTGAGAAGAAGTATTATGAATTGACCAAACTGCATATCGATTTTTCGGAAGTAGAGGAAATATTATGGACTTTTATTATCAATAAATTTAGCAATCTTGAACCCAAATCTACGAGCAATCACAAATACTTCTCCCTAAATGAATTAGTAAATATAGTGGACAAAGACATTATTGATTTGGTGAAAAAAGTAAGGCTGCTATTACTAAATGAGCATATGCATAATGACATTAATGAAAATATCTTTATTTACTTAGCCATTCATCTGAATGAGACCATCAAAAGAGTCCGATTGAAACAGCAAATTATAAACATCAATTTAGCAAAAATAAAAAAAGGTTTTATTAAAGAATATGAAATCGCCATTCAAGTTGCTGCCTGGCTGCAGGAATTGAAGAAGGTAGAAATACCAGAAGATGAAATTGGCTTTATTGCCATGTATATTAAAGCAGCTCTTCAAAATAAACTGCCTCAAAATAGGGTAGGCGTTATCGTAGTATCACATGGGCGTATTGCGACGGAAATTATCAACGTAGTTAGAGCATTACTGAATGTGAATTTTCCCATCGCTATTGATATGCCTCTAGATGAAAGTCCGTCTGTAATCTATGAAAAAATTATTGGGATTTCAAGAATTGTGGATGAGGGAAGAGGGATCTTGTTTTTAGTGGACATGGGTTCCCTTGTCGACATCGGTAAGATGGTTACCGAAAAGCTGGCGATACCGACCAAGACTCTAGACCGGGTAGATTTGCTTACGGTAATAGAAGCGGTGCGCAAGGCATCCATCCCTGAAAATAATTTGACCCAAATCTATTCTAGCTTAGTGAAGACACGCTATAACTATCCTTTATTGATCATAGAAGAAACCAGCAAACCAATGGCGTTAATTGCCTTGTGTCTTACTGGTGAAGGGACAGCCCAGCACATTAGACAGGCGATTGAAAGGAAATATGCCAATGTTACCGTGTTCCAAATGGGCATTATGGATGAGCATTTAAAAGAGAAAATAAGAGAGCTTCAAGAGAAATATAAAGTACTGGCGATTATCGGGACCATTAATCCGGAGATTGAAGGAATCAACTTTGTTGTATATGAACCCTACTTGTTCGATAGTGGTATTAGAGAGTTTGATGTATTTTTAAATGCCGAAAAAACAAATGCATGGGTGGATTTTCCGAAAGAAGATTTACTTGTTTTTGAATCTGATATGAGTTCCCAAAAAGAGTTAATTGAAGTGATGTGCTTATTACTGATTAATAAAGGCTATGTAAAAAAAGAATTTTTGGAATCTGTCGTGCAGCGTGAAGAGATGTCACCTACTTTTTTAAAAGGGGGAATTGCTGTTCCTCATGGTGACTCCCATAGCGTTATGAAATCGGCGATTGTGGTTGCTAAATTAAAAGATCCCATTCAGTGGGGAAGAGGTTATGTAAATGTTGTATGCTTACCTGCGTTTAAAATTAATGATAAAAAAATTGTGAAGAGTTTTTTAAAACCTTTTTTGAATCTGGATTTTATAGAGAACTGGAAAGAGATAAGGGATATGAATCAATTTAAAGAAATGCTTTATGAAAAAATGAAAGAATAAAAGGAAAAAGTGGTATGCTTTCTGATTTTTGTAAAAACATATAGATATTTAATTTAAGGAGTGGTTATACATTATGCTGGATTTGGATTTAGTTGTATTACATATGGAAGCAGAAACTTCAAATGAGATTATTCAAAACTTAGGAGCCTTGATGTTATCGAAAGGCTATGTGAAGGATAGTTATATTGAAGCGGTACTGGAAAGGGAAAGAAATCTTCCTACAGGACTTCCCATAGGTGATTTTTGTGTAGCGATTCCTCATACGGATTCGGGTCATGTGAATCAATCGAATATTGCCATAACAACGCTGAAAAAACCATCTGTATTTCATTCGATGGTAAATCCAGAAGAAGAATTAAATGTAGAAGTTGTATTTTTATTAGCTGTGAAAGATCCCAACTTACAAATTCAATTATTAAAGAATCTAATGTCTGTTTTTCAGAATAAAGAGCTGCTGATCAAAGTTCGTGATGCCGGCTCCAAAGAAGAGATTTCAGAGTTATTAAGTTGCCTGGACCAATAGGCCAAGGCAATGAAATAAAGTAAGAGTTAGAAGGGAGTAATGAAATGAGAAAGTTTAATGTACTATCAGTGTGCGGTTCTGGTACAGTTACTTCATCAATGATCGCTGAGAAGCTAAAGGAAGCAATGGAGGAACAAGGGATCAAAATTACGGCGACAGAGGCAAAGCCAACGGAAGCACTGCAATTATCCGAAGGTGGTAATTATGATTTTATTACCCACACAAGTCCGCTGCCAAAGGGCAACTATCCTGTTCCTACCATTGATGCAGTCGGTTTTTTGACTGGCTTTGGTGAAGATGAATTTTTGGATGAGGTTATGCGTGTCATCAAAGAAATAGAAAGTAAATCATAAAATAAATAAAGTAAAAGGGGGAAATCAATGTGTTTTTTGAAACCTTAAAAGAAGTTTTTCAGACCTTTGGATCGCCTGTATTTGTTCCAGTTATCATTTTTATTATTTCCAAAATATTAAAAGTGAATAATAAAAAAGCTTTCTTCTCTGCCTTATATGCTGGAGTTGGGTTAGAAGGGTTTACACTTCTACTGAATGCATTTACACCGATTATTACACCCGTAGTCAAAAGCATGGTAGAAAATACGGGGATTCAACTTCCTGTATTTGATGTAGGCTGGCAGGCTACCGCATTGGTAGCTTACTCTACCGAAGCGGGCATGATTTTCTTAGGAGTTGGATTATTAGTACAGACGGTACTGTTTCTCACCAGATGGACCGATGTATTTCAGCCTGGTGACTTATGGAATAACTACTCCTATATGGTATGGGGTTCGATGATTTATATGGTAACTAAAAATATGATCCTATCATTAGGATGTATGATTTTATTGAATATGTATAGTCTGCTCATCGCAGAGCTCATCGCCAAACGCTGGTCAACCTATTATAAATACCCCAATTGTACAATTATTGCTATGCATAATATTGAGGCGGCACTGTTTACAGTAGCCTTTGATCCGATATTAAACGCTTTTGGTTTGAATAAAATTAAATTGAGCCCTGAAGAACTGCAAAAAAAATTAGGTTTTTTTGGTGAGCCTGTTTCCCTAGGGTTATTGCTGGGCATCTTTATCGGCATTATGGGGAATTTCAAAGCCTTAGGTACATTGGCTGCATGGGGGCAAGTTGCGACAATGGGGATTGCTACAAGTGCGATCATGGCGATCTTTCCTCGTGTTGCAGGCTTATTTGCCCAAGCCTTTCTGCCAATAACCGATGCTGCTAAGAAGTCCGTTAAGAATGGCAGTAAGTCACGTAAATGGTATCTTGGTGTAAATGATGCTACTGGTTATGGTGAACCTGCGACGTTAATTTCCGGTATCATTCTCATTCCCATTATGGTCTTCATGGCTCTTGCCTTACCAGGAAATCAGGTACTGCCCGTCGTTGATTTGTTAGCATTGCCTTTCATGGTACAAGGGATTGTGCCCCTGGTAAACGGCAATATCTTTAAAGTACTGATTACTGGTACCATATGGTTTAGTGCTGGTTTGTATATGTGTACCTATACAGCGCCCATGTTCACTGATATTTGTGCATCAGTAGGCGTTCATTTACCAGTAGGTGCTTTATTGATTACTAGCTTTAATATCTTAGGAAAACCTTTGATGGGCTTAGTCTTTTTAGCTTTCCTCAGTCAATCCCCAATATTGATTGGTATTGCAGTAGCAGTCTATCTGGTCTTGTACGTCTTGTTCAGAAAGAACAAAGAAGCTGTGTATGATTATTTGGATCAAAATGCCCTGAAAAATACGGCAGAAGAGGCAAAATCAGAAATAACTGCATAATACATAAAGGCAGAGAGGAGATACAGGGTGGATAACTTACAGGTATTAAAACAGATAAAGTGCTTTATTCTTGATTTAGATGGAACTGTTTACTTAGGAAAAAAAGTGTTGGATGGTTCAATGGATTTTTTAGAAATCTTAGGAGAAAAAAATATACAGTTCAAGTTCTTTACCAATAACTCATCTAAAAATGCAAAATTTTATGTGAAGAAGATAAGAAATATGGGGTATGATGCAAAAGATGACATGATGTTGATTTCCAATCAAGTCATCATCAGTCATATACAAAATACAATGCAGGATAAAAAAGTCTTTGTCCTAGGTAATGAATATTTAAAGAGTGATTTTATTTACGCTGATATTAATGTAGTAGAAGATGATCCTGATGTTGTAGTGGTTGGTTTTGATACATCCTTAGCCTATGAGAATGTCTCGAAAGCTTGCAAATTTATTAGAAATGGCGCGGTTTTTCTAGGGGTACATCCGGATTTTAATTGCCCGATTGAAAATGGTTTTATTCCGGACTGCGGGTCAATTTGTGCGATGATTACGGCCTCTACGGGAGTAAAACCAGAGTATTTTGGCAAACCGTCCATTCACACTTTGCAGTATATTTTAAATAAAACTGGATTTAAGGCAGAGGAGATTGCTTTTGTAGGAGATCGATTGTATACGGATATCGCTATCGGTCAAGGCAATGATGCGATTACCATTCTTGTATTGTCCGGAGAAACGAAGTTAGAAGATTTACAGAGATCTAACATACAGCCAACCCTGATCTTTGACTCACTTAAAGAAGTAAAGAATGCCTTACAAGAAGTATGTTAAATTGTAAAAATAATGGAGTCCAATTGAATCCCAGTACATTGCGTCATTTAAAGCATTGGAAGAGTTTGCAAGGATTTTTTCGACCAGCGAGGCGGAGGAGCCGCTCAGATCGGGAATCTGTAAGGTGACGACAACGAAGCAGGGCGGAAAAAGACTGCAAAATTACCATTGTTTTAGGTGATGCAATGTACTAGTTGGTGTAAAATGTAAAAGAGGTGCTGCAAGAAGCACCAGTGAGCTCCTTGCAGCAGTCTTTTATACAAGTAACAAGTTATATAAATAAGAATACGGGGTGGTTCGTGATATGAATGAATTATTGCAGAAAAATCCGCAAGAGTTGGCAGGTTTGGAATTTGTGTGTTCCTGCGGAAAAACTCATAGTATTGATATTAACGATGTTCGCATTGGTAATCACATCCTTACGGATATTGTCGATTCTTTGCAATCCTTTCCAAAAGGGACATTGCTATTGGTTGCCGATTGTAATACTTACGAGGCGGGAGGAAGAGATGTTGAAAAGATCCTTAGCAAGACCTTCCAACTGGAAAAACTGATTTTCTCCAATCCTCATCTCCATCCGGATGAAACTTCAGTAGAGCAGCTGCGATCAGCCATGAATTCAGATATAACAGGAATTGTCGTTGTCGGTTCGGGAACGCTGAATGATATTACCCGCTATGTCAGTTTTGAAACAAAAGTTCCCTATATTGTAGTGTGTACTGCGCCTTCTATGGATGGGTATGCTTCTATGGTGTCACCGATGATTACCAAAGGCGTTAAGGTTACCTATAATGCAGTGTATCCATATTCCATTATTGCCGATCTTAGCATTATGAAAGAGGCACCATTTCATATGATTCATGCAGGGCTTGGCGATATTGTAGGGAAATACAGCGCTCTGGCAGATTGGAAATTAGCCAATATTCTTCATAATGAATATTACTGCGAGACTACAGCCCAGTTAGTAGAAAAGGCTGTTGAACAGTGCGTTTCCAGTGCTCCTGGTATTATGACAAGGTCACCAGAGTCCATTCGCAGTATCATTGAAGGTTTAATTTTATCGGGCATGTGTATTGGTATGACCGGAAGTTCTCGTCCAGCTTCAGGCGAAGAACATCTTTTATCCCATACCTGGGAGATGTTAGGTCTCATTCGAGGGCAGGAAACTCACTTACATGGCAATCAAGTAGGGATCGGAACGGAGATTATCCTTCATGTATATCAATTTTTATTACAGCTGGATATACATAAAGTATATGCGGACGGGAAGTTCAGATCGTTTACGCGGGAGAAATGGGAAAGCCATATAAAGCAATTATTTGGTAATGTTGCGCCTCAGATTATTAAACAGAAGGAACCCTATGTGAACTTTAATGAAGCGGCTCGCGAAGAAGCTGCCCAGCATATTGTGGAAAAATGGGAGCAGATGAAAGAACATGTTTTCTTAAAAATGCCATCACCATCTTCTTACCGTAAAATGATGGAAGATGCAGGATCACATCTGGGTCCTTTGGATCTTAAGCTTGATAGAGAATCCTTCCGTTTAAGTTTGATTACGGCAAAAGAAATTCGTCAGCGGTTCGGTGTGATGCAAATGCTGGATGATTTAGGACTTTTAGAAGAAGTAGCAGAAATGATTACTGCCAGGTACTATTTATAATCTTTTGAAGATAAATCCTACTGTGGAGAGATCTTTATTCTAAAAGTGAAAGGAGAGGTTGTCATTTGCTGGAGGAACTTAAAGTGCAAGTATGGGAAGCCAATTTAGAACTGCAAAAAAGAGGACTCGTCTTATATACTTGGGGTAATGCAAGCGGCTTTGACAAGGAAAGTGGATTGGTTGTCATTAAACCCAGCGGTGTTGAGTATGAGAAATTAGAACCCAAGGATATGGTAGTAGTGGATTTGGCAGGGAACCAAGTGGAAGGGGGGCTTCGGCCTTCATCTGATACTCCCACTCATTTAGTGCTATATCGGGAATTTTCTGGTATTGGAGGCATTGTTCATACCCATTCTACCTATGCTACGATTTGGTCCCAAGCCGGCAGAGGCATTCCAACATTTGGTACGACTCATGCAGATTATTTTTATGGTGAGGTCCCATGTACTCGTAAATTAAAATCAGCGGAAGTCGAAGGACGCTATGAAGATGAAACCGGACACGTTATTGTAGAGACTATGAAGGGAAGAGTTCCTGTTCATGTTCCGGGAATTTTAGTAGCGAACCATGGCCCATTTTCCTGGGGGAAAGACGCTCATGAAGCTGTTTATCATAGCGTAGTATTAGAGGAGCTCGCTAAAATGGCTCTTCATACTTGTGCTTTAAATAAAGAAATTGAGGAGATTGATCAGGTGCTGCTTGATAAGCATTTTTTAAGAAAGCATGGAAAAAACGCCTATTATGGGCAAGGCGCAATATGAAAATCGTAGTAGTAGGAGATACCTTAGTAAGTGCTGACTATATGGAAGAACAAGCAAAAAGACTATTTCCAGGCATTGATAAAGAGATTGTAAAATTTGATTGGGAAGTAACAACCAAAAAAGAATTTCAGAAAATCATTTTTGATTTAGAGAAAAATGGTTCCCGGGCGAGGGCGTTATCTGAGCCCATTATGAAAGAATTAGAAAGGGCAGAAATTTTTCTAGGCCACTTTGCCCCATTGTCAGAAGAGACATTGGACAATGCAAAGCAATTACAACTGATTGCTACATGCCGGGGCGGGGTAGAGCATATTGATGTAGAAGCGGCAACAAAGAGAAATATTCCTGTGGTTCACGTCATTCGAAATGCAGAGCCAGTAGCAGAGTTTACCCTTGGTCTAATCTTAAATGAATGCAGAAACATAACACGGAGTCATGAAGCTATCAAGAAAGGACTATGGCTCAAAACCTTTCCAAATAGTGCATTTACTACTGTTCTTTTAGAAAAGAAGATTGGTCTATTAGGATTAGGTGCTATTGGAAAGTTAGTTGCAAAAAAAATGAGCAATTTGGGGATTCAGGTGATTGCTCACGACCCTTACATTACGAAAGATCAGTTGGAGCAAGAAGGCATTCAGATTGACTTAGTTTCTCTCAAGGAATTGTTTCAAGAAGCGGATATTGTATCATTACATATTCGATTAACAGATGAAACGGAAAGATTGGTAAATCTAAAATTGCTTTCTCTCATGAAGCCAAGTGCTTACCTGATTAATACAGCACGGGCTGGAATTTTAGATGAAGATGCTATTATCAAGGTCCTGCAAGAAAAGAAGATTGCAGGTGCAGCATTAGATGTCTTCTGGCAGGAGCCCATCCCCGAGGATCATCCCCTTTTAAAGCTGGAAAATGTAACGTTGACCTCCCACATAGCAGGAGATACCATCGATGCCATACCTAAGGCCCCCAAGTTATTAGTGAACGAGATGATTGCGTTCTTAGATCATGGAAAAAAAGATATGATAGTAAATTATAATCGTATCAATTGGAGGGGCTGGATGCCTTGAAGAAAGTAGATGTAATAAAGCCTTTTGAACCGCAAAGACGCAAAGGGTTTTAGTGATCTTTTTGTGTTCCCCTTTGTGTGCCGCGTTAGCGGCATTGTGCCTTTGTGGTTCGTAAAATCTTATGTGTTTCCCTTACAAAACTTGTACGTTCTATACTTATAAGAAAAACTTGAGGTTTCCTTTTGTCATTGCGAACAGAGTGAAGCAATCTCCAGCAGGGGATTGCTTTGCCCTGCTCGCAATGACAGATTGATATTATTTTAAAAAAATAAGGGGGCGAAGAAATCATTCTTCGCCCCTCTAAACTCATAGCATTCTGAAGTTTATATTTGTTCTCCACGGTCATAAGTATAATCAAATTCTACATTGGAAATGTTGTTTGATACAATGGGATCTCTTACTGGATCGGGCAATAATGTGTAATCCTTTTGAGAGTAGGATTTCATAAATCTAGGCTTTTGTTCGAAAAAACCTCTTTTATTGGGAGCATAGGCAGGCTTACTTTTTTTCATAATAAATAATATACCTCCTTGATGATTACGTGTTTACCTGAAAAAAATTAGTCTTCATTATGAATAGTGTGCCACGTAATAAGAGAACTATTTATCCGATGACTAAACCGCTCTAAAACTCCCATCTCCAATAAGTGGGAGTTAAGAGCAGCTAAGTCCCTGGATAAGTGCGACTAAGATTCAGGTGGAGTTAAAACCCATCTGAATCAAGTCTTCTTTATCTTATGAAAAAATGATTTCTTGCCCTTTGTGACTAATTTCGGTTGTAGTGATTCCTAGTATTTTAGCTTTTTGAGCAAAAGCTTTACTGGCACCGTAATCCTTGCCGAAATGCATAGGCAGTAATAATTTGGGATTGACTTTCGCAGCAAAATATTCTGCACCCATAGAATAGGCTTCTTCTAGACGACGGTCTACAGGGAAGAACGCAACATCTACTTTTTTACCCTCTATTTTTTCCATTTCCGCTTTAAAGATTTTCTCGGCATATTTTCGCTCGTCTTTTGCCTCTCCCGACCAATGCCACCAGTTCAAATCTCCTGCGTGGAAAATGGATATACCATCTGCCTGTATGAGAAAGGATATGCCTTGGTCTGTGGAGCCAAAGGTTTCAATGACGATGTTATCAACTGTCAATTCTTCATATGCAGAAACAATATGGAAGTGTAGGCTATCACTCTTAACCTGTATATCACTGCTGAGTATGTAATGAATATTAGGGTTGTCTTTTCCCCATTTTAGTATAGTTGGATCAAAGTGATCAGCATGGGCATGAGAAGAAAACACCATTACATTTTTTTTGTTCTTTAGAAATTCGCTGGTAATCACTCCATCAGCGATACTACGTTTATTACCGGAAAAAGGCTGATAATAATCGAAAATAATAAAATGATTTGCAGTTTCCACAGCATAGCCGCTATGGAATAAGTAAGTAATTTTTGCTTTCGAAGGATTCATTTTATTCACCTCATAGTATTTTTTATTACGATAACCGTTTTAAAAGTCATTACAAGAGTATTCATCTGCTTTTAAAATCATTATAGCATTAGTCCTGTTATTTTAGAAATGAAGAAGCTGTTACGAAAATATCATAACAGCTCTTCATTTTTAGTTTGAAATTGTCTTAGTATCTTTCCGATTACTCCATTTAGCGATTGAAGGCAGTATGAGCCCTAAGCCTAAAAGGACAAAAGGTGTCAATAAATTAAGGAACAATTGGAAATACCATTGTGAGGTATAAAGCTGCACGCCTTTCGGGAACATACCCATGATACAGGCGAAGGCGGTAAAGAGGAAACACCATAAGCCAATCGCCCTTGCTAAGAAAGAATTTTTCAAAAAGGTATAATCGGAAGAAAATTGACCGATAAGGCGACGAACTGCTATATATGCTGCGAATACCCATAGATAGCGAAGCGGCATTACGATAGAGTTTAAATCGAGTAACCAGTTATAGAGATCATTCATATTACCAATTCCCAGTGCGGGAATGATAATAATGATACCGACTAATACCGCCGTCATTTTATAGCCATTAATTGGTGCACCATACTTATTGGTTTTGCTTAAGACATTAGGAATGTATTTGGAATCGGTTTCTGCTAACAATACTTTAAGTGGTGCATCAATTGAAAATATCAATGCAGAGGTATGGGTAAGAAAGTTTGTAATTGCATATAAAACAAGGAATAAGTTGCCAACGCCATAATATTCTCTTAATAGTTTGAAAGCATAATATGGACCATTCATTTTTAAGTCTTTTGGAATATTATTAGAATCAAACATCATGCCCATGGCAAGTGAACCTAAAAGTGCCGAGAGGGCAACTAAAACTGCTAAAATAATCATGGCTCTAGGGAATTCTTTACTTGCATTGAAAGTGTTTTTTACATAAGGCGAGATCTTTTCACATCCGCCTACTGCAAAAACCAGCATGGAGATAGTGGTAAAGTAGGTAAAGTCAAAATTGGGGATAAAGGTATGTAAGCTTAAATCTGTGGTTGCTATGGGAACTCCTCTAAGAGAAGGGGCTGCCAGCATTAAGAGTACATACATAAATGACATGATTAGCGTTGAAGTGCCAGCAACCATGCCTATGCGTTTTAAGGATGTAATACCTCGAGATGCAATCCACATAAAAAAGAGGAATAAAACCAATGTTGTAAGCTGTAATACCATGGGAGTGAATGTTTTAATAAAAGTTCCGTTTTGATATACACTCCAGCCTAAGGCAATTAAAATTTGCTGTGGCTTTTGGGCAAGATAGGGAACATGTACTACCCAATAAGTTCAGCCAGCTAAATAGGCAAGCAATGGTCCCATAGTAGAAGCAACCCAGGTACTAACGCCTGCCTTACCTTCTTGAAATGTCGAACCCATTTCTCCTACCATGAGTACGTAAGGAACAAAGTAAAATGAAATAATGAGTATCCACGAAACAATAACTGTGAGTCCTTGGTTGGCATAGTTATTAACCACATTGCCAAAACCCCAAACCATGACAAAAACCATAAGTGCAAGATTATACCATCGGAGTTTTTTTGCATCATCTTGGGTCATATATAAATCTCTCCTACGAATTGTCTTCTCTGAGAAGACAATTAATTCTATCATTCTTTTAGAAAGGAGGCAATCAGTCTTAAATTTAGGACTGATTGCGTTGGAATTATTTGAGCCTGTGGAAGGAAACTCAAGTTTTTTATAGTAAAACAATTATAACAAATATAGATTCCAAAAAGATTAGATTAAGGTAATAAATTCACTAATAGTACACTGTAGATGGAAAATACGTCCTATATATGGACGTATTTTAATGGATAAAAATATGAGATATTTAAAAAATAAAGGTATCAGCATACTACTACTGATACCTTCTACTGAATTAAATTGTAATCTGAGCACCTAACAAGTCAACAAAAGCTTTGAGCCAAGCAGGATGATTAGGCCATGCTTGAGCGGTGACTAATTTGCCGCAGGTGACAACAGGCTGATCTTGCCAAGTGGCTCCGGCCAGACGGCATTCTGCTGAGCATGCAGGGTAAGAGGTAACATTGCGATTAGATAATACATCAGCAGCAGCGAGGAGCTGCGTACCATGGCAAACAGCGGCAACAGGTTTATCTGCTGTGAAAAATGCTTGAACAATGGTAATGCTTTCATCATACATTCTAATATATTCAGGTGCCCGTCCGCCTGGAATGACGAGACCTACATAATCATCGGGATTTACATCAGCAGCTGCTATATCTACAGGGATACGATGACCGGTTAATTCGATATAGGTATCTAGATTAACAAAATCATGCACGACTAGCTGTAATGTATCACCAGCTTTTTTGTTTGGAGCGGCGACATCCACTTGATAGCCTAGCATCATTAATGCCTGTTGAGGTACTTTCACTTCATAGTCTTCTGCACAGTCACCCGTTAACAATAAGATCTTTTTTGTCATGATTGTAAAACCTCCTTTTTGATTACCACAGACGTTCTAGATCATAAGCTATCTTTCCTGCATACATCATTCCGTTCTGATTAAAATATTCCTTTTTTTCTAAGATAAAGACCAGCGCAGCAGCTTGTAGTAAGGGCAAGAAGTAAAACGAGCCAAAAACCTATCGTTGTATCATCTCCAGGTACAGGCAGGGTCATACTCCAAAAGCTTGAAATCATCGTTGGAATAGAGACTAAGATCGTTGCGGAAGCCAAGAATTTCATAATATGATTTAGATTGTTATTGATAACAGAAGAAAAGGCATCCATCATACTGCTTAGAATTTCACTATATGTCCGCACGAGTTCCAATGCCCGTTTATTTTCAATAATAACACTTTCTAAGACATCTTCATCCTCTTCGTGCATTTGCAGCAAATGGCGCATTTGAGGGTTCGAACGCATACGAAGTATCGTCTCAGCCACAATTACATTGCCACGCAGGGCAGCGGTAAAATAGGTGAGCCCTTTTTCCAAATCAAGGAGCTGAAATACTTCTTCGTTCGTTGTAGATTTACGCAGGCTAAGTTCAATCTCATCGGTCCGCCTGCGGATTTTGCGTATGTACTTTAAAAATACCGTATCTGCATGATATAAGATTTGAAAGAAGAAGTGAGTTCTCTTAGCTGTATCGAATAAGAATCGGCTACTATCGTTATGCTCAGGGAGTATCTGCACCAAATCATTACATATGGTGATAGTTGTATGTGGGGTTAGTATAATACTAAGAGGAGAGGTTTCATAACGATCCTCACCGCGAGAAAGAGGTACGTGAATAATAGCAAGAATACAGTTCTGTCCCACGATGATCCGAGGACAGTCATCTTCATCAATTGCAAAGCGAAAAAAGTATTCGGGAATTTGAGCTGCAGCTGACAGTTGTAAGATTTCTTCTGCTGTTGGGTCAATGAGTTTTATCCAAACTCCTCTTTCAGAAGGGTCCCATGGAACTTCCTGGAGTTTGTCTTGCAATGTTTTGTAGGTTGTCAGCATATTCTTCTCCTATTAGCCTTTTTGCACCCAATATTGTGCTTTAGAAATACCTTCTAAATCGATATTTTCTACAATTCCGACAATGGCTGCGTCAACTGCACTATTGTCGTTGTTCATTACCCGTCGTGCAGAGCTTCCAGTAGATACTAACACTGTATCGCTATTGCCTGCTCCTACAGTATCTACTGCAACTTGCAGGCTGATGGTGTTCATTCCGTCTAAATTTAAGGGTTGAACCACTAACAACTTATTACCAATTAAACTTTCATTTTTGGTCGGGGCTACAACTGTTCCTACCACTTTGCCAAGCCACATAAAATTTCCTCCCAGTCCTTTTTCGATTTAGTCTTTTCCTTATCTATTGTCTTTATTGGATAAAAGATTACAATTCCCTTTGTATTATTTTGTGTCACCATGGAATATTATTGTTTTGCAATTATGAACATAAAAGGGATTACATTGGAAATGATATTTTTACAAGTATGAGTTTTTTAAGGAGAACGCTGAACAGCAGAGAGCACAGAGGAGAGTACTTTTTTTACCCTATCTATCTTTTCTCTGTGTTCTCTGCGCCTCTGTGGTTCAATTATGTTTTATATTTTTAAAGGGAGGCGAGTATTTTCCTTAGATGGCTGATCTGAGGATACCTTCAATTTCCTCCTGAGGACCTTGGCGAGGATTGGTTACGCAGCAAATGTCTTTGAGAGCGTTTGCAGCAAGAGTTGGAATATCTTTTTCATTAAATCCCCTTACTTCAGAAAGGGTCTTAGGGATCTTAAGATCCTGAGTTAGTTCTTTAATTGCTGTTACTGCCAGCAAAGCCGCAGATTCGTCAGCTAGATCTTTAGTATCCTTACCTAAAGCACGGGCAATGGCAGCATAGTGATGAGGGACAGCATGTCGATTATAGTCGACAACATAAGGCAGCATGATAGAGTTGGCTAAACCATGGGGCAAGTTATACATTCCGCCTAGTTGGTGTGCTAGAGCATGTACATAACCTAAGCTGGCATTATTAAAGGCAATTCCAGCCAAATATTCGGCATAAACCATCATTTCTCTTGCATGTATATCACTGCCATTTAAAAAGGAAGCTTTAAGGAAACCCGCAATCAATTCAATGGCTTTTAGAGCTTTACAATCTGTGACAGGGGTGGCATTTGTAGATACATAGGCTTCAATCGCATGAGTCAATGCATCCATTCCTGTAGCGGCAGTAAGACCGGGTGGCATTCCTAACATCAGTTCTGCATCATTTACGGCGATAATCGGCGTTACATGCCAATCCGTAATGGTCATTTTAATGTGATTTTTTTCATCTGTAATTACACAAAAACGAGTCAATTCGCTGCCAGTACCGGCAGTCGTATTGATGGCAATTAAAGGAGCGGAGGTCTTCTTGGATTTATTAAGTCCTACATAGTTTTTAATCTCCCCTCCATTGGTTGCGAGTAAGGCAATGGCTTTAGCGCAGTCATGAGGTGAACCTCCGCCAAAGGAAATCAGAAAATCACAACCATTATCCTGAAATAATTTTAAGCCATAATCCACTTGCGGGATTGTTGGATTAGGGGAAACATCATCATGGATGATGTAAAATACACCCGCACTTTTTAAGACATCTGTTAATTTATCAATTAATTTCATTTCTACTAGTATTTTATCGCTTACAATAAGAGCCTTGCGAAATGCCATAGGCTTTATATAGTTTACGATTTGATCCAAGCAGCCAACGCCTAAAATGCTTATAGGTGTCATAAAATATTCAATGACTTTTTTGTTCATGTTTTTTGTTAACCTCCTTATATCAGCGTAGTTAAATAACCATAACATTGCTATTTTATTTCAGCAAGGGTTATTATGGTCAGTTTTGGTGATTGAGCAATAAATCAATACAAGATAACAAGGGAGAACCTATATGTGATTTTACTTTGCTAGTTGTAAGAGTAAATCAGATTATGAAATTTTATTAACATATTACGAAAAAAAATTGCTAAATGTCTAAATGTAAGAAGGAAAGGAACTTTACGTTACGGAATGATTAAAATTATGGAAAGTGCAGCAAGGTACGAGGGAGGCAAAAAGTTTGTTTGGAAATGTGATTGGCGATTTTATCACTGGGTTTCAATTTTTGACACGAATTCCAATCAAAGCACAAACCCAATGGTCGCCAGATAGCTTCAGTCAGAGTGTTAAATATTTTCCTCTTATTGGTGGGATTATTGGTTTACTATTAGCTGGGATTGTGTATGGAGCGCAAGGATTTTGGGGAGTAAATTTACCGGTACACCTTCTGGCAATTGGATTGATTTTGGTTGAAATCATATTGACTGGGGGCTTACACTGTGATGGGTTAATGGATACCATTGATGGTGTTTTTTCAGGAAAACCTCGTGAAAGAATGTTAGAGATTATGAAAGACAGCAGAGTCGGTGCCTTTGGTGCCATGTCGTTTTGTCTGTTAATCTTTGTAAAATATTCTTTGCTTATGGATATGGACCCTAGGTTGTTACCTTTAGCTATCTTAATTATGCCGATTGTAGGGCGGACGGCCGTTGTCATTCCGATTACTTTCTATCCTTATGCCAGGGCGGAAGGGCTAGGAAAGGCATTTTATCAATCTTCTCATAAGTATACCCTCTATGTAGCAGGAGTATTAGCAGCGTTACTACTAATTCCTTTGGGTAAAGTTGTAATAGTTAGTGGAGTAATCGGTATTGGTTTTGCGTTTCTTCTTTCTGAGTATGTCAGTAAACGTCTTGGTGGTTTAACAGGAGATGTATATGGAGCTACGATTGAACTGACGGAAATTGTTACCTTGTTGGTATTCATTATCTATTCATAGCAGAAAGAAGGTGATTCTTTGACTAGGGTAATTTTTGTGCGCCACGGTCAGACTTCTTGGAATCAAGAGGGGAAATATCAAGGACATAGCGATATTTCATTAAATGAAAGAGGAATAAGACAAGGAAATTTAGTAGCAAAACGCTTAGCGAATGAAAAAATAAGCGCAATCTATAGCAGCGATTTACTGCGAGCACAGCAGACTGCTGAGGCTATTGCCGAGTATCATGGATTGCCCGTTATAACTAAGCCGGAATTTCGCGAAATTAATTTTGGCATTTGGGAAGGACTTACGTATCAAGAGATTATGGCAGATTGGTCAGAGATCTTAACTGTGATGTATTCTAAGCCAAGTGAAATCGGTCCGCCTCAAGGGGAAAGCTTTCAGGTTGTTAAACAGCGTGTAACTCGCTCACTGCAAGAGTGTATTGCAAAGCATCAAGAGCAGAACATTGTGCTTGTTTCCCATGGCGGAACGATGAGAGTGCTGCTTTGTGCTGCATTGGGAATCGGTTTAGATAAAATGTGGTCAATGCGCCAGGATAGTTCGGCAATCAATATAATTGAGTATATTGATAATCGGGCAGTAGTATCGTTAGTGAATGACACTTGGCACGTCAAAGATATTTGATTTAGGTTAAATGGGATTTTTTTAACTAACTACTTGATTATATTGCTCATCTACAAATAGTAGATAGGAGAATGAGATAAACTGTAGTACTATTGTGATAACAGAATAAATTGCCACCAAACAGGTGCCTCTTTAACTAGAGGAGAATAGGGAAGTTCGGAAGGGAAGTATATTCCTTAAACGACGCGGTCGCGCCACTGTAATCGGGGAGAAAGTCCTGCAAATGCCACTGGGAAACCAGGAAGGCGCAGGAGTTTTAAAGATCCGTAAGTCAGGAGACCTGCCTGTTATGGCTGTCATCTACCCTCGCGTAAGGGGTAATGCCAGAAGGATGGGATTTTTATATAAAATACCTAGCCTTTTGGGCTAGGTATTTTTGTGTTTTAATATCAGCAATCATGAGGAAATGTTGAACATAAAGAGTAGAAGTTTTAGGTGCGAAAAAGATGAGATTTTCGAACCACAAAGGCACAATGCCGCTGATGCCCTTTGTGTCCTTTGCGCCTTTGTGGTTCCTTTTTAGCCCCCTAGAAGATTTGAACAATATGCCTTAACTCTG
>NZ_JAJHJB010000146.1:0-580 GCF_020819555.1 Pelosinus baikalensis
CCTTGTATCCGTCAGGTTTCTTCCCATACCTATATAATCCCTATAGCTACTCCACTTATATCCATCAACTGCTCCAATACCAGGTTTTACAGGATTCTGATGTACATATCTTATGGCTGCAAGCAGATAACTCTCATCCTCAATATTTTCACTTTTAAATCTTTCCTGAAACACATGACCGATGCGCTTATATTTTTTATTGAAATAATAGGAATAACTTGTAGCAATCCTTTTTACGATACTTGCTATTGGATCTTTACCTTCTTTTATGATTAGGTGGATGTGGTTATCCATTACACAGTAAGCATAGAGAAAATACTCTTCAGCTTTCTTTTTATCTCCCTAAGTATCAATCATTCTTGCTTTGTCTTCTTCATCTATGAATATCTTTTCTCGGTTATTACCTCTTAACATTATGTGGTAAACCTGCGTTTGGCTTTTTATTCGAGCATATCTTGGCATACTGCTCCCCCCTAATATACAAAGTTTACCTTCTTATTATTTTAGTGTCAATGTACCTGTCCCTGTAAGATATATTACAGAAGGGTTATCCATTATGGGCTAGAAAAACCCGAACAAT
>NZ_JAJHJB010000147.1:0-578 GCF_020819555.1 Pelosinus baikalensis
CGTTGCAATCCGTCCGCTCCAGGATGGCGTCATCGCTGACTTCGACGTAACGGAAGCAATGCTGAAACACTTCATCGACAAGCTTGATGTAAAGGGCTTCCTTTCCAAGCCGCGCATCCTTATTTGCTGCCCGACAAACATTACAAGCGTCGAGCAAAAAGCAATCAAGGAAGCTGCTGAAAAAAGCGGTGGTAAAAAGGTCTACCTCGAAGAAGAGCCAAAAGTCGCAGCAATCGGCGCAGGAATGGATATCTTCCAGCCTAGCGGCAACATGGTCGTAGACATCGGCGGCGGAACAACAGACATCGCTGTTCTATCAATGGGCGACATCGTTACATCCGCTTCCATTAAAATGGCCGGTGACAAATTCGACGCAGAAATCCTCAATTACATCAAACGCGAATACAAGCTCCTCATCGGGGAACGTACATCAGAAAATATCAAAATCAACATCGGTACCGTCTTCCCAGGCTCTCGCACCGAGGAAATGGAAATCCGCGGCCGTGACATGGTGTCAGGTCTGCCAAGAACTATTTCCGTTCGCTCCGAAGAGATTGAAGCGGCACTTCGTGAATCTG
>NZ_JAJHJB010000148.1:0-574 GCF_020819555.1 Pelosinus baikalensis
TTTCCTGGAATGTTTTGTTTGAAATTTCGTTTTAACAAATCTGGCAATACTCTATGTTCCTGTGTTGCTTTCACCATTCTTCTATATGGATTTGCTTTTCGAATAGGGCAGACAATATCATACTTTTTCATGATTCGTCGAATGCGTTTTAAATTATAGGTAATATCATATTCTCCCGCCAAAGTCATTTTAATCTGGCGGGCTCCTTTCTTACGTCCTCTAAAGTTATATGCTTTTAAGATAACTTCTTTAACTTGCTCATCTTGCTTATTATGTTTGATTCGTCTATTTTTTGATGTTGTTGAAAAATAATTATAGTAACCAGAGCGGGATACACCCGCAATTTTGCACAACATACTAATGGAATTTTTAAGCTTATATTCTTTAATTATATGGGCTAACATAATGAACTTTTCTTTTGCGGCTAATGCTATTTCTTTTTGCTCAACCTCCTTTCTAACAACTCGAGCTTTTTTAGTAAATCATTCTCGGCTTTCAAGTAGCTATTTTGTAATTTAAGTCGTTCATATTTTTCTTCTAAGGAAAGCTCTTTATCGCTTGGGCGTCCAGAATT
>NZ_JAJHJB010000149.1:0-571 GCF_020819555.1 Pelosinus baikalensis
ATAGCATGAATGAGTGTTTGCAACTTTACTCTCGGTCTTTCTTTGGCCAAGTCGCTTATCCTTGTTAGTTTTGTTTCCAATGTTTATCCCTACCTCAAGTGTAGCATTGTTTCCCTTTGCAAGGGCACTGTTCTGTTGCGCCCTTCCCTCAGCAGGCATTACCCTGCTTCTTCAGTAGTATGGCGCAATCCGACTCCCTGTTGTCTTTTTGGCTTCCTCGTCTTCGACTTGTAAGCCATACTCTCTAAGAGAGAGACTCAGGGTCTCCCAAGTTCACACGCTGTATTTATGTGTAGCATGCCAAGACCTTCGACCCCGGGGTGCTGGGCTGCACTCGCCTATAGCGCACAGTCCAGTGTTGTCTTCTGCTCGTCCCACTGCATCGACCATTCCCATTGAGGATTTCGGGGCTCTACATCTTCAGCTTTCGCTTTCGGCCTACTACCTCTCCTACCTACGCTTAGTCTTAACGTTACCGCTTCAGACCCAAGGCTAGATACTGGTGGCTGGCTAGGCCTTTCCAGACGGGAGTCCCACCCGCTATACACCATGCGCTTCTTGGCGCACGGGA
>NZ_JAJHJB010000150.1:0-571 GCF_020819555.1 Pelosinus baikalensis
GCCTGGAAACGTTCTTCTATCCCCTTCTCTTGACATTGCAAAACAAGATGCTGAATTTCAGACAGGTTTCCTTCAATACTTTCCTGAATCTTTTGATCCGGCTCACACAATATTACCAAACGCTGCTCATATAGAGGGGGGATTCCTGATGCAGAAGCTTTCTCCTTCCAGCATGGATGAAATAGCAGAACACTCTTCTTTTCCACAGTTTCAAATGCGCCTGCCTTTTCTTCTAATACCCTTGTCGAGAACCCCTTTATTTTTATACACATTTTCCCTGCTTCATTGCATAAGTCAATATCAATTTTTTTTATTTTATCTTTGTTCGTACTGCCAGTATGGTATCGAATCAGCGCCCACATGGCAGGAGTGCAGCGGTCTATGACTTCCACTTCTTGCAATGCAAAAGGCAGCATTGTTTTAGCGCTTTCTTCCTGTTCCATCAATAAATAGATTGACGCCTGCAGGGCGGAATCCAGCAAACTAGGGTGTACGATATATTGATCTCTTGTATGAGAAACCGTGGGCGGCAAAGATAACTTCGCTAATACTTGGCTTTCTCCAAGATAGA
>NZ_JAJHJB010000151.1:0-559 GCF_020819555.1 Pelosinus baikalensis
CGAAGGTTTCTGGTTTGCCACTTCCTCTTTTAGCTCTATTCTCCTTGGCAAATCGACCGAACTCTAGAATCTTGGTTTTCTCTTTGGCAATCTCCAAGTTGAATTGCCGTAACCGCTCTATCAATTTATCATAGAAGGCTTCTGCCTCGTCTTTGTATTGAAAGAAGCATAGAAAATCGTCGGCATATCTTATCAGATATGCTTCTCCTCTGCATTCTTTCCTTACTTTCACCGTAAACCACAGGTCTATTACATAGTGCAGGTACACATTAGCCAGAGTGGGCGATACGATGCCTCCTTGCGGCGTCCCTTTATCGGTTGCCTGCAGTATCCCTTCTTCCATGACTCCGGCTTTAAGAAATCGTCTTATCAGTCTTAGCAGGTTGGGATCTTGTATTCTCTCCTGTAGAAACTTCATCATCCATTCGTGGTCTACGTTATCAAAGAACCCCTTGATGTCAGCTTCTACAATATAGTTGATTCTCTTAGTCTCCAGGATTTTTCCCACTGCTTTTATGGCATCATGACAGCTTCTTCCCGGCCTAAAACCATAGGAGCA
>NZ_JAJHJB010000152.1:0-552 GCF_020819555.1 Pelosinus baikalensis
TATGCGATTCAAATCTTTGAGCAGATTCAAAGTATGATGAAAAATAAACGGAAAGAGAATATTCTAATTCAGATTGTAGTTGTTAAGCAAAATGAAGGGCGGCTCTTCTCTGGTTTTTCCGGACTTTTAAAAACGGCGCAGCTTGAGAATCCAAAACTGAGGGGACAAATTATTGAAGTAGACCAGGAAGAAGAGACTGGCGAAGTCGTGAAAAAATTGGAGGAAAATAGCTATTCTCTGGATTATCAGATTCGGTATCAAAATGAGAAACGGTATGTTATGGAGTGGAAGGAAATAGAAGATTCGCAAGAAAAGTCGTCAATTCCCTGGAAGGATCAGGGAGTATATTTAATTACTGGGGGTATTGGAGGACTTGGACGTATTTTTACGCGGGAAATTATAAGTAAAGCAAAAGATACGACCATAATTTTGACAGGACGGTCACCACTCAATGAAGAAAAACGAGGAACACTAAAAGAGTTGGAAGCAAAGGGAGGCAAAATTGAATATAAGCAGGTCGATGTTACGGATAAGAAAGGGATAGCCCATCTA
>NZ_JAJHJB010000153.1:0-543 GCF_020819555.1 Pelosinus baikalensis
GGGGTGGACGTATAGCGCGTCCACCCCTTTATCTTTATTGGTATAAATTGTATAATAAAAATCATAAAGTCAATTCACAGTAAATTGTTAAAAGAGGGGTGAGTACATGATGCACATTGATTCTTTAATGTGGCTTTTGCCAATAACGTTTATGTTTCATGACTTCGAAGAGATTATATTTTTACCATTATGGTTGAAAAAAAATAAAGATTATATTATTAATAAATATCCACGGATAGGGAAAAGGATTTTTTTAAGATTTGAAAGAGTATCTTCTGCTTCTTTTGCAATAGCTGTTTTTGAAGAATTTTTAATTCTATCTGGATTAACTTTTCTATGCGTGGAATATAATTATTATTCTTTCTTTGCGGTACTAACAATAGTCTACCTTATTCATGTAATTGGACACATTATTCAATCTCTTGCCTTAAAAAAGTACATCCCCGCAGTAGGAACTGCTATACTCACCGGAATATACAATGTTTATACAATATATATCCTTAATGTTTTAGATTATTTAAACTGGAAATTCATATTGGTTAC
>NZ_JAJHJB010000154.1:0-532 GCF_020819555.1 Pelosinus baikalensis
TCATCCTTAAACCTGCCTTGCTCCATTGCTTGAGCTGCTTTTTCTTGGCTCCAGGCAGCGAAGCTATCCTGTTCTTCCCGGCTTATTTCATATTTATCGCAAAGATTCTCCGCGGTCATTCCCATATGATAGTCATTGAAAGCACACCATAAGCCATCAGATATCATGCTGTCTACGAGTTTTTGATCTCCCATTTTGAAGCCATCCCGGGCGTTCTTTAGCACATAAGGCGCCTGGCTCATGTTTTCCATTCCGCCTGCTACTATAACATCTGCTTCCCCTGCCACAATTGCCTGGGCTGCGAGGTGAACTGCTTTTAACCCAGAACCGCATACCTTATTGATTGTCATCGCCGAAGCTGACTCTGGCAATCCTGCTTTTATTGCCGCTTGCCTTGCGGGATTTTGTCCGAGTCCTGCTTGGAGGACATTTCCCATGATTACTTCGTCCACAAGGCTAGCTTCTACTCCCGCTCTTTCAAGCACGTCCTTTATAACTGTCGCACCAAGTTCCGATGCTTGCACCCCTTTTA
>NZ_JAJHJB010000155.1:0-531 GCF_020819555.1 Pelosinus baikalensis
CGAATGTAAAGTCATGGCTGGAGCATGATGCGGTGCTGCAGGGTGGGGAGCTGACAGGCTGGCCGAAGCTAATGGCAGGCGACGACATGATGCTTCACTGGATGCAGGAAACGAAACGGCTAGGCAAGAAAGTTGAGGGGCACTTCCCAGGGGCATCGGAAAAAACGTTAGCAAAAATGATGCTCTTCGGCGCGGATTGCGACCATGAGGCGATGACAGGGGAAGAAGTGAGGACAAGGCTGCTCCAAGGCTATACCGTATCCCTCCGCCATTCGTCCATTCGTCCTGATTTGCCGAAGCTGCTGCAGGAGATTCATGAACTCGACATCGCGGTGTATGATAAGTTCATCATGACAACAGATGGGTCATCGTCCAGTTTTTACGAAAACGGCATGATGGATATGCTGATTTCCATCGCAATGGAAAACGGCGTTCCAGAAATCGATGCGTACAATATGGCAACCATCAATATTGCCCGTCATTACAATATGGAACATTTGCATGGCTGCATCGCAACAGGGCGCTTTGCGA
>NZ_JAJHJB010000015.1:0-110894 GCF_020819555.1 Pelosinus baikalensis
CTCGCTAGCGAGCTGCCAAATGCCTCTTTTAATAGAAATTACTACTTATGATTGTGCAAGTCTTTTATAAGTTGCTAATCTTTCCTTAGCATCTTTTTCTGTTTTCGCAAATAAGGCATCAGCTAAATCTGGATATTGTTTCTTAAGGGATGCAAAGCGCACTTCACCCATCAAGAATTCTTGGAAGTTAGCTGTTGGCTCTTTGGAATCCAGAATGAATGGATTCTTATCTTCTTCTTTTAATGTTGGGTTATAGCGATACATTCCCCAATATCCGCATTCTACGGCATTTTTAATTTCAAGCTGACTAAAGCCCATACCTTTTCTCAAACCATGGCTTATGCAAGGAGCATATGCAATGACAAGAGATGGACCTGGATATGCTTCTGCTTCAGCAATTGCTTTTAAAGTCTGATTTTTATCAGCGCCCATAGCAATTTGTGCAACATACACATAACCATAGCTCATAGCCATCATACCAAGATCTTTCTTCTTCGTGGTTTTACCGCTAGCAGCAAATTGCGCAATTGCAGCAGCTGGAGTGGACTTGGAAGCCTGTCCGCCAGTATTCGAATAGATTTCAGTATCAAGTACCAAAACATTCACATCTTCACCAGATGCCAATACATGATCCAAACCGCCGTAGCCGATATCATAAGCCCAGCCATCGCCACCAAAGATCCATTGTGATCTTTTCACCAAGAAATCTTTATTTTTATCAATTTCATTCAATAAAGCATTGTCGCCTTTTTCTGCAGCTACAAGACTAGCCACAAGGTTTGCTCTGGAACGACTTGCTTCACCGCTATCTTTATGCTCCAACCAATCTGCCAAAGCAGCTTTTAGTTCCGCACTAATATTAAGTTCAATAGCTTCTTTAACCGTAACCGCTAATTTATCTCTCAGTGCTTTTACACCTAAATGCATACCAAGACCAAATTCAGCATTATCTTCGAATAAGGAATTCGCCCATGCTGGACCATGTCCTTCATGATTTGTTGTGTATGGTATCGATGGAGCACTACCACCCCAGATGGATGTACAACCAGTAGCATTAGCAACCATCATGCGATCACCAAACAATTGGGTAACAAGTTTAACATAAGGAGTTTCGCCGCAGCCTGCGCAAGCACCAGAGAATTCTAACAATGGCTGTTCAAATTGGCTGCCTTTTACAGTATTCTTTTTCAGAGGATTTTCTTTAGGTAAAATATTAGCAAGATAATCCCATAATTTCACTTCATGTAATTGTGTATCCAACGGTTTCATAATCAATGCTTTTTCTTTTGCAGGACATACCTGTGCGCAGTTGCCGCAGCCAGTACAATCAAGAGGAGAAATAGCAAGTCTGAACTGCAAGTCTTTTACACCAACAGCTGCTTTTGCAGTAAAGCCTTCAGGTACATTTTTCATCTCTTCTTCATTCACTAAGACAGGTCTGATTACAGCATGAGGGCATACGAACGCGCACTGATTACATTGGATACATTTGTCCATTTGCCATTCAGGAACATTAATTGCAATACCACGTTTTTCAAAGGCAGATGTTCCAAGAGGGAAAGTACCATCTTCCATGCTGCCAGTAAAAGCACTCACTGGTAATGAATCGCCTTCTTGTCTATTCATTGGTACAAGGATTTTTTCAATAAATTCAGGTACTTGTTTTTGATTCGCATTGCTGCAAGCACAAGCAAAATGAGCTTCATCTTTTATGCTGTCACTAGCAGTTTTCCAGCTTTCTGGAATGGTAACTTTGACAATGGATTCCACGCCTTTATCAATAGCAGCATTATTCATGTCAATCACTTTTTGACCTTTATTACCATAAGAACCAACAACTGCATCTTTTAAGTAGTTAACCGCATCTTCAACTGGAATAATATGAGCAATTTTAAAGAACGCAGACTGCATGATCATGTTGATTCTGCCGCCCAATCCAATTTCTTGCGCAATTTTGACAGCATTCAGTGTGTAGAAGTTAATATTGTTTTGTGCAATATAACGTTTCATAAAGCCTGGCAATTTTGTTTCTAATTCTTCTTGGTCCCAAATGCAATTGAGCAAGAAGCTGCCATTTGGTTTTAATCCAACTAATACATCATATTTATCTACATAGGATTGATTATGGCAAGCTACAAAATCAGCTTTGTTAATTAAATATGGAGATTTGATTGGTTTTTTACCAAATCTAAGATGGGAAACTGTAATACCGCCAGATTTTTTAGAATCATAAGCGAAATAAGCTTGTGCGTACATATCCGTTTTATCGCCGATAATTTTGATTGCGCTCTTATTCGCACCAACCGTGCCATCTGAACCAAGACCCCAGAACTTACAAGCTTTTGTTCCTTCAGGAGTCGTATCAACATCTGCAGCAGTTGGCAAAGATTTGAAGGTTACGTCATCAACAATACCAATGGTAAATCCATCTTTAGGTGCATCGGCTTTTAAATTTTCATAAACGGCAACAATATGAGCAGGTACTACATCTTTAGAGCCAAGTCCATATCTTCCGCCTACAATCACAGGGTGAGTTCCACGATTATAGAAGGCTGTTTTTACATCAAGATATAAAGGTTCAGCCAAAGAACCAGGCTCTTTTGTTCTGTCAAGAACAGCAATCTTTTTTACTGTTTCAGGGATATACTTAAAGAAGTGTTCAATGGAGAATGGTCTATACAAATGAACATTCAATAAACCAACTTTTTCACCATTTGCATTCAAATAATCTACCGTTTCTTCAATCGCTTCACAGGCTGAACCCATAGCAATAATCATTCTATCCGCATCTGGTGCACCATAATAATTAAAGAGATGGTAATCTCTACCGGTAATCTTATTAATCTCAGCCATGTAATTTTCTACAATTTCAGGTAACGCATCATAATATTTATTAGAAACTTCTCTTTCTTGGAAATAAATATCAGGATTTTGTGCAGTACCACGAAGTACTGGATGATCAGGATTCAATGCATTTCTTCTGAAAGTATCTACATCATTTACATCTAACAATTTAGCTAGTTCATCATATTCGATGGTTTCAATTTTTTGTATTTCATGAGAGGTTCTAAAACCATCAAAGAAATTGATAAAAGGAACTTTCCCTTTTAATGCTGCTAAATGTGCAACAGCACTCAAATCCATAACTTCTTGTACGCTGCTTTCAGCAAGCAATGCACAGCCAGTTTGTCTAGCGGCCATAACATCCTGATGATCGCCAAATATATTAAGCGCATTGGTAGCCAATGCTCTAGCACTAACATGGAAAACAGCTGGAAGTAATTCCCCAGCAACTTTATACATGTTAGGAATCATAAGCAAGAGACCTTGAGATGCAGTGTAAGTCGTAGTCAAAGCACCTGCTTGTAAAGAACCGTGCACTGCACCAGCAGCACCAGCCTCTGACTGCATTTCCATAACTTTTACGGTTTGTCCAAAAAGGTTTTTCTTTCCTTGAGCCGACCATTCATCAACAGCTTCTGCCATAGGTGAAGATGGGGTAATTGGAAAAATTGCCGCCACATCTGTAAAGGCATAAGAAATATAAGCTGCAGCAGTGTTCCCGTCCATTGTCTTCATTTTTCTCATAAGTATCTCCTTCTTTCTCTTTATGTTACTAAATGCGACAAGCAATATTGTATACAATATTCATAAATTTTCTTCATGAATCCATACAAAATTACTTCACCACAATTTTCTACTCAGTTATCATTCGACATTGAAATCAAAATTCCTATATAACTACAAAAAAAATATTCTTTTTTTTGCAAACTTTATTGACATTTGCTAAATTTTCTGATAAATTATAAGTTCTATTATTCACTTATTCTTTCTACAAATTGTGAATTTGCAAATTATCTAGACCATTTTCACCAAACTCTTTATGGTATTCTTGATGAAAAGACATCTCTTTTTCAAATCGTTCGCTAATAGACATTTGTAAAATGGCTTCCTCACCATATTTTTTGATAAAATCCCTTCTGGCAAGTCTTTCAATTAACTCCTCCCAAAAAGTAGCGTTTTCAAAATTCTCAATATGTTTTACGATTTGACTATGTGTTGTAAATTCTTTATTAAGAAAATGCTCTCCTGTTTTTTCGTTCCTTTCCACCATCTCTTCCATCCCAAATTCATTTGCGAAAGCCAGTATCTTTTGTTCCAATTCTTTATAAGGCTTTTCTTTCTCCGTTCTTTCTTCTGAATGAGCATGTAGTACCCAGTCATTTAGGTACACCATATCCAAAAACAACTGATACTCTTTTTTAGTGATATTAATCTTCATATTTTCTCCCTTTTTTTAAAAAATACATAATTCTATTTAGCTATCTTTATCTAAAAATCCTGCTATAAGCAAAAACCTTATACGCAGGGAAACGGTCCTAAAAAAATAAATAGCCTAACTCTTAATAAGTTAAGGCTATTTACTCTCAGAGTTTACAATTTTATATACTTTCCTCGTTTTGCTCTTTCCGGCAGTCCAGGTGAATCCTTCCCTCGCTGTGTTACTTCCTCTACTGGAATATGAAGTTCACGAGCAATGATTTCCTTTACCCGCGAGAGACAAAATCCACTTTGGCATTTGCCCATACCTGCTCTTGTACGCCTCTTAATCGCATCGATGGATTTGATCGCGATGTTACGGTGCAGAGCATCAATAATCTCAGTTTCAGTTACCTGCTCACATCTACAAATAATATGCTCATCAGGATTTGTCGAATTTATATCGCCTTTGAAGTTTTCATCTTTTACTTGAATGATAGGCTTACGATACGCCATAAAATCCTTCTTATTTTTCAGTTCCAAACCTGCCAGCTTTAGTAGCTCAACGACTTTTAAAGCAATGGCTGGGGAAGCTGTAAGCCCTGGAGAGTCAATACCTATCAAATTAATAAATCCGGCTACGCGGCTCTCTTCAATAATCCAATCTTTTTTACTGGAAATAGGACGATTCCCAGCAAAGGATGTAATTGCTTGTTTCATATCAAAATCAGGCACGGACATTCTAGCTGTTTTCACTATGTTTTCCAATACGTCTTGAGTTGTACCTACGTCATCTTTATCATTTATCTCTTCCGCATTCGGGCCTACCATCAGATTGCCGTGATATGTAGTCGTTACCAAGATTCCTTTTCCCAGTTCAGTAGGCACTTGAAAGATTACAGAATTAGCCAGATAATTTTGTTCTTTATCTAATAAAACATATTGACCCCTGCGAGGAATAATATGAAAATCATCAATACCGATCAAACTGGAAATTTTATCACAATATATGCCAGCGGCATTGATAACATATTGGGTTTGTATTTCTCCCTTATTCGTAGCTACTTTAAAATAATCATCTACCTTTTCAATTCCAACCACGGCAGTATTTAATTTTAATTCAACCCCATTTGTTATCGCATTTTCCGCCAAGGCAATAACAAACTCATAAGGAGAAGTTACACCTGCATTCCTGCAATAAAGAGCAGCCTTTACCTCCTTACTCACATAAGGTTCTAGCTCTCTTACTTTTTCTCCATCAATAATGGCAAGCCCACCAACACCATTTTTTATACCATATTGATATAGTTTTTCTAATGTTTTCATATCCTCATCGCGAAAAGCCAATACTACGGAACCTGTTTCTCGATAGCCGAAATTCAATTCTTTATTTAACTGTTCGTACATTCGATTCCCTTTTACACATAACTCTGCTTTTAGAGTACCTGGTTCATCCGAGTAGCCGCCATGGACAATCCCGCTATTTGCTTTCGATGCACCACAGCCCACGTCTTCTTCTTTTTCTACAAGACATACACGTACCTGATATTTTGCTAATTCCCGCGCGATATTCGTCCCTACAACCCCAGCACCAATAATACATATATCATACATGCTACATCCTCCTCAATTGCTGAATTGTATACAATCCTGGATTGATTTTAGCAACTATTTTAGTTTCTTTTTAACTGGTTAAACGCCATTTTATATCCGTTTAATTGTCTGAATAGTTTAATACTAACAAATGAGGCATTAATATGCAAGATTGATTTTATTGACGATACGAGTAAGAAAATTAAACATTTCACCATCGATAATAAAGGCGGTCCTAGCAATATAGCCGTACTTAACAAAACCAACACTGATGTAATTCTTGCTGCTAATTAGGGAAATTGGCGAAATAGCAGTCTATGAATTAATTGAGTCGCCAGAAGCTTGAGACTACTCTTTATTTAAACTAAAGAAACAGGTCTGCATTACTGTTAACAATAATGCAGACCTGTTTCTCATTATGACAACGTGAAATTAGAGATGCCTTCCATTCTCATAATATTTATTTCGTTCTAGGACAATAAAAAATATTTCTACTTGTTCGTAACCAGCTCGTTTAATATTTTCCGTTAAACTAGCAGCCACTTTATCTTGAATGTCTTGTCCTCTATCAAACCAATTCACCTGCACCATAGGACATTCTGCAATTATATCTCCATCTTTAATCAAGGTGGAATCCACACATTCAATTCTAAAATAGTCACGGGGACAACCAATAATCTCTTCCAGCTCATTTACCAGTTGTGTACTGATATTTTGTATCTCTTTTACTTTCATACCTTTAATAAGAAATTGCGGCATTTCATTCTCCCCCTTTCGTATTTATTATGTTCATTTATTTACTAACTTGAACGACTAATCCTACTGCTGCCTCCTCTGGTTCTTTCACAAATAAAGTTAATATAAATCCAATAACTGGCAAACAGGCTAATACCGTAAAAATTAGAGGCATTCCCCAAACATCAGCCACTTTTCCCAATGCCAGTACTCCCATTGCACCTAATCCTACACTTAAACCAATCGTTAATCCCGAAGCCATCCCTACATTATTGGGCATCATTCTTTGGGCTAAGATCAAGCTGCTGGTAAAGGTTGCAGATAATAATATACTAGCAAGAGACAGCACAACAAAGGCTCCAATATCACCAGCAATAGGGAATAAATACAATAGAAGAGAAATGGGTAAAATCGAATAGATCATTACACGTTTACTGCCGTAACGATCACTCATCGCACCGCCCATCAGCGTCCCAAAAGCACTCGTCGCTAAATACACGGTTAGCAAAGAACTCGCATATATCTCACTGCCATGTAAATATGATACATAATATAGAGGTACAAAGGTACTAATACCCGCAGCAACTGTTGATCTTGACAGTACCATCCCTAAAAGTGATAGCAAAGGCCAATTGATAGACGCCCTAAAGCTTTTCAGGCTCCCAGGCTGTTTGGCTTCTGGTCTAACTAAATTCCGCGTCATTTGTATCAAAGGAATTCCCAGTAATACATAAGGCAAAATATAAAGAAGCACTTTTATACTGAATCCGCCGTACAATAGTGTCGCTAATAGCAATGAACCTACGGCAAAACCCGCATTGCCTCCTACAGCAAATAAACTGACTCCTTTGCCTTTCGCTTTGCCACTTAATTGGCTGGCAGTCTTAGCCGCCTCTGGATGAAATGCTGCCATACCAAGCCCTGCAATCGCCGTAAATAACAATGTAAGATAATAGTGAGGAGCCCACAATGAAGCCAACATCGCCACTCCTGAAAGCAAACAGCCGGCAGGCATAAGCCAAGGCCGGGGGCTTCGATCACTGAAATATCCAAATAAAGGCTGACTAGCAGAGGATGTTAAATTCTGCATAAGGGCAATCGCACTTACTTGGGCATAGGTTAAAGCAAACTTTGCTTTTAAAAAGGGTAACGCTACTAATAAAGCACCTGCAGACAAATCGGTAACACCATGAGCAATAGCAACAATCCACAAGGCTTTGGGAAGCTTGGAAACAATGGAAAACAATATGATCACTCCTAAAAAAATATTAATATATTTTTCACAATTGGTCTACTCTATAATAAAGACCTAATTCTGGTGAAATTTTAACTTTCGTAAGATCTTACTACTATTGCAAAGATAAACGCCTAGAATAGTTTGCTCATCGGATAGATATCTAGCACTTCATCTGCACTAAAAGCTCTGTTACTTTAGTACAGATGAAGTACTAGAAATTTGGTTAATAAGAGGGAGATAACAAATGAACTGGAATGATTTTTTACGAGATACTTGGCAAACAACTCTAATTTTTGTTACTTTATTGATTCTTACCCGCCTACTAGACAAAACCCAAGTGGGACAGCTAACCTTTTACGAATATGTCAGTGGTATTACGATCGGATCACTTGCCGCTACCATTGCTGCATCCGATCCCGATAAAATATGGAGTAATTATTATGATCTAATCCTATTTGCAGTACTTACTTACATCATTTCCCTCTGTGCTTTAAAAAGCCGACCATTTCGAACACTGATTGAAGGTTCACCCAGTATTTTAATTGAAAATGGTCGTATCATTAAAGAGAATATGAAATCTCTTCGTTTTGATCTAGACGAGCTGAATGCCTTACTACGAAGCAAAGATGTTGTCGATATAAGTGAGGTACAGTATGCAATTCTTGAAACAACAGGAGAAATGAGTATTATTAAAAAATCAGGTTTCCAGCCGTTAACTAAGAGTGATATGAATATCCATCTCCCGGATCCTATGCTTCCTGTAGAATTGATTATGGACGGCGAGATTATCGAAGAAAATTTACAGAAACAAAATCTTACTCATACCTGGCTAGAAGAACAATTGTCAGCTCGAAATATTAAAAGTGCCTCTCATGTCATGTACGGAGTCATTGATTCAAAAGGACAATTATTTATAAGCGCCAAAGGCAGCCATCAAGATTAACTGAAAACTCATTTCGATTACTGCCATTTTAGCTGATAAATTAATAGAATCGCCATGCCGACTGCAGTAGCAGACTTAATAATAATACCAAAAATTTGTCCTTTTACCACACTTTTAGCCACTTTTTTAGCTTGTGTTAAATCTTTGGTTTTACTATACTCTGCTAGCACAGTAACAATAAACGCCCCTAATAAAGCTCCTAACAAAGAACCGATAATCGGCAATAAGGCCGTTCCCCCTATCCCTCCCACAATCGTGCCGATAAAGGGAGCGAGCATTGCCCTTTTCGATGCTTTTTCTTTTTTTGCACCAATTAACCCTGCCACAAATTCAATAATCTCTCCAATAATAAAAATACCAAATACAATCACCAAAACAGCATAATCCATCCTATCAAAATGATCATAATAGCCATATGCCAGCCCCGTCAATAAAATCAAGGTATTTCCAGGCAACCCCATTATGGTCATGACAACTCCAGCTAAGATGAAGAGAACACATAGTATACTAATGATCAGCCCTGTATATTCCACAGGCCACACCCTTTCATTCAATGTTGTAATTTATAATATTCCCTCTTATCTTCTATTTTACCTTTTAACTAAATTATCGGACTTTTTCATATCACTTTCCTCTTCTTTATGTTACACTATAGATAAGCTAAGAATCACTCTTATCTTAACAATAAATGGGGGTGTAGTGATGTTTAATCAAATTTTAGTTCCTGTTGATGGCTCTGAAGCCGCTTGGCGTGCCTTGGAATACGCCACTGCCTTAGGAGAAAAGTTTCATAGTACCATCACTATTGTTCATGTTGTTCAAGCTCATTATACACTACCAACAGTTGGAATCAATGGAGAAATTCCTTTTATTTCACTTAATATTCAAGAGGTAGAAGCAACAGGTTACAAAATCATTGAATTAGCAAAAGAGCGGATTGGTGACTACCCTACATTCGAAACAAACTTAGAGTTTGGTCATCCAGCGGAACGCATAATATCTTTGGCATCAAATAATGCCTATGATTTAATTGTAATTGGCTCCAGAGGCTTGAGTGGCATTAGCGAATTCTTTCTAGGAAGTATTAGTAATAATGTATCGCAATCTTCTCCTGTCCCAGTAATGATCATCAAATAATATACTATTTGTAATAAAAGCAGTCAGGATGATTTATGTATCCTGACTGCTTATTATATATGACAAAAAAATAATTAATAGGATTTTCTGATGCTTTTATCTTTTATATTTCTTTCCAAAGCCAATTGAATTAATCGATCGATCAGATCAGTATAAGAAATACCGCTAATTCCCCATAACTTAGGATACATACTTATTTTTGTAAAACCTGGAATCGTATTAATCTCATTGATCAAGACGTTATGTTCTTTCGTTAAGAAAAAATCAACACGAGCCATCCCTTCACAACACAATACCTGAAAGGCTTTGATTGCTAGCTCTTGTACCAATGCAGCTATTTCTTTTGGAATATCTGCAGGAATTTGAATCGCAGCTCCTTGATCGTCAATATATTTTGCAGCATAAGAATAAAACTCTTGCTGGGGAATAATAGCGCCCACTGCAGAAGCAATCGGAATTTCATTGCCCAATATGGCACATTCAATTTCTTGCCCTTCAATACACTCTTCTATTATAATTTTGTGGTCAAAGGCAAAGGCTTCTTTTATCGCCGCAAAAAGTTCGTCTTGCTGTTTCACTTTACTAATCCCCACTGATGAACCAAGACTAGCGGGTTTTACGAAAACTGGCAGTCCTAGCTGCTCCACCACAGCTTCAAAGTTTATCCCAGGCTGTTCCCACTGATGATATGTCAAACTCTTCGCCACTGGAATACCAGCATCTCTAAGAAGACGTTTGGCAACATCTTTATCCATCCCAATTCCTGATCCTAAAGGACTTGGTCCCACAAAAGGTATATTGGCTAGGGTTAGCAATCCTTGCACGGTACCATCCTCTCCATATGTCCCATGGAGAATGGGAAAGACTACGTCAATACTTTTCGTAAATGTTTTTTCTGCAAAACAGATAAGCTGTTCTGAGTCCTTGCCCATCTGAAAAGCAACAGCTAAGCCTTTGTGCTTTAACATAATGTCTTTAGGGCTATCCCCATTGATCAAGAAATCCTCTTGATCACATAAGAACCATTGCCCTCTTTTATCAATTCCGATTAAAGTAAGTTCGTATTTTTCCTTATCAATTGCATTTATAATGTTTTTGGCCGACTGCAAAGAAACTTCATGTTCTGTTGATTTGCCCCCAAACAGTAACGCCACAGTGATTTTCATCATTTTTTCAGCTCCTAACTATTCTTTCTCCTTAGTATAGTAATATTTTTCACTATAATGATTGCTAAAAATGCTCATATTATTGTAAAAAATGCTGTACAATAGTATCACAAACACTACACAGAAGGAAGGATGCTCTTTATGGCTATGGAAAGTAAGGAGATACATTATAAAAGGGGTTATTTGGATAAAGATTTTCAATTTTTCCATTTGAAAGATAACAAGAATATCCAGTTCGAATTTCATTACCATGATTTCAATAAAATTATTATTTTTATATCTGGCAAAGTAACCTACTTAATTGAAGGTAAGACATACAAATTAAAGCCTTGGGATATTCTCTTAGTAAACAACAATGAGATTCATAAGCCGATGATTGATCAAGGTGAAACCTACGAGCGCATTGTGATTTGGGTGAATTCAGCTTTTCTATTACAACATAGTGATAGTGAATGCAATTTGCAAAAATGCTTTGAATTAGCTACTGAAAAAAAATTAAATTTACTACGGTTAGCACCTGATTTACTCATTGGGATAAAAGGGATTCTATCTCAATTGGAGGACTCTTGCAAAAGCCACGAATTTGGTAGTAAAGTGCTAAAGAACTCATTATTTTTGCAATATATTGTTCAGCTAAACAGACTGTATTTGGGTATTGACATTGACACTGAGTATCCAGACATTGAATACGATGAAACCATAGGGCGCATATTAGAGTATATCAATACTAATCTTAAAGAAGATTTATCCATGGACAATCTAGCTTCTATTTTTTATCTGAGTAAATACTATTTAATGCGTAAATTTAAACAACAAACAGGTTATACTGTCCACAATTATATTTTACAAAAAAGGTTAATCGCAGCAAATGCTCTAATTAAAAGAGGCAAGTCTATTACCACAACGTGTATTGAATGCGGCTTTGGTGATTATTCAAACTTTGTAAGGTCTTTTAAAAAATCCTTTGGGCTCTCACCGAAAAAGCACTACAAAATGTTCTTAGAACAAGAAAAATTGGCCAATCAACATCATCGACTTCACCAACCAAATATAACAGATTTATAACGGAGCCTTTATATCCGGTTAGATCAGAAAGGTATACAAGCAAATATATGGGAGAAAATCCTCCTAGCATAATAACAAGTACCACGTCCATTGCCATTGTGCCGAAAAGCCGTTCAAACATGAAATTGTCAATGTAATTCTGATTACACCCCAAAAGAAAGGCAGCGCATAGACATGGATGCATTCTGAAAACCTTCATAGGTAAAAGCAAGCTCGTCATCCGTATCTTGTAATGCTGCAGCATATAAGAAAGGCAAATAATGATCATTGGTAGGTACGGACAATAAGGCTTCTTTACCCAGTTTTTCATATTCGATCAACGACTGATGATTGCCAGCTACTAAATGTTCTTTGACTATATTATCAAAATGTACAGCCCAGTCAAAAGCTTTGGCCTCCATATCCCAATCAATCAAACGCAAATTGTGTACGATATTGCCACTACCAATTATAAGGATGTCATGTTCCCGTAAAGGAGCCAGTTTTTTGGCTAATTCATAATGCTCCTGGGGTGTCTTTTGATGGTCGAGACTCATTGCCATTACAGGTATATCCGCTTTTGGATACATATGCTTTAAAACAGACCATGCCGCATGATCTAATCCACGTTGCTCGTCATATTGAACAGAGGCATTCTCAAAGATAGATGCTACCTCTTCTAACTTTTTCGTAGCCCCTGGACATGCATAATGAATATCGTACAATTCCTGAGGAAAACCATAAAAATCATAAATTGTTTCTGGCTGTTTATTGGTTGTAATATAGGTACCTTTTGTAAGCCAATGAGCTGATACGACTAAAATAGCTTTTGGTCTAGGAAGAGACTGTCCCAACTGCGCTAAACTAGCTGTATACTCATTCTCAAGGATGATATTCATGGGTGAACCGTGACCTAAAAATAATACGGGAGATTTTTTCATGTTCAACCGACCTCCTATGATTAAAAGTGTACTCTCAAAAACAACCATACACAACACAAGCAGGCAAAGGATGGGCATAACTATAAGAGTAGGTTCAGTAAAGCACTGAATCGTTAGTTATGTTCATCCTTTGCCGTCCTAAATAAGACTTTCCGAGAAGCCGCTAAAATAACACTATTTCACCTTATATGGACATAAATTGTTCGATTGCATGGGCAACACCGTGTTTATCATTGCCATAGGTCACAAAACTGCATAATTTTTTGATATCCTCTTTTGCCGTTCCCATAGCTACACTAAATCCAACAATCTCCATCATAGAAACATCATTGTAGTTATCCCCAATTGCCATCGCCTTATCCAGGGAAATTCCTAAACGATCTGCCACTATTTTTAATGCATTGCCTTTAGAGGCATCCTTATTCCCCAACTCAAAATTATTAGTCATGGATGATGTCATTAAAAACTGCTTCATTCCAGCAAAGTTATCAATCGCAATTTTCCTTTTTTTATCATCAAAAGAAAAGCAAAAAACCTTATAAAGCGCTTCCTCAGCATCCATAGCCTCCTCATAGTTTTTCACAGGAGTCATACCGCTTTGACTGAAGATCTGCTCTACTATTTCTTCAAAATAAGTGGAATCCACTTCAAAGGCTGTGCCTCTTAACCCCTCCGCCTCCCTCTGCAATATTTCTTTCGCATGAGAAGAAATGTAAATTTTCTTATTGGTGGAAACTTCATAATAATAATCTCTTTCCTCCAACCAGTTTACCATGTATCTCACGTCATCCCGCCCCATTGTTAAGGATGAAATTTCTTGACCGATTTTATCATGAATCGCTGCACCATTATAGGATATCAAATAGGTATTCAATCCAAATTTCTTACAAATAGAAACAGCATCAAAATAGGTCCTGCCTGTTGCAACAATTACTTCAATCCCCTGCTCTTGCGCACGCTGGATCGCTTTTATATTTTCTTTACTTACTTCATGTTCCTCATTTAATAAAGTTCCATCTAAATCTGTTGCAATTAATCTCATAAGTACTGTCACCTTTCTATATATTGGGATGAACGCTTATTTTACTATTTCTTTTTATTTCTCTTCTTCTTTTCGATTATCCTTTTTACAAAACACTATTGTAAATCATATACGCAGCAGATAACCACATAAAAATCGCCGATACCTTATTGATATATCCAAATAGCTGGGTAAAGCTCTTTTTCTTTCCCACATTCCATCCAACAACAGCTAGAAGAAAAAACCAGCACCAAGATACAAGAATACAAGCCATAGTAAATACTATTTTTTCATTTCCTGTATAATGAATCGCACTTGTTCCAATAACACCAATTGTATCAAGTACAGCATGAGGATTGAACAAAGACACTGTAACAGCAAAAACAATCTGCTGTTTGACGCCAAGCCCCTTTCCTGCACCAGTATCATTTCCTGCCCACGTGCTATTCCATGTCAACCAGCCCATATATGCCAAAAAACCAACTCCAATCATCAGGAAAAGGATCTTAATCCAGGCAAAACTCGCAATAAACAATGAAACTCCCTGAACTGCTAATACAATCAATAAAGTATCACATAGGGAGGCTGTAATGACCACAGGCAATGCTCGTAAAAAGGTTGGCTGGCTTGCTCCTTGTGTAAAGACAAATAAGTTTTGAACTCCTAAAGGCAATATGAGTCCCATAGCTAGAATCATTCCATGAAAAAAAGCTTGCATTAATCTCGCTCCTATACCGTTTTTCTTCAGTATAGTGAAATCAAACTGAAATGTCTTCAGCCAATTGGCTTGTTTTTATCCCAACCAATTTGTTATAATCAAAAAAACAGCCAGTAAGGAGAAAATTATGTTAACGATTGACTGGGCACCTAATCATAAAGATTCCATGCCCTTATATCGACAAATCACAGAGTATATAAAAAACAAAATCACTCTTGGCGAATGGCCAATCCATAGTAAATTACCTCCTCAACGCAGACTCGCTCATATTCTTCAAGTAAATCGCAGTACCCTGACCATTGCACTGGATGAATTAATCGCCGACGGACTATTGGAAACGAGAGCAGGAAGCGGCACTTGGGTAGCCAACAATACCTGGTCAGTGTTAGCATCTACTCCAACTGTGAATTGGAATTCTTACCTAGATAAGGGTCTCTACCTTCCTAACCTTCAAATCATTCAAGAAATCAATCAGGCAGAGTTCAAACCTAATATGATCCGTTTAGGCACTGGGGAGCTCTCTCCAGAATTTTTTCCTCGGGACATGATGAGCTCGATATTGCAAAATTTACCAGAACGTATTAATTCTTTAGGTTATGAAGAACCCAAAGGATTGCTTTTTCTCCGGCAACAAATCCGTATTTACTTACGCTCTTTAGGAATTGATACCTCTGTATCATCCATTATGATCGTATCAGGCGCATTGCAAGCTTTGCAACTCATATGTTCAAGCTTACTGCCAAAAGACTCTACTATTTTGCTTGAAAAGCCCTCCTATCTTTTTTCCCTCAAATTGTTCCAATCCATGAATATGCAATTTTCTGGTATTCCTCTTGATAAAGAAGGGATTGAACTGGCTCCTATTGCATTTCAAAAACAACATAAAAATTCAAATTTACTATATACCATTCCTTGTTTTCACAACCCTACAGGTATCGAAATGTCAAAGCAAAGACGCAGAGACCTTATCCATTTGTGCCAACAAGAACAATTACCCGTTATTGAAGACGATGTATATCGGGAACTTTGGCTCGATTCACCTCCACCTATACCTTTAAAGGCTCTTGAAAGAGAAGGACTTGTGCTCTACATTGGCAGTCTTTCAAAATCACTCAGCCCAGGACTACGAATTGGTTGGATTGTTGGACCTGAGCCAGTTATTGAACGGTTAGCAGATGTAAAAATGCAAAATGATTATGGATCAAGCTCCTTATCCCAATGGACTGCTGCTGAATGGTTTGCCAGCGGACTGTACCAACAACATCTAGAAGAAGTACGAAAGGCACTGCGTATTCGTCGCGAAGCAGCTTGCAAAAGTTTGCAAACCCATTTTGCAGATATTGCAACTTGGCAAGTTCCGACAGGTGGCTTTTATATTTGGCTTAGCTTGACCCATCCCCTTTCCATGCAAAAGCTTTTTAACCTTGCCTTGAATGAAGGTCTTTTAATCCATCCTGGAAGTATATATGACTATTTATCAAACCGCCATCTTCGCCTATCCTATTCCTATGCCTCATTATCTGAATTGAAAGAAGGACTGTATCGACTTTCCGTAATTATCAAAACTTTAAAGACTTAGTTCATTATATATGAATCACTATTCCATTCCTGGCAGACCAATAATCAATACGCAAGTTTTTAATACATTGCATATAGTAATAAAAGGTTTGCCTCTTCCCTTATTAAAGAGGTAAACCTTTTACTACTATGACATGGAAAAATCTTTTGCTAATGCTGCTGCAACAAACTCAATATGCTCCTGCAGCTCGATTTCTAACATTTGAGCACCTTGTACAATGGTTTCACGGTTAACTGCCCTGGCAAATGCTTTATCCTTCATTTTCTTCATAACGGATTTTACTTGCAAATTTGCGATACTTTTATCGGGACGTACCAAAGCACATGCAATAATAAAACCAGTAAGTTCATCGACTCCAAGCAACACCTTTTGCAATAAGCTTCTTTCTGGTGCCCAGTCCCTAGCATGAGATTCTATATCGATGATAAATTGATCTGTATAGCCGTGAGGCTTTAGCATATTTCCGGTGTTGCCTGGATGCTCTTCAGGATATTTCTCAAAATCAACATCATGGAGCAATCCTACAGCTCCCCAGTACTCTACATCTTCACCATATTTTGCAGCATAAGCACGCATAGCAGCTTCTACTGCTAAACAATGATTTAATAGCGGTTTTTCTTGAACATGCTGCGTTAAAATACTCCACGCCTTTTCTCTTGTTGTATCCATTTCTTCTTCCTCCAATACATTTTGGGGTAAGCTTCCCCTTCTTTAAGAAATAATATTCATGATTCTTCTGCACAAGGCTGATTGTTTTTTTCCAAGATACATATCGAATCATCTTATAATGCTTTATAATTATTTGATTATTATAACATAAATAGAAGGAATAGCGAGTAGAAAAAATGAACCTGCTGTTATATCCACTTACATCTACTGTTTTTCATAAAGCTGCCAACATAAAAAAGAAATGTCTTGGCTCTTTGGAAAGATACTCTTTATAATATAAGTATCTTTTACTATATTATAAAGAGTATCTTAGCCCATCTAAAAACATGACTGGGATGGAGTACTCCATCCCGAATCACTCAATCTTATTTAAAACCACATCACTGGAGGGAAATGGATTATGTTGAGTACTTTGATTGAACAAGGCTATGGAGAACCAGAAGATCTTAACTGTGCTGAAAAAATACTATATGGTGCTAATGAAGTGTATCAATTAGGTTTGACTCGCCAAGCTTTGCGAATTGCATCAGGCTTTGGCGGAGGGATGACCATTGGCAGTGTATGCGGAGCTCTGACAGCAGCTATTATGGTATTAGGTATCTTGTTTGTTAAAGACAGGGCCCACGAAAGTGACAAAATTAAAATCTTAACACAAGAATTATTTGACACCTATCAGAAACAAATGGGTGATATTGACTGCACTCCTTTAAAAGATCACTATCGCAGGGAAGACATCAAATGCAAATATGTGATTACAAAAGCCGCCGCAGCTCTGGATACTATTATTAAGAAAGAACAAGACAGCCATCAAGCATAAATGAAAAAGAGGAAGCGCAAAGCTTCCTCTTTTTATCGTCGTTACATTTACTATCGTAATGGGAAGAGCAATGTAGCGCTGCTCTGTTCCCAGTACAACGTTAGTTGTACTCTTTCGTATTATCGTAACTGACTATATATATAATTGTGGTTCACCCTTCATTAACTGCTGTAATCGAACCACCCCATTCCAATCTCATTTTTCTTCCTTCGTACTTTTTACTTTTTTATCCTCCTTTCTTGATTTAAGTTTATTATATTACAAATAAACTTAATCTTCAATCTATTTTTTAAAAATTTCATAGTTAATTTTTCCACGAAATCACATTCTTACTATCTTTATAAAGAAATAGCATATTCCATTACTGACAGACTAACAATCAATATCCAAATTTGTTTTTATGCATCATCTTTACAAAGAAATTTCAAATTATAGTTGCTCTCTCATTCCTAATGTCGCTATTATATATAATATAACTGTCTTTTAAGGAGGACCAGCATGCAGAAAATACCCTACATTGGAAAATGGATCTCTGGTTTATATAGAATTGGACAATCTTTTTTTGATCATCATTTAGGAACCTACAGTCTAGGAAGCGGTAATGGATACTACGCTTGCCTCACTTTTCTTTATCAGCAAGAAGGCATTACTCAAGATACAATCAGCAAGCATGTAGCAATTGACAAAACAACCATTGCTCGCGCGATTATGAAATTAGAATCACTAGGATATATTGAACGGCATGTTGATAGACTCGATCGACGTGCCAACCAAGTATATCTAACCGAAAAAGGTCGGTCATTTCAGCCGATTCTTGAATCCACACTTACACAATGGACTACGTCTCTTACCCAAGGTTTTACACCAGAAGAAATACAAATGACATATATACTTCTCGAAAAAATGACCAAAAATGCACTACTCATTAAGGAAAATTTAAATTCACAAGAAAAATCCTCGCCAAAGTGATACTAAGAGCTAAAAGCCCCTTTGGGCCTCACTTATTTTTTCTTATAAGAGATTTTGTAGTACTATACCACCATTGATATCCGCCCCTTGACATTGGGATATGTTTGTACAATACTTCTCCAATATCCTCTACCATATCTCTGCGTAAAATAATATAATCTATCAATGCTTGACGTTCAGCATCATCCGACAACCATTCTTCTGGAATTTTTGCAACTAGCTCATGAATGGATTCACAACTCATCTCTTTTACTTTTTTCACGTAGGGAAGAAAATGAGGAGGAGAAAGCCAATCTCTAAGCAATAATCCATAGGAATAACGATAATATGGTTTGATGATTCTACTAATACTATTCAGATGGGCAATCGTCCATCTGGCAGTTCTAAATAAATGAGAATTATCAATCGCATATATTCTGCATCCAGCTTCGTCCTTACGCAACAAGAGATTTTTTTTATTATTTGTACGATCAGCATTATGAAACATATAATCAAATAATAAAATTCCAGCCATTTCAGTGATATTATCAGCCTTAAACAAATTATTTTTTCCCACATATTCTGTATGATTTAGGTACCGTGAGGCAAAATGCTGCCCCGCAACTATTCCTAATGCTTGTAGCTGCGGACTTTGCTGTATAGTTTCTTCCCCAATTTCAATACTCGAACTTACAGGAAAACATAATCCCATGATTTCACCCAACTTTGCTGCTAAAAATTCATTTACCAATACCTTAGAACCTAGTCGATTATTTTGCAATTTGACTACATAAAAATTTCTGTCATTAGCACGAAATAATTGAGGTGAAGTAACTCCCACTCCGACATTCCCAAAATGTTTCATAGCAATGAGCATACCATCTACCTTCTCTCAAAATAATGCTAACTAAAAAAGACCCGGTAAGAAACCTCTGCCGAGTCTTTTCATAGTTAAATAAAAAATTTCAACAACAACAAACTCCAGAAACGGAAGTTAAAGCTTCTAGATTTACCACAGCTGATCTAATCCTTCTATCTGAGATCGGAGTACTGCTACCAGGAACAAAGATATCTGTATTTGAGAGAATTGCTAAGCAATCGTCAATAGCAATAAGAGTTCCTTCGATGGAGAAGCCACCAAGAGTTGTTAATACAACAGAATCACCAACCATGCGGCATAATACTCTAACTAAATGACGACTTTCCGTCCGTTCTGTTGCTTCTTCGAAATCAGTTCTAGCTGATTCTAAAGAAGCGTCTAAGTTTTCAAAAGGATCTCTTACTATAGCTGTTCCTTTGGCAACTATGTTCCATAAATCAACGCGTGTGAAATCCACATGTAAGATTTCTCCCCCCGGACTTAGAATTTCTACAGCATTGCACTTGGCTTCTATCGCTGGAGAAAGAATGGCAATACGACAATCATCTACGGCCTGCAGATTACCGAAATATGCGAATCCATCAAAACCAAACAAGACTACATCCGTATTTAATTCCCGTTCTAGTTCTCTAACGAGTGATTGATTCCGTAATTCTGTAAAAATGCTCATACACTATATACCTCCTATGCGGTAATACTATTTAATTTAATTCTTACTATACTGTATGAGTAAGGAACTAATAGTGTTACTGTTTAAATCTGTTTTCAAAAAGGAATAAAAAAATAGGCAGGAAATTTTCTCCTGCCTATTATCAAGATAATACCATGTACCTTATTATTAAACTAAAACTTCATTCATACTGCCGCTTCGATATCCCGACAAATCAACAGCGACATATGTAAAGCCAATTTTTTTAAGTCCTTGCTCAATTTGCTTTGCTACCTCTGGAACCGTGATTCGTCCAATATTTTCTGGCGCCACTTCAATGCGGGCAATATCTCCATGGTGGCGTACTCGAACTTGTCCTGGACAAAACTCTTTTACTAATGCTTCGGCTTTTTCGATTTGGTTAAGTCTCTCCGCTGTAATCGAAAGTCCATAAACCACCCTTGAAGAAAGGCAAGCAGCACTTAATTTATTCCAAGTCTGCAAGTTCCATTTCTTAGATATTTCCCTAATATCCTTTTTCGTTAAACCAGCTTCAACCAAAGGGCTCCTTACATGTTCTAGTTCTTCCACCGCTTTAATCCCAGGGCGATAATCGGATAAATCGTCTACATTCGATCCATCCAATACCCAATTATAATTATTTTCTTTGGCCCAATTGACTAATACTGAAAATCGTTCTTGTTTACAGTAATAACAGCGTTGATTATTATTCTCGACAAAATCGGGACTATTTAATTCGCTAATATTTAAAAGTATGTGTTTAATACCAATTTCCTTTGCAATTTCAATTGCTTCTTTTTTTTCACTCTCCGGCAATGTCTCAGAAAAAGCAGTGATGGCTATGGCCTTGTCTCCAACAGCTCTTACTGCTGCTGCTGCTAAAAAGCTACTATCCACCCCTCCTGAAAAAGCTACGACAATACTCCCCAGTCCAGTTAATAAATTATTCAGTTTCTCCATTTTTTCAGTACTATTTCCCACGGTGATTCTCCTTTGTACTCCAGTTTATAAGAAATTTCATATGCCCTTAATTACTTCTAATATACCATGGCACTTTCCTTCCTGCCAATAAAATTTGACACCTTATATTCCATCCCCATCGACACCTTCCAAGGAAGGATAGTAAATATTCGGTACAAATTTAACTACAACACCATTTCTTATAGTAATAACAATCTCTTCATTTCCCTGGGGGACTGCTCTTATTTTCCTTGGTGGTATTACTATCTCTTTTCTATCTTCAATTGCAGCAACTGCAAGACGATTACTCCGCGCCATTTGATTTCCTCCCTTAATATGCAAAAAATGTTATTTAAATCTCCCATTTCATCTGAAAGGGGACTTAAATAACATTTTAGTCCTCTCTCATCTGTCAGGATAAATCCTGCTGGAATTAGCACCTCTGCATTGCTGCCGGTTGCCGGGTGTCATCGGGCCAGTCCCTCGACCACTCTTGATAAGAGTTTATCGTATTAAATTATTTATAAATATATCACGAAATAGTACAGTTAGCAATATATTTTTTAACTTCTCTGGCGTCAATATATTTATACCTGTGCTTCTTTTCTCTTTTTCATCATATCAACGTAGACAGCTGCCAAAATCACGATACCTTTAATAATCAACTGCCAGAAGGAATTAATATTCAGCAGATTCAGTCCGTTGTTAAGAACACCAATAACAAGCACCCCAATTAAGGTACCGCCGATTTTCCCGATTCCCCCTGTCATGCTCGTACCGCCAAGTACAACTGCCGCAATGGCATCCAGTTCAAAGCCATTTCCTACTGTAGGCTGTCCGGAAAACATACGAGCCGCTAGCACAACGCCAGAAAAAGCTGCTAAGAAACCCGAGAAAGTGTATACAAATATTTCAATCCTCTTAATCTTAATACCTGTAAATCTGGCAGCCTCTTTGTTTCCGCCTACTGCATAAATATGTCGACCAAGTTTTGTCTTATTTAAAATAATCGCTGTAAGCAGCAAAAAGATAAAAGAATAAATGACGGGCAGAGGGATCGCCCCTAAATAGCCAGCACCAATTACATTGAAATCTCATTCATGACACGTATTGGCTGACCACCTGTATATACGTAGGCGGCACCACGGGCTATATTTAACATGGCAAGGGTCACGATAAAAGATGGTATACCTGTGTATGCCACCATCACACCATTAAATACTCCTGCAAGAGTTCCTACTAAAATCCCGGCAAATACAGCTGCAGGTATAGGAACATTGCTAAATGCGATGAGTCCGCCTGTAACAGTTCCCGATAGTGCTACGATCGAACCTACCGAAAGATCAATACCGCAAATGATAATGACAAGTGTCATGCCTAAAGCAAGGTTCGCATTGGTAGATACTTGCCTTAATATATTAAGAATTATCCTCCGATTTTCTGCTATATTCCTGCAACTGTATCGTAGAAATTTTCGACTCTTCGGCTGCTTGATAGAGAGTATCGTATAAATCTTTCAATCTTACCCTCTCATCTACCTGATTTTGAATCACAATCATCATAAAAAAAATGAAAAGAACATCATTTAAAGAGAACAAAACATTGCGAATACCAAAAATATAAAGGCGCTGTGTAAAAGTATAGTGCTGTATATAGTCATTGATCGAAAACAGATTGAATTTTATAGAAAAGATATCGTAATCAAACAGTATATAAACCAGTATCGATACAACTAAAAACATGTATTTTTTCTTATTTCCTTCTATATAAACTACAATATTAGCAATGGGTAGCAGCATTACTCCCTTATAGCTCATATTCAAATAATACATGATAGCAATACAAAGCATGATGTCTATAATGGAAAATAAATAGAGTACCGGTCTTAAATATTCCCCAAATTTTTCTCGTATACCAACACCTAGAATCAGCGCGGCAAGAAGAACAAGAGAAAACACAGGGACCTTCCAGGGAGTCGTCGGAATAAATTTTATATTTTCCAAAAAATCTCTTGCCATAGAATGATCACAAATAAGTTCCGTAGTCTCATAAATAATAATTGACATAAATAATATCACGATAAAATTTACAAAAAACATCATCATTCTGATTACATATACATTTTTATGATTCATATTTCTATCCCCTATCCAACCTTTGTAGAACGTGATTGAGGAAAGATGCAGCAGACGTTTGTCAATAGCACTACCTTTAATCTAAATTTTCTGATAATAATAAAATGACAAATGTAACTGGCTACTTATGACAGAATACAGATGTTTTCTATTTAACCAAATTCTATAATACATATTGTAATATTCTCCAAAAGTCTTACATGCATATTTTCTGTAATTGATGACCGATTAAAATGAGGGGGATAAAAACATGTCATTAACAACTTTAGAGCCACTTCTGGAAGATGCTAAAGCAAGAAGTTATGCCGTTGGTGCGTTTAATGTAGTAAATCTCGAAACCATAAGAGGTGTAATTCGAGCAGCCGAATCCTTAAACTCTCCTGTCATATTACAATTGGCAGAGGTACATATTCCTTTCGCTCCGATTGAATATATGGCTCCTATAATGATTCAGGCCGCCCATAGAGCAAAAGTACCCGTCTGCGTACATTTCGATCATGGCACAAGCTTTGAAAGCATAGCACTGGCAATCAAAAATGGCTTCACCTCCGTCATGTTTGATGGGGCAAATTATACACTGGAAGATAATATAAAATTGACGAAAGAAGTAGTTACATTAGGAAAATCCTTCGGCGTGACAGTTGAAGCTGAATTAGGGCAGGTAGGCGGAGCCGAGAGTGGCAATAAAAACATTGATGCCCACCTCACCGACGTAGAAGAAGCGAGAATCTTTACCATTAGAACCTTAGTTGACGCTTTGGCGGTATCCATTGGCAATCTTCACGGACAATATGTAGAAGAGCCTCGGTTAAGATTTGACACTCTTACGAAATTAAGAGAATGTATAGATACCCCCCTTGTACTCCACGGAGGCTCTGGAATTAGTCCTATGGATTTTAAAACATGCATACAATCAGGTATACATAAAATAAACATAGGAACTGCTCTTTTACTATCGTCTAGCAAAAAAATTAAAACTTTTTGCGCTACTCATCAATCCCCCCCTTATTTTTCAATCATGGATTTGGCAATAGAAGGTACATATGAAGCTGTAACAAAACATCTGCAAATCTTTATGAGCAATGATAAAGCATAACTACTAACTACATTTTAATCGTGGAGGTGAATCATGAGTAAGGTTGTCTGTTTGGGAATACTGGTTGCCGATCTCATTGCAAAGCCTGTAGCCCAATTTCCATCAAAGGGTAAGCTCACGAATGTGGATACAATGGAGCTTCACACTGGGGGATGCGCAACGAATACGGCAATTGATTTAGCGAGACTTGGTGAAGATGTAGGTGTTATCGGTCTTATCGGCAGTGATGCCCTTGGCTCCTTTATCCTCAATCGACTAAAAGCAGAAAATGTGGATATTACGGGTGTAAAACATACAGAACAGATCAGTACCTCTACCTCAATGGTATTTTCAGATCCAGATGGCGAAAGAAGCTTCCTTTATTATCCCGGGGCGAATGGTATCCTCGCAGAAGCGGATATTGATTTCTCGGTAATTGAAAGGTGTGAAATTTTATTTATTGCGGGCTCTTTATTAATGCCGACCTTAGACGGCGAGCCAACTGCCAAATTATTAAAAAGAGCTCAGGAATTTGGCAAATATACAATACTAGATACGGCATGGGATGCATCAGAAAAATGGATGTCAGCTATCGGTCCTTGTCTTCCATACCTCGACTTATTCATACCAAGTATCGAAGAAGCGCAAATGCTGAGTGGCAAGGACAACGTAGAAGATATGGCTAAAGTCTTTTTAACGGCTGGCACTCAAAATGTCGTTATTAAGTGTGGCGCCAAAGGATGCTACATGGAAAACAGCACGGAAAAGCATTACTTGCCAGCATTTGGAGTCAATGCGATTGATACCAATGGTGCTGGGGATTCATTTGTCGCAGGCTTTATAGCAGGGCTCGCCAATAAGTGGGATTTGAAACGCTGTGCTGAATTTGCCAATGCAGTCGGTGCCCATTGCGTAACAGCACTGGGAGCATCTAGCGGCATTAAAAGCAAAGAAGAAATCATCATATTTATGGAAAATAGGAGTAATTATCATGATAAATAAATCAGAGTATGAGTCTATAGCTCAAAAAATCCTTATGTACTATGAAAGGGTCGGTATTGCCATAACCAATGAAGAAAAAATTCGTATTGAGATCGCTGACTTTGGTCTGAATGATATTTATAATACGGGATTACAATTAATAACCTATGTAAATACTGACAGCGTTTGCGCTAAAGAAATGGTACTTATGCCTTATCAGACTTGTCCTGAACATAAGCATCCTACAAGAAAGGAACTAGCGGGAAAAGAAGAAACTTTTAGATGCAGATATGGCACAGTATATCTATATGTGGAAGGAGAAAAAATAGAACGTCCTCACTGTAATCCACCTTGCGGCTCAGAGCAATACTATACCGTTTGGAAAGAGATTATTCTGACTCCTGGAGAACAATATACAATCTACCCTGATACCCTGCATTGGTTCCAATCCGGCAGGTTAGGTGCTGTCATTTCAGAATTTTCCACTCGTTCTACAGACGGAAACCGATATCTTTACCGATAGCAGGATTATACGGTAGTGATTTGCAAATGATGATATAGTAAAAAAGTAGACAAGGAAATCCCTGCCTACTTTTTTACTGTATATATTCTTCATAGTCTTCGCATCTTCGTGGTTCAAAATGCTTTATTTTTATCCTATCTCTCTTTTCTCTGTGGTCCCTTTTTCTATTTTATATGTTTTTAAAAGACGCGTCAGCGTTTTTCTTTATCGCCCGGAATGCAATATCTTTTCGATAATGCATTCCTTTAAATTTTATAGATCCAATTGCCTGATATGCCTTGTCCACTGCTTGCTTAATGGCAGAGTCTGTAGCTGTTACACCAAGTACACGTCCACCATTCGTTAACACCTGTCCTTCGCAGCCAGCAGTGCCAGCATGAAATACATAGGCACCTTGTTCTTCCGCTTTGTCGATACCACTAATGATATCGCCCTTAGCATATTCTTCAGGATATCCTCCCGCCGCTAACACTACACATACAGCAGCCTCATCCTTCCAATTAACAGAAGTACCTGCCAATGTACCCTCTATGCAAGCTTTCATAATCGTCACTAAATCGCTATCTAGCAAAGGTAGTACGACTTGAGTTTCAGGATCACCAAAACGAGCATTAAATTCAATGACCTTAGGACCATCTGCAGTCATAATCAACCCTAAATACAAGCATCCACAATAGGAACATCCTTCACTTTCCATGGCAGCAATTGTAGGCTGAAAAATCTCTTTCAGGACCTGGGCACTGATCGCTGGGGTAATAATCGGAGCAGGTGCATAGGCTCCCATCCCTCCTGTATTAGGTCCCTGATCATGATCAAAGACTCGCTTATGATCTTGAGCTGCTACCATAGGGATGATCGTCTTCCCATCAGTAAAAGCTAATATAGAAGCTTCCTCACCCACTAAGAATTCCTCTATGACGACCTGACTGCCTGCTTGACCAAAAGCTCCGTCACACATCATCATATCAACCGCTGCTAGAGCTTCATCAATGGTCATTGCAACCACAACGCCTTTACCAGCTGCCAATCCATCAGCCTTTACGACTACAGGCGCTCCCTGGGAGTTTATGTATGCCTTTGCCATATCAGCCTGAGTAAATACAGCATATTTAGCAGTAGGGATATTATACTTTTCCATTAAATTTTTAGCAAAAGTTTTTGAGCTTTCAATCTGGGCGGCAGCCTGGGTAGGTCCAAAACAGGCAAGACCATTTGCCTGAAAAACATCTACGATACCATTTGATAAAGGAATTTCAGGACCTACTACGGTGAGCGTAACCTTCTGCTCTTTAGCAAATACCACAAGAGCAGCATTATCCATGATATCAAGTTCTACACACTCGGCGATTTTTGCAATACCTGGATTGCCAGGGATACAGAATATCTTTTCTACATCTCTATTTTCTTTTAATTTAGACACTAATGCATGCTCACGTCCGCCGCCACCAATGACCAATAGATTCATGGCTATCTCCCTTCCAATGGGCTGTTCGGCAACTGCCCCACAAATTTATATACTTAATGTTTAAAATGTCTTGTTCCTGTAAATACCATAGCAATCCCATGTTCATCAGCAGCTTCAATAGATTCTTGATCACGCACAGAACCACCAGGCTGAATAATGACTTTGATTCCTGCTTTTGCTGCAGTATCCACTGTATCACGGAAAGGTAAAAACGCATCGGAAGCCATTACTGCACCGAAAGCTTTAGCACCAGCTTGTTCTAAGGCAATAGCAGCAGCTCCTACACGATTCATTTGTCCTGCGCCAACACCTAAGGTCTGATTATCATTAGCAATCACAATGGCATTGGATTTCACATGTTTAACCACTTTCCAAGCAAGGAGCAGCTCTTCCCACTCTTTTGTGGTTGGCTGAGTTTTCGTGACAACTTTCATATCATGGCAACTTTCAACCACAGTGTCTTTATCTTGCACTAACATGCCACCTGAAACTGTTTTTATATCCACCTGTTTACAGCCCGTTTGCAGCTTTTCAGCCACGAGAAGACGAAGATTCTGTTTTTTTGTTAACAAATCTAATGCATCTTTTGTATAGCCTGGAGCAACAACTGCTTCAGCAAACAATTTACTGATTTGTACAGCTGTTGCCACATCTACATCCCGGTTTAAACCAATAATTCCACCATAGGCAGATACAGGGTCAGCCTGATAGGCTTTTGAATAGGCTTCTGCCAAATCAATACCCACACCCGTACCACATGGATTGGTGTGTTTTATAATCGTAGCTGCCGGTTTTTCAAATTCAGCGACAATATTGTAAGCAGATTCTACATCCACAATATTGTTAAAAGACAATTCCTTGCCATGTAATTGCTGGGCATTTGCGACCCCTACAGCAGCAACATGTTTCTCCCGATAAAAGGCTGCCTGTTGCTGAGGATTTTCTCCGTAACGTAACGGCTGCACTTTTTCATAGACTACATGCACTGTATCCGGAAAAGCTCCCTCTCCCAGTTGCCCTGCCAAGTAAGTTGCAATGCAAGCATCATATTCAGCAGTATGATGAAAAGCCTCTTTTGCTAATGCCATGCGATAAGCGGGCAAAATATCATTTTCTTGGGCCAACTGCTTTAAAATATCACCATAACGTGCTGGATTCACTACCACTGTTACATATTGGAAATTCTTAGATGCTGCACGAATCATAGCCGGTCCGCCAATATCAATATTTTCTACAGCATCTTCCAGTGACACATTCGGACGCTCTATAGTTTGGCGAAAGGGATATAAATTGACAACTACCATATCGATAGCTGAAATGTGATGTTTCTCCATGGCTTCTACATGAGCCTTATTATCACGAACGGCTAAGATTCCGCCATGAATATAAGGGTTTAATGTTTTTACGCGACCATCCATAATTTCCGGAAAGCCAGTAATATCACTCACATATTTGACAGGAATTCCTGCTTCCCGCAATGTTTTCATCGTACCACCAGTAGAGATAATTTCCACACCATACTGATGTAATTGCTGGGCGAATTCAACAATACCTGTTTTATCTGAAACGCTAATAAGGGCACGCTTGATGTTCATTTTTATTCCTCACTTATAGCTATATAATTTTTACATTACGACCTTCGATACAAAGGCGCTGTTCACAATACAGACGAATTGCTTGAGGGTATAATTTATGCTCTACTGCCAAAATGCGTTCACTTAAGGTCTCTACCGTATCATCAGCAAGTATGGATACAGCCTGCTGCATGATAATCGGTCCCGTATCCATACCTTCATCCACAAAATGTATGGTGCAGCCAGAAACTTTTGCCCCATAGGCAATCGCTTGTTCGTGAGCATCCAGCCCAGGAAAGGCAGGCAATAATGATGGATGAATATTCATAATACTGCCTGAGAAAAGATTAACGAAATATGCACTTAAAATACGCATGAATCCTGCTAATACCACTAAATCTACATGATATAAAGTAAGTTGCTGGGCGATGGCTGCTTCAAACTCTTGTTTTGACGGAAAATCTTTACGTTCAATGCATATTGCCGGAATTCCCTTAGCCGTTGCATGTTCCAGCACTTTGGCATTTGCCTTATCACTAATCACTAGACCAACTTTAGCATGAAGGAGTCCAGCATCAATGCTATTACAAATGGCCTGCATATTGCTTCCCCGCCCGGAAGCCAATATACCTAGTATGGTTTTACTCACCAAAGATGCCACCTTTCAGTACCGTCTCCTTGGCTCCTTGCGTCACTTGACCAATGACAAAAGATGCTTCGCCTCTTGCAGAAAGATCATCTTGAATCTGCTTGACGTCAGATGGAGAAACAACCAGTATCATACCAATCCCCATATTGAAGGTTCGATACATTTCCGTCCAAGCTACATTCCCCCACTGCTGCAATAGAGCAAATACAGGTGGCTTAGGCCAGCTTTCTGTATCCACCATAGCGCCGCAGCCTTCCGGCAATACGCGAGGAATGTTTTCGTAAAAACCACCACCAGTAATATGCACCATGCCTTTTATTGCAAATTTTTCAATTAAAGGTAAACAAGCCTTCGGATATAGCTTAGTTGGAATTAATAATTCTTCTCCTAAAGTCTTTTCTAATTCAGGAACAATTTGATTGATATCCATTTGCTTTATGTCAAAACAGATCTTTCGCACTAACGAATAGCCATTGGAATGCAACCCGCTGGAAGGCAGACCAATCAGCACGTCTCCAGGCTGTATGGTTTGTCCTGTAATTAATTTAGAGCGTTCTGCAACACCTACGGCAAAGCCACCAATATCATATTCTCCATTTTTATAGAAACTTGCCATTTCTGCCGTTTCTCCGCCAATCAGAGAACATCCCGATTCCAGGCAAGCTCCAGCGATACCGCTGACAATAGCCGCTACTTGTTCTGGCGACAATTTGCCCACTGCCAAATAATCCAAGAAAAATAAGGGTTCAGCGCCTTGCACCAAAATATCATTTACACACATTGCCACTGCATCCTGACCAATAGTGTCATGTTTGTCAGCCATAAAGGCAATACATAATTTCGTACCAACACCATCCGTACCAGAAACCAATACCGGCTGACGATATTTAGCAACATCAAGGGCAAATAGACCGCCAAAGCCACCAATATCCCCCAAAACTTCCGGACGATAGGTAGAACGAACATGTTTTTTCATTAAATCTACAGCTTTATTACCAGCATCAATGTCAACACCAGCATCACGATATGTTAATTGGCTCATAAAGGGCCCTCCTGTTCAAAGACATACTTATTACCACCACAATGCTGCTCACAAGGCGTGCTGCCTGGATATTCTGAATTAAAACAGGCATAACACATTTTTTTGTCTTGCACTGTTTTAAGAGACGTGGCCAATCCTTCTATCGTAAGATAATGCAGCGAATCAGCACCAATAAAGTCTCGTATTTCTTCTACACTCTTTGTCGCAGCAATGAGCTCTTTACGTACTGACGTATCAATTCCATAGTAACAAGGGTAGATAATTGGAGGTGAACTGACACACATATGAACGGCAGTAGCTCCAGCTTCACGAATCATCCGCACAATCTTACCACTGGTTGTGCCGCGCACAATGGAATCATCCACCATAATAACAGATTTACCTTTTACTACAGACTTAATCGCATTGAGTTTAATTTTTACGCTTCGATCTCTGTCCTTTTGATCAGGCTGAATAAAAGTACGACCAATATAACGATTCTTGATTAAGCCTTCCGCAAATGGGACTCCTGATTCGTAACTAAACCCCAATGCGGCAGTTGTTCCAGAGTCAGGTACAGAGATAACAAGATCTGCTTTAAGACCACTTTGGCGCGCCAAGGTTCGTCCCATTTCAAATCGGGCTTGATACACACTTTGTCCATCAATAATGCTGTCTGGACGAGCAAAATAAATATATTCAAATACACACAGTGCTTGATTGGCTTTATCGCCAAAACGTTCTGCAGTTATTCCTGTATGATCAATAATAACCATTTCACCTGGTTCTACATCTCTTACAAATTCTGCATCAACCGTATCCAAAGCACAGGATTCGGAAGAAAGGACAAAACCATCCTTCACTTTACCAATGCATAATGGGCGAAGACCATGAGGATCACGCACACCAATTAGTTTTTCCTCTGTCATAATCACTAGACAGTATGCACCTTCAATTTGAGATAAACTCTCTACAATTTTCTCTTCTAATGTAGCTTTACGAGACCTGGCTATCAAATTTACAATGACTTCACTATCAATGGTTGTCTGAAAGATACTGCCTTGCTCTTCCATTTCCTCACGCAGTACTCGTGCATTGGTCAGATTCCCATTATGAGCTAAACTAATGTGCCCACCTGAATACTTGACTTTTAAAGGTTGTGTGTTCATGAGGGAACTAGAGCCAGTGGTTGAATAGCGAACATGCCCTATGCCAATATGCTGGTCCGGTAAATCCGGAAGCTGGTGGCGAAACACTTCACTTACCAACCCCATTCCTCTTGATACATCCATCCAAGAGCCATTTGTTACTGCAATACCTGCGCTTTCTTGCCCGCGGTGCTGCAAGGCATATAATCCCCAATAGGTATTTAATGCGACATTATTTTCCCGGGAATATATGCCAAAGACTCCGCATTCTTCCTCCATTTTATCAACTTCCACGAACTGGTTGATCATGCTTTTTCACCTGTTAAACGGAACAATATTTCTTTGTAAGCATCTTCCACATTGCCAAGATCACGGCGGAAGCGATCCTTATCAAGTTTTTCACCTGTTTCACTGTCCCAAAAACGACAAGTATCTGGTGAAATCTCATCGCCTAATAATACTTGGCCATTATGAACACCGAATTCCAATTTAAAATCAATCAGTTCGATTTTCTTTTCCCGTAAATAATTGGTCAAAATTTCATTAATTTTAAAAGCATACTCTTCTAATGTTTTCACTTGCTCTTCCGTAGCCAATTCTAATATTTTAATGTGATGCTGGTTAATTAAAGGATCACCCAACTCATCATTTTTATAATACATTTCAACGATTGGTACAGGAAGTTTTCTGCCTTCTTCCCAGCCAATACGTTTTGCCAAACTACCTGCTGCAATATTACGTACTACTACTTCTACAGGGAGAATTGTCAAGGACTTAACAAGCTGCTCCCGTTCGCTTACTCTTTTGATAAAGTGGTGAGGAATGCCGTTTTTGCCTAATAAATCAAAGAAAAATGTTGTAATCTTATTATTGAGTACCCCTTTGCTATCAATCGTACCTTTTTTTAATCCATTAAAAGCTGTCGCATCATCTTTATAATACACTAACAATTCATCAGCCACATCTGTACTGTAGATTCTCTTTGCTTTGCCTTCATATAATGGTTGTTTTTCCATAATTAACACTCTCCTAATATTTTTATCCTAACAATTTAGTAGAAAGTCTGGCTGCTTTTTCTTCTACTTCATCAGCCATCGTTCTACGATTTTCTGCTAATTTTTCAGCCAACTTTACATGTTTTCCAGCCATAATTTGTACCGCAAATATAGCTGCATTTTTGGCTCCATTCACTGCCATTGTAGCTACTGGAATACCAGCAGGCATTTGTACAATGCTAAGTAATGCATCAAGCCCATTTAAGCACGTACTATTAATAGGCACTCCAATTACCGGCAACGTTGTATATGCTGCAATCACTCCCGGCAAATGAGCTGCTGCTCCAGCAGCGGCAATAATCACCTCAACGCCCCGTTCTCGGGCCCCTGCTGCAAATCCATGAACTTTGTCAGGTGTGCGATGAGCTGAAGCTACAACCACTTCTGTGGCTATGCCAAAGTCTTTTAATACGTCAACTGCTGGCTGCACAATGGACCAATCAGAATCACTTCCCATAATAATAGCTACTTTCACTAAAAGCTCCTCCTTTTTTTGATCCTTATCAGAATTTATATCATCCCTACATACTTTCATATGATTAGAGAATGGAACATACGTTTCATGCACCGAATGGTAAACCCAGATACTTTTCTATGTTAGTATCTGGGTTTATTACTTTATCTACGCAAGAAAGAATAAGCGCACAACAACCAAAACAGCTAATATATATACAATCCAATGTACTTCCCGACCGCGGCCAGTAATTAATTTTAACAGTGGATATAACACTAGACCAAAAGAAATACCATTGGCAATGCTATAGGTAAAGGGCATCATAATAATAGTCATGAAAGCTGGCATAGCTTCTGTAAAATCACCGAAATCGATGTGTTTTACACTTTCCATCATTAATGAACCTACAATAATAAGAGCAGGAGCAGTCGCAGCATCAGGAATTAAGGCAACAACCGGAGTAAAGAACAATGCTAAAAGAAACAAAACCCCACAGACGACAGCGGTCAAGCCAGTACGACCACCTGCTCCTACACCAGCAGCACTTTCCACAAAGGCAGTAATGGTACTTGTCCCTAAAACAGCTCCAAGACTTACGCCTGTAGCATCTACCAACATGGCTTTACCGATGCCAGGAATCTTACCATCTTTTTTCATTAAGCCAGCTTTACTGGTAGTACCTACCAAGGTACCCATGGTATCAAATAATTCAACAAAGGTAAATGTGAAGATAATCGTTGTTAACCCCATACTAATAGCACCAGGAATATCCAGCGCAAAAAAGGCATTGTTACTAAAGTCAGGAATTGCTACAGGAACAAATCCTGTCGGAACATTGACGACTCCCATTGAAATACCAACAAGGGTACTAATGAGAATACCAAATAACATAGCCCCTTTTACCTTACGTGCCATTAAAATACTAATGAAAATAAGACCAAAAACAGCTAGTAAAACATGGTGATCAGCCAATTTACCCAGTTCTATAATCGTCTCAAAAGATAGGGGTGATCCATTCCCCTTAGCAGCAACAATTTTTTCTAAAGTTGGTGGAATTAAGGATAAACGAATATTCATAATACCAGAAAGCTTTAAACCAATAATTGTAATAAAAAGTCCAATCCCTACGGTAATCGCATGTTTTAAAGAGTTAGGCATGCCTTCAATTAACAATTGGCGGACTTGGGTTAATGTTAGAATTAAGAAAATAATACCTGAAATAAATACAGCTCCCAAAGCCACTTGCCAAGAAATCCCCATACCAATAACCACTGTAAAGGCATAAAAGGCATTGAGCCCCATACCAGGTGCTAAAGCGATAGGGTAATTCACAAATATCCCCATCATCATCGTAACGACGGCAGAACCAATCGCAGTTGCAAGCAATACTGCATTTTTATCCATTCCAGCAGATCCTAAAATGCTGGGATTGACAAATAATATGTATGCCATTGTCATAAATGTAGTAATACCAGCCATTACCTCCGTTTGTACATTGGTATTTCGCTCACTTAACTTAAATAATCGTTCTAACATATATGACTCTCCTTCAATCCCTTTTTTATATCAATCAACGCTATATGAAAATTTTCATCATTTTTTTATTTTTCTTTTGTATTACTAGTATCACCTCCAACGCAAAAAATAACCCGGGCAGGGAGAATCGCTTCAGGTCATGAGCGAAACCTCCCCGCCCGGGTTTTTATCCCATCGGTGTAACACTGTCATAGTGCCTGTACCACTTGGTCACAGACCATAAGAAAACAGAGATTCTCTGTTTTTGTTATGCGGAACCCTAGGTACACTTTCACTCGTAGTCAGACAATTTACGGTTATCTGGTAGAAACGCTTGAGCCTTATTCTCAAAAATATACGAGTTATATTCTGTTTACTGTCTTATTTTATAGCATATCAAAACACCTGTCAATAAACTATGAACATTTTTATTTTTTCATTATATATTGTTCGGTTTTTATAATAGTACTTACTATGCACTTCTATTTTTTCCCTAAAATTTTACCAATAGCGACAACAAATAAGCCACTAATCCCAGAAATAAGATCATTCGCCCAAAAATAAGAACCCATTAAGAGAACTATATAGTGATCTGATAGGATCATCTGAGCAGCTGTCCACCCTAAGAAGAAGGAACCAAAGCTAATGATAATTGGCCATTTTTGCATTAACGCGCAGACGAATTTGCTTCCCCAGATAATGATGGGTATGCTAATAGCCAGTCCGAGGACTACTAGGCTTATATTGTCCTTTGCTATGCCAATAATGGCTATTACATTATCAAGGCTCATAACAAAATCAGCAGTGATAATGGTCTTAATCACTCCGCTCACACTTTTCTTTCCGGTCAAACGCTGCTCACAGCCCTTTTGGTCTGCCATTAGCTTAATGGCAATCCATAATAACAAGATGCCCGCTATCATTTGCAAATAAGGTATTTTTAGTAAAAAAATAGCAACGAAGGTTAAGGCAACCCTAAGAACAATGGCGCCAATACAACCATACAACATAGCCTTTTTCTGCTGATGAAGAGGTAAATTGCGGCTAGCAAGCGCAATGACCAGGGCGTTATCGCCGCTGAGCAAAAGATTAATGAGTACAATACTAAACAATTGCAATCCATATTCCATCCCGCCGACCGCCTTTTTATGTAAATTTTTAATTTATAGGAGGACAAGTTTTCTTTGCTTTGTACCCCGAATATAATGTAAGAAATTCCTTTTGTTATTTATTAGTATTCCCTTATTATTTATTCCCATGTAGATTTTAAAGACTCTGCACTACGCTAGAACTGTGCGGTGCAGGAAACATTGTAAGGTATTGGAATTAATATATTTTAGTACTGTAAAGGAGATTTCTCATGCAATCTTATGACGTCATCATCATTGGTGCAGGACCTGCTGGTTTAACCTCAGCCTTATATAGTGCCAGGAGCAAACTGAGTACGTTATACCTGGAAACTCTAGGAGCAGGCGGTCAAGTAGCTGCCACTGATGAAATAGAGAATTATCCAGGATTTTCTCGTGGCATCAGTGGTTTTGATTTATCCCTGCAGATGGAAGAGCAAGCACTGCGATTTGGTGCAAAGCCTTTACTTACCAAAGTACTAGGTTTAGAGCTTGCAGATCCATACCGTATTGTTAAAACCACAAAAGGTGATTTCATCGGCAAAATTATCATCATCGCTTCAGGTGCTGCACCAAAACCGTTAAACTGCCCAGGTGAACTTACCTATCGCACTCGCGGCGTCTCCTACTGTGCCACTTGTGATGGCCCTTTTTATGAAGCATCTAATATCGTCGTCGTAGGCGGGGGAAATTCTGCCGTTGAAGAAGCCTGCTATCTTGCTAGATTTGCTAACAAAGTTAGCCTAGTACATCGTAGAGATGCGCTGCGAGCTACGAAAATCATCCAAGACAGAGCACTGACAAACCCCAAATTAGAATTCATCTGGAATACTGTAATTCATGAAATTAGGGGAGACGAGATGGTCCAAAACGTCATCCTTAGAAATTTACTAACAGAACAGCTTACTGAAATGCCAGTCAATGGTATCTTTATTTATGTCGGCAATGAACCAAATACCTCTTTTGTTAAGAGCCTCATAGAACTTACGGAAGAAGGATATATCCAAACAGACGAATTCATGCGTACCAATATCCCAGGAATTTACGCAGTGGGTGATGTAAGGCAAAAGCTGTTGCGCCAAGTCGTTACTGCGGTCAGCGATGGGGCCATTGCTGCCTATCATGGAGAAAAATATATAGAAGAACATTTTTAATTATAAATTTAGGGAGGAAAGAAATGATGGATGAAATTATTGAAATCACCAAAGAGAACTTTAAAGAAGAAGTCCTTAAAAGCAAATTACCAGTATTACTTGATTTTTGGGGTCCCAGGTGTATCCCTTGTAAAAGACTCATGCCTATCTTCGAAGAATTAGCAGCGCATTATGCAGGGAAAGTGAAGTTCTGCAAAATAAATACTTCGGAAAATCGCAGCCTAACTCAACAGTTCAACATAATGAGCATACCGACACTGCACTTTTACAAGGACGGCACCATTAAGAAAACAGTACGTGGCGCAATAAGCCGCGAAGAACTGGAAGAACATTTGAAAGTGATTTTGGATTAGGTAAGAAAAATATTGGGCGTCAAAAGATATAAAATGAACCACAAAGGCGCAAAGGACACAAAGGATTCGCAGCGGCATTGTGCCTTTGTGGTTCATAGATCACATCTTTTTCCCTTACAAAAGCTTATAACTTCTACAAAAAAGAAGACAGCTCACAGAATTCATTCTGCAAGCTGCCTTCTTTATCTTACTTTGTTTAAATGTCTACTTCTTCGCCATTTAGGATTTTTTTCATTGTTTTCATGGCGCACATTTTACCGCACATGGTGCAAGTGTCTTCGTGTTCCGGTAAGGATTCTTTGCGGTACCTTCCTGACTTTTCAGGGTCGATGGACAACTCAACCATTTTATCAAAATCAATATCAGCCCGAGCCTGACTCATCTGATTATCCCACTCTTGTGCTCCTGGCACTCCCTTGGCAATATCAGCAGCGTGAGCAGCAATTCGCGAGGCGATAATACCTTCTTTCATATCCTCCATAGTTGGCAGTCGCAAATGTTCCGCAGGGGTTACATAACATAAGAAATCGGCACCAGCAGCAGCAGCAATCGCTCCCCCAATGGCACTGGTAATATGATCATATCCGGGTGCCACATCCGTAACCAAAGGTCCCAGTACATAAAATGGCGCACCATGACATAATTTTTTCTGCAGCATCACGTTACCTGTAATTTGATTCAAAGGCATATGACCAGGTCCTTCTACAATGACTTGTACATTTTTTGCCCAAGCTCGTTTGGTTAATTCCCCTAATACAATTAATTCGTGGATTTGAGACGCATCTGTTGCATCTTGAGTACATCCAGGCCTGCAGGCATCTCCCAGACTAATCGTAACATCATGTTCAGCACAAATATCTAATACTTTATCGTAGTACTCATAAAAAGGATTTTCCTGATTGTTTAATTCCATCCAGGCAAATAGTAACGAACCACCCCTGGATACAATATTTGTGAGCCTTTTTTCCTGCTTAACTTTCTTTGCTGTTTCACGATTTAGTCCAGCATGAATGGTCATAAAGTCCACGCCATCTTCTGCATGCCTCTTAACCACAGATAAAAATTCTTCCGCAGTAATATGTTTCAGTTCCTTATCCAAAAAACCAACGGCATCATACATGGGAACCGTACCAATCATCGCTGGTGAAAATTCAATTAACCTGCGGCGAAATTCCCGGGTTTTGCCAAAACAGCTTAAATCCATAATCGCGTCTGCTTTTAATTCAATCGCCTTTTTTACTTTACAGATTTCCTGCTCAATATCGCAGCAATCTTCTGACACACCTAAATTAACATTGATTTTTGTACTTAGTCCTTGTCCAACGCCTGCTGGATCAAGTGAAGTATGATTCTTATTCGCAGGTATGGCAATCTTTCCTTGAGCCACTAATTGCAGCAATACAGCGACGTCTACGTTCTCCTTAAGAGCCACCGCGGTCATCTCTTTCGTTACAATGCCTTGTTTCGCTGCATCCATTTGTGTGGTATAAGCCATTATTTTTTCTCCTCCATGCCTTTTATTATTTTTCTGATCCCATTAATCTTTTTGCCAATATCTTGAGCCTGAGTGATTTCTGTTACCATGGCAATACATTTTGCACCACAATGAACAACCTCGATCACATTACTTTCTTTGATTCCTCCAATCGCCACAGAAGGAATGGATATATTATCAACTACATATTTCAAATATTCTAAACCAACTGGATCGCACACGTTTTTCTTGGTGGAGGTTTTAAAAATGGGTCCTACCCCTATGTAATCAGCCCCGGATTTGACTGCGCCTTGTGCTTGCTCCGGCGAATGAGTAGAAATACCAATGATCATTTGATCGCCAACCAGCTGTCGTACAGCTTCTAAGGGAAAATCATCTTGGCCAATATGTACTCCATCAGCCTGTACCATCATAGCCAAATCAATATCATCATTTACAATGAACATAACGCCAGCCTCTTTGGTTAGTTCCCGTATGATCTTGCATTCTTCATACTTTTTTTTCATATCCTTGTCTTTTTCACGATATTGAATTACCTTGATGCCCGCAGCAATCCATTGTTTTACGATCTCAACATTGCTGCGCCCTAAAGAATAGTCTTCTGCTGTAATACAATATAAATCAGTAGGTAAAGGATTCTTCCGGTTCATACCACTCACTCCCCCCTTTTGTTTCTTCGTCATATAGCTTGCCAATCTTTAAACACAGGCTGATATCCTAATTGCAGGATCGCATCTGACATTTCTTTTACATTGCGAGTGTCAGAGACAGCAAACTGACCAGAGTTTTCCTGGCTATCAATATGCCCCCCTACGGCCGTCTGTACACCGGCAGACATTTTGGTAATACCTAATTTAATCGCGTGATTGCGGAATTCTGCATTTTCTCTGGTAGAAAGAGGCATACCCGCCCTTGGCATAAACAAGCGAAAAGCCGTCATAAATTGCACGATGCTTTTATCATTTACACTATTTCCCGTCTCGCAGTTCCCCATAGTAGGACGTATGCGAGGCAAGGAAATACTCACTTCGACACCCGGATATTTATTTTGCAAATAATTAGCATGCAGTCCTGTAAAAAAACCATCCCTCCGCCAATCATCAAGACCTAATAAAGCACCAATATTAACCGCTCGCATACCAGCCTTACAAGCTCGCTCCGGTGCATCTAAACGGTAACGATAGTCCTTCTTAGGACCTTTTACATGAAGACGATCATACAGAATCGGATTATATGTTTCCTGGTACATCGTCATGCTTTCTACCCCTGCTTCCATTAATTGAGCGTATTCTTCTTCTTCCATCGCATAGACTTCGATCGCAATGGATGAAAAATAGCGCTTTAAGATTGCCACACACTCTTTCATGTAAGGAACACCCGCAATGGCAGGAGCATCACCTGTAAGAATTAGAATGTGCTGAATCCCTGAAGCTGCAACCGTTTGCGCTTCTTTTTCCACTTCTTCCATGGTCAATTGCTTACGAGTAAAGGCATTGGTTACGTTAAAGCCACAATACGTACATTTATTCGTGCAGTAATCTGACAAATACATTGGCGTATAGAGTAAAATGACACGTCCAAAGTTCTGTACCGTCAATTGATTCGCTTTTTGTGCCATCCATTCCAAATAATCTTCTGCTTTAGGTGACAGTAAGGCTAGAAAATCCCTTGGGGTCAATCTGTCTTTTCCAATAATCCTTTCAATGTCTGCAGAAGTTGTATGCTGAAAGACTTCTTCCATATCTGCTTCTGAATACTGTAAATACTCGTCATAAAAACTCATATTCTCCCCTCCCCTAATTATGTGTATTCTCTCGGAGAAGAACTATCTATAGCCATAAACAGGCAAAGGACGAACATAACTATAAGCGTAGGTTAAGTAGCAGGCTGAAGCGTTAGTTATGTTTATCCTTTGTCGTCCTAAATAGGATTTTCCGAGATACTACTATGTAAAAATCCTGTAAGAGGTGATGATGAACTAGCATACTTCTCAGAACGTCCCAGTCCTGCCAAATACGCTTTTCGTCCAGCAGCTACAGCCATGCCAAATGCCTCCGCCATTAATTCTGGCTGGTTGGCACTGGCAATAGCAGTATTTAACAAACAAGCTGCTGCTCCCATTTCCATAGCCTCACAGGCATCCGAAGGCTTACCAATACCTGCATCAACAATTACAGGCAAAGCAATTTCCTCTATCAGAATTCTCAGAAGTTCCTTGGTTTTTAATCCTCGATTACTGCCAATCGGCGCACCCAGGGGCATAACTGCCGCTGCACCAACTTCAACTAGTTGCTTAGCCACCATTAAATCCGGACTGATATAAGGTAATACAACGAACCCTTCTCCTGCTAGAACTTCTGTGGCCTTAATGGTTTCGTAACCATCGGGCAGCAAATATTTATTATCCGAAATGACTTCTATTTTAATCCAATTACCACACCCCGCCGCTTTTGCTAAGCGAGCGATCCGTATTGCTTCTTGGGCATTTCTGGCCCCAGAAGTATTAGGTAATAGCTGCATGCCGGAAGGAATATGATCCATCACATTCCCCGTAGGAGAATTAAAATCAATCCTGCGTAACGCCACTGTTATAACCTCTGAGCCAGATTTTTTAACAATCTCAGGAATCAGCGTATCTGCTGAATACTTACCTGTACCAATAAATAAACGACTCTGCAGGCTTCTACCGCCAATTACTAATTGATCCATTATTTTAATCAACCTCCGCCAACAAATTTCAATACTTCTAAACGATCTTTATCTTGCAGAATAATCATATTCCATTCTTGCTTTTTTACAATTACCTCATTATATTCTACAATAATTGTTTCAAGATCCAGTTCCTTAGAAAGCAAAAACTCCCACAAATTCATCTCCTTATCTACATTCGCAACTGTTCCATTTAACACTACCTCCACCCCATTCACCTCCTCAATATAATAAAAAAGCCTATCCAAAGAGGATAAGCTTTTATCAATATTTATATAAAATATATAAAAACAGCTTCCCTACGTTGGTACTAACCACATCAGGTTCAAAGGGTCAGGAATTTTTATTCCCGCTCTGCCAAACGGCTCCCCCAGCCAATTATTCAATTGTTTTCGAATCGTATTATACTGATTTATTTCTAAATAAAAAAGCTTATCCCCAAAAAGGATAAGCTTATATCAATTGCTATAAATATAAAGCAGCTTCCCTACGTTGGTACTAACCACATCAGGTTCAAAGGGTCAGGAATTTCTTCCCGCTCTGCCAAACGGCTCCCCTAGCATTATTATTCGATTGACTAAAGTATAATACAGGTACCTCTAATATGCAATGTTTTTATTCTGCCATCGAAAGAGCAATTTTCATCATTTGCGTAAAAGTGGTTTGACGTTCTGCTGCCGATGTAGCCTCACCTGTTACTAAGCTATCGCTCACTGTAACAATGGTCAAAGCACTTACACCATGTTTGGCAGCTAAGGTATATAACCCTGCCGTCTCCATTTCTACTGCCAAAACACCGAATTTCATCCAGCGTTTCCAATCTTCAGGGTCATCATGATAAAACGTATCGGTTGTTAACACATTCCCCACTTTTGCTTCAATCCCTAAACTCGCAGCAACATCGTATGCTTTTTTTAATAGCTGAAAGCTGGCAGTCGGTGCATAGGTCATACCTGCAAAACGTTGAAGATTAATATTGGAATCGTGAGATGCTGCCATAGCCAAAACAACATCTTTGATCTTTACGTGTTCTTGCAGCGAACCACAAGTACCAATACGAATAATATTTTTCACATCATAACTTGTCATTAGTTCACTAGCATAAATCGATATGGAAGGGATTCCCATTCCCGAACCTTGCACTGAAACTTTTTTCCCATTATAAAATCCAGTGTATCCATACATGCCCCGAACCTCATTATAGCAAACTGCATCTTCTAAAAAGTTCTCAGCAATAAATTTAGCCCTTAGAGGATCACCAGGCATTAGCACCGTACTGGCAATTTCACCTTTTTTTGCATTAATATGTAGACTCATGTTGTATTTCAACCTCCATTTATTTAAGTATTATTCTGCCTATTTTTAAACACTTGTATGATGAAAATCATCTGCAAATTTTTCCTGCACCTGCAAGAATTCATCTAAATTGCTAAAAAGCAACTCTACCAATTCAGGATCAAACTGCCCTCCTTTAGCTTCCTGGAAATAAGATAATACATCTTCCAATGGCCAAGCTTTCTTATATACCCGGTTACAGCTCAGCGCATCAAACACATCCGCTACGGCTGTTATTCTAGCAAAAATATGAATCTCATTACCTTGTAATCCAGAAGAATATCCTGTTCCATCATATCGCTCATGATGTTCTTTTGCAATAATAGCCGCTGCCTGCAACATATGCAAATGGGACCCCTTTAACATATCATATCCAATATTAGCATGAAGCTTAATAATTTCAAACTCTTTCGGCGTTAATTTCCCTGGTTTATTTAAGATTTCATCAGGTATACCCAATTTGCCGATATCATGCATGGGAGCAGCTAAGTGAAGGGTATTTACATCTTTTTCTGACAACCCGTATTTCATTGCTAAAAGACGAGCATATTCTGCTACACGCCGTACATGATTGCCCGTTTCTTTGGATCTTGTTTCTGCCACCTCCGCCAAACGAAAGAAAACTTCCCGCTGCGTATCATACATCTCTAAATGCAGTTTTAAATTTTCAAAAGCAGATGAAACATTCAGACAAAAAACATCTAATAGGCGTCGGTCCAGATCGCTAAGTCTTTGATCGCCTTCCATGTAAATCAAATATACATGTTCATCAGCACTTTGCCAATATAAGATAAAATAATCTTCTAAGAATATACTTTGTTTTGCCGCCAGGACATAGTCCAGCTTGTCATGTATATCTTGAGAAAGCTTCTCATAATTTTGTATGTGAAAATCACCAGTTGCTGCCAATACTTTAATTTCACCATCCTTTTTACGGGTAGCAGCAAAGCTGGATACTTTCAAATACAAACTATTTTTGTTTAGCCTTAACATAGCAATCAGCTGCATTAATACGCCAGTTGCAAAATTCTGCATCGATTGCATGCGGAAAATTTCCGGTGAAGACTCAATAATCTTTTCTAAACCTCTTTTATTCATGGCAATTGTCAACAAATCTCGATGGGAACGCAAAGCAGAAATCAAAGTTGTCAGCAGCTTTTGCGCTGTCAGCTCTGTCTTTTCTTTATAATCATTAATATCATATTCTACAATGACTCTTGCCTCCGGGGCTTCCCCTGGCTGCCCTGTACGTAATACAATCCGAACTAGGTTATTGCCCATCACTTCCCGAATATACTTCACCAGCTGCAAACCAGCATCCGCCCTTTCCATAACTACATCTAATAAAATAAGGGCAATATCTTCATGCTTAAGTAATACTTCCTTCGCCTCACTGGCAGAGTAAACGCTGAGCAGCTCAATCTTTTTTCCTTCAAAAACAAAATCATTTAATACGAGCTTCGTAACAATATGCACTTCTTCTTCATCATCAACAATTAAAACCTTTATCTTATCAACTATCTTTGGCTCTACTACATCGGTTTCATCTGCAAATAATAATTCATCATACATGATTCGTTTCTCCTTTTCCTTGGATACGTTCAGGAAGCTTTACTGTAAACACAGTACCAACCCCTAACTGACTGGCACATTCAATCGTACCCTCCATTTTAAAAACAACCAAGTTGTATACGATATGCATACCAAGACCAGTACCGCCAGTACCTCGACGAGTGGTGAAAAAAGGATCAAATATCTTCTTCTGCACCTCCGGTGCCATCCCTTTTCCATCATCTGCATAGGTTAAGGTGATGATCCCAGCTGAGTAAGAAATTCCAATGGTAATCGTGCCAGCATCATCTGGCTCGTAAGCATGCATGATAGAGTTATTTAACATATTCGAAATGATTTGCCAAAAAGCCCCGGGATACCAATAGACTTTAATTGCCTCTGGACAATTCACATTTACCTTGTGATGGGTCTTTTTTAATTGCGGTCTCAAACTTACCAATACATCTTGTATGTATTCTTCCAATTGAAAACTGCGTCGTTCTTCCACCAATTGATCAACTGCCACTTTTTTGAAACTGCGGATTAATTCAGCAGCCCGTTCCAGATTCGTAAAAATAATCTTACTTACATGATTCGAAGACTCTAAATACATTTGTAAATCTGTTTTTTTCATCTGTCCATCTGAAAATTTCCGATCCAATTCGCCTGTTTTCTCTGACAAATGGGAAATTGCCGTAATGCTATTCCCCACTGGCGTATTAATTTCATGTGCCACACCCGCTACTAACTCTCCTAATAAAGCCATCTTTTCAACCTCTACTAAATGACTACGAGTTTGCTGCAAATCTTCTAAGGTATGCCGCATTGCAGAATTCGTATCCTGCAATGCCCTTGTTCGCTCGGATACTTGATTCTCTAGTTCCCTATTCAAATGACGAATTTCTTCTTCAACTTTTTTTCGACTGTTTATATTAATCGCCAATATGGCAACCAGCAATAGCAATATCATAAATACCACTGTTAAGAACCACACTAAATATTTATATGTCTCATAGAAGGTAATAGGACTATTTACAACAACACTGCCGACAGGCAAGGCTTCTTCTTTAATTCCAGCCTTACGCAATGCATGATAATCAAACATATACTGCTGAATACTTTCCTTTATCACAGGTAGATCAACTGGAGGAATTCTTTCGAAGACAACTTTCCGAGCTAATTCACCAGCTATTTTCCCTTGATTAAACCCACTGGTTACCTTACCGCCCAACATACCAGACTTTAAATAAAAATCCCAAAAGCAGTATACAGGCACCTTACTATTCGCTCCAATTAGTTTCCCTGCTTCTTCATAGCTAAAAATAGTTTCATCTTTATCCACATTGAAAGTCATCAGCAAGACTACTGTATCATCAGAAAGAGCAGCTATCTTCTCCAACACTTCAGACATCGCCATTTTCTCTAGAAAAATAAACTGTATTTTGCTATCGAAGCTAGGCATGATTTTTTCGAGTAATTGCTTGTTAGCTTTACCAACTGTCGTCTCATCATTGATGACAACAATTTTTGTCACCTGTGGCTGTAACGATAAGGCCGCTTCAATCGTACTCTTTATATCAACGTCCTCAATGATACCAGTTACCCATGCTTTATCTTGTATATCAGCCTCATCAAAATAATTTACACCACAAAAAATGATCGGGGTAGAAGGAAAAAGTGTTTGCTGATGTGCTAATGCAAAATCATAAGCTGCATTATCCGTAACAATGACTGCATCAAATTTCTTTCCTTTGTATTTTTGCTCATAGAGCTTATATAAACTGTCTAAATAATCAGAAGTAATATTCTGTTTCGTATCCATATAATCAAAATACAGTACTGCCTGCTTATCTTGTTGGAAGACCGACTTAATGCCCTGTTCTTCTAATTTTACCCAAGGCATTTCCGAATGATAGGAATGAAGTACCAAAATCTTTTTTCTGTCTTTATGGTATAATCGATCATTGTCATTAGCCTCTGAAAGGGCAATACTCCCATCCTTATATCTTGACCAAGGAATGATTTCTCCTGCTATTTCTTGCTTAATAAGCAAAATGAAAGTTCCACCTAATAAAAATGTAATAATCAGCACCGTTAGCAACGTAAAAGAAACTGCATATTTCACAGTTATTTCCTCCTGCGTATCAAACGTTTCAATTCTTTATACAACTTTCGCCATTTTTCATCCAGAACCTTCCTATTCATTGGAAAATCTTCATATCCAGCCAATCTGCCCGTGGCTAAAATAATCGTTTTTTACAATGAGATCAGATCTTAATTGGACTTTGGAAGAGCTTCATTTCCTTATTGCTAAGAAAAATGAGACTTATAGCCTAAGCATTAGGTTATAAGTCTCATTCTTCATTTTAAGAACAGATAGCATAGAGATCACTCATGAAGAGTATTGGATTTATCCAGCAAATGAATTAACCATACTCGACCTACTGCAACCGTCGGTACGGCAAATAACATTCCTGTGATGCCAAAAAGATGACCAAAAAGTAAAATGGTAACCATGATAAATACAGGGTGAACCTTAATCGCTTTGCCGACTACTTTGGGATATATAATATTATGATTTACCTTTAATAAAACAATATAAAATAGCAGTACTTTAAAAGCTAACAAGGGAGAATAGGACAAAGCAAGCAAAGTACCTGGAACCGTGGCTATTATAGAACCAATAACAGGTACAAACTCCGATAAAGCAGATACTAATGCCAAAACATGAGCATAAGGCAGACCAAAAATATAACTTCCCAGAAACACAACAAAACCTGAAAAAATAGAAATTAACATCTGTCCTCTGATATAACCGCCCAGCACAATATTAATATCACCAAAGAAAGCAGCAAAGCGCTTAACCTGTAAAGGCGGTAAAAATTCTGCTATAGAAGAGGCAATCTTTCGCCCATCTTTTAATAAATAAAAAGTTAAGAAAGGTACTGCAATCATTTCTGCAACTCCTGAAAAAGTACGAATTAAAGGTATCACCGATTCTTTTACCATATTCACGGCAAAAACAACCGTATCACGCAACACCTGATTGCCATACTCTGCAAATTCAGCGGGTAGCATATTAACCACAACAGAAGAATCAAAATGAATAATAAAGCTTGGAAACTCGCGGATAAAACCTGCTAAATCAGGTAATATGGTGCGAAAAATCACACTCATAAGCACTGCCAGCACACCAAAAAAACCGAATAGAGCCAAGAGTACTGCCACTCCACGGGAAATTGAACGAGAAAGCCGAAGCACTATCGGATCGAGCAAGATAAACAATAATGCAGTAACAAATAAAAGTATCAATAAGGATTTAGCATATATATATAACACCGATACCAAACCAATAAAAAATATGAAAAAAATAAAAATACAATCTTTCCAGAGAGTCCCCCACTGTAATGGAGTCATTCTCTTATTATCACTAACCATAATTATCTCCCCTTATCAGCAAAGATCAGCATAGTAAAAATACCTATTTTTGATAATCGCTGCTCATCTAGCATAGGATGCATATTTCATGCATTTTAGTATCCCTATCCTACGTCTATTTTAGTCTTTCCCCTAATCTCTCAAACACCATTACGGTCCTTCAGATTTTAGCCACGCTTCACATTATATAACAAATTTTACGATCTTTCTATCTTAGCTATGAATAAAAACGTCACATCTGTTGTGACGTTTTTTAAAAATTCTTACTCATCTTCACATATTTCATTCCATCTTTTGTTACAGCCTCTTCTATTTCTTCAAAGCCAAATTTTTTATAGAAATCGATTTTATTCACTCTTGCATTACACCAAAATGACTTTGCACCTTGTTTTTCTGCCTCTTTTAATGCACAATTCAATAACACGCTTCCATAACCTTTACCTTGCAATTCTTGCAGGGTTGCAAATTTTCGAAATTGGATTACATTATTTTTTTCAAAAAGCGATATTACAGAAACTAAGCGATGATTCACAAATAAACCAAAATGTTTTCCCAATTCATCATCTTTTAATTTTATATATTCGATATCTTTTTCTGGCCACATTACTTTATATCTCAAATACCATGTCTCTTTTGCAGAAATCTCTCTTACATCAATTTTACTCCCCTCCTTATCAGACTCTCTTAACTATAACATATATATCAGTTTTATTACAATTCAACCTACCTTAGAAAGAATCTTCATAACGAAACAGCAAAAGCTCAATCTATAAAAACAGTATTTTTTTAGTATGCTTCATAATAAAGCGCCTACAAGCCCTTAATAAGGTTTCTAGGCGCACTTAATAAGGATTTGCCCAACCATCACACTAGGCAAATATTTAATTCATTCTTATCCAGCTTTTCGAATTAGGTCAACATTATAAAATTCATTTATTGCTTCATCCAGCCTCTGACTAACCACTAAAACGTCTGGATGTGATATTCCCTTTTTGAGTGCCATTACGTGCATCTCTTCGCGTAAGTGATCTATCATATACCATAAATTTTTCATGACAATTTCCTTTCTATTTTTTATACATTAATCATTATAATGTATACATTAATACAAAATTTGTCGAAGTACAGTTCTCAGATAAACTTTATTTTCCTATTTATATTCAATAGCCCCTTTTCCTTCATCATCATATAAATTAACCTGCTACCCATGACCTTACAGGTATATCTTATACAAACATCTTCACCTTTTACCAGATGCAGCTTGATCTTAATTATAGTACGCTTCATAAAAAAATGCCTTGCAACACCCTTATATCATAAAGGTTGCAAGGCATTTTATTGTTTATTCCCACTCAATTGTAGAAGGCGGTTTTGATGTAACATCATACACAATGCGATTTACACCTTTTACTTCATTTACAATACGACGAGAAATCTGATCTAGTACTTCATATGGCATTCTTACCCAATCAGCTGTCATACCATCTTCACTGGACACGATACGCAATCCGACTGTATAAGCATAGGTACGCTCATCCCCCATAACACCAACACTCTTCATGGCAGGCAAGATAGCAAAGGATTGCCATACTTTGCGATACATATCCGCTTTTTTAATTTCCTCTTGAACAATTGCATCGGCTTCACGCAAGATTTCCAAACGTTCTTCTGTAATCTCGCCGATAATCCGAATCGCAAGACCAGGACCAGGAAAAGGTTGACGCCATACAATTTCTTCTGGTAAATTCAGTTCTCTAGCCAGCGCCCTAACCTCATCTTTAAATAAATCACGTAATGGTTCCACCAATGCAAACTTCATATCTTCCGGTAAGCCGCCTACATTGTGGTGACTTTTAATGACAGCAGCCGTATCCGTACCGCTTTCAATGACATCAGGATACAAAGTACCTTGCACCAAAAAGTCTATGTCTCCTAATTTATTGGCTTCCGTTTCAAATACGCGAATAAATTCGTCACCAATAATTTTACGTTTTGCTTCCGGCTCTGTAACTCCGGCAATACGATTCATAAAGCGCTCAGGAACATTGGCGTATACCAAATTCATATTAAATCCATCACGGAAGGTTTTAACCACCTGCTCCGATTCATTCTTACGCATAAAACCGTGATTAACATATACACAAGTTAATTGATCACCAACAGCCCGATGCACTAGTACAGCAGCTACCGAGGAATCAATACCGCCACTTAAGGCACAAAGCACACGTTTATTGCCCACTTGTTTGCGGATGGCTGCAATCGCCTGATCCACAAAAGAACCCATATTCCAATCGCCACGGCATTGACAGATATCAAATAAGAAGTTCCGGATTATTTTCATTCCTTCTGGCGTATGTACTACTTCTGGATGGAATTGTACGCCATAGATGTTACGCAGTGCATTCGCCATTGCTGCTACTGGAGTATTAGCCGTATGTGCTGTAACCACAAAATTAGCTGGAGGCGTTTCAATATAATCACCATGGCTCATCAATACTTGTGTTTCTGATCCTAACTCCGAAAAGATATCTGTATTTTTATCAATTAATAAACGTGTATTGCCATATTCACGAGATTCACAATGTGCAACTTTACCACCTAAGGTGTAAGCTGTTAATTGCATTCCATAACAAATCCCCAAAATAGGAATGTTCAAATCAAAGATTTGCGGATCACATTTCGGTGCTTTATCTCCATACACACTGGAAGGACCACCAGAAAAAACAATACCAATGGGACTCATAGATTTTATTTTTTCAATTGATATCTTAAATGACACAATTTCACAGTACACGCCGCACTCACGAATACGTCTGGCAATCAGCTGACTATACTGACCACCGAAGTCCATAATTAGAATTAATTGATTTTGCTTATTTTGCATAGTAAAAAAGATTCCTCCTACATGTAGATATTAAATCAAAATATAGCATACAATGCTACTTATTGTAAATGCCCTTTAGCAAAGTTTCCTTCCGTAAATCGCGGCAGGCACATTTTCCTGTTGCCGACAAATTCCGAATTGTATCTAAAATGATCCTACTAATCATCGGAGCATCATCATAAAAAATATCCTTTAAATCCTGATGCGACCATTCTTTGACCAATCCTTCACCATAATTGACTACAAAGTAAAGTCCTGCATAACATGCCCCAATTTCCCTTGCTAAATACACCTCTGGGCAGATACTCTGACCAATAATATCAGCATGCCCTTTCATCATCGCAACCTCTGCCGGACTTTCAAAGTGACGACCATCAGTATTTGCATAAATACCCCGAGTAAAAATACGACCGTCATAATGTTTGCGAGTAGCTTTTACTAACGTGCTGCGCACTTCAGCACACAATGCTTCTCTCATAATGAGTAGATATTTACCATCCAGCTCCACATCTTTTCGTACGGATAGATCAAGATAATCATCTGGTATTACAAAATCACGAGGATCTAATAGGTGATTTGCAGTACCTACACCACCTTCGCTGATGATACGCTTTACACCCACCTTACGAAAGACCCAAAAGATTTGCCTTGAAGCATCCGCCCGACTCACCCCGCTGCGCCAACCGTGCATTTTGCACGTAAGCACTTGGCAATCATCCACGCTAAACAAGGAAAAGATAGGGCTAAGTCCATAGGGTGTAGCAAACTGTACATGATCATCAATCATTACTACACCCGGATCACTGCTTCCTAAAGGAAAATTACTCGATAAGGTTCCTGAGCCGCCAATTACCGCATAGTCTGCCTGTATATCCACACTAACCATCCTTACTATGTATTGACCTTTTAAAAAATTATCAATACATATCAATTTTTATTATTACGTTAAAATACTCTTACTCAAAGGTTCTTATTATATTATACTGTGTATCACGCTGCGCTGGCTGTTTGCCAGTTTCGGCAATGAGAGCTATCATCTTTTCAATTGACATTTGAAAAGATGTTCCGGCAGCCTTGACCACATTTTCTTCCAGCATAATACTGCCCAAATCATTAGCACCAAAAGCTAATGTCAATTGCCCAATATTCTGCCCTTGGGTTACCCAGGAACCTTGAATGTGTTTGATATTGTGGAAATACAATCTAGCTACAGACAGTGTCTTTAAATAGTCCCAAGTAGATACTTTTTCCCCACCCAGCTCTGTATTGCCAGGTTGATAGGACCAAATAATAAAAGCGCGAAAGCCTCCTGTTTTCTCCTGCAAATTCCTTATCTTTTCCATGTGTTCCATACGCTGGGCATAGGATTCTCCCATACCAATCACCATCGTCGCTGTTGTTTCAAGCCCTACCTGATGGGCAGCTTCCATAACCGCCAACCAATCTCCAGCGCTGATTTTTTTAGGACTAACTCTTTGCCGCACCTCATCCACCAAGATCTCAGCACCGCCGCCTGGCAACGAGTCTAAACCCGCCGCTTTTAGCTTTTTTAGTATTTCAATTACCGATCGTTCTTCTTTTTTTGCAATATGCATAATTTCTGCAGGGGAAAAAGAGTGAATGGCAATATTAAAATTCTTTTTGATATAGGTGAGTAATTCAACGTAATAATCCAAACCCAAGGTTGGATTTAGACCACCTTGGAGCATGACCTGCGTGCCGCCTGCTTCAATAGTTTCTGTCAGCTTATCAAAGATAGTAGCTTGAGATAGGGTATAGCCATCGGGATGCCCTTGCCTGCGATAAAAAGCGCAAAATCGGCATTCACTTGTACAGATATTTGTATAGTTGATATTACGATCAATAATAAAGGTAACTACATTTCCCGGATGCATCCTCTGCCGCATTTCATTTGCTGCCTGTCCCAGTTCTAAAATATCTCCAGTAGATAACATCTCTACAGCTTGATTCGTTGCTAGTATCCTACTCATTTTACCACCTTTGCAAACTCAATCTCTGTTATGTTAGGACTTAACCCTAAAGCATGAGCCATTCTATAATATGTCAATAGAGCCTGTTCATGAGCAGGGCTAAATTGATAGTTGAGCAAGCCAATATAATGAACAATTTGTGCCGCTGTTAAAGAGAACGTATCTTGCAAGGTATGAGCAGCATCCGCTATATGAGTTAGACCAAATTGAAATCCGTCAGTCACTTTCTCATATACCATTTGTACATAGTCCTTATTTAGATCAGCAAACTTACGATTGACTACCCATACCGCATATACCATAGGAAGTCCGGTGAGTTTCTTCCACTCCCCTCCCAGATCATAATAATAGTAGCCATTCAATTGATGATGATAAGCCATAAGAGCATCATCACCAATAAATAATGCTGCCTCTGCATCATCTAATACCCCTTCATCAAGAGATAATGGGCTGACAAAATATTTCGGGGAAGCTTGATATGCATGATGCATAATGATTTTTAACAATCCATGAGAAGTCGCTGATTTGGATGTCAGTGCAATACGAGCCTGCTTTAACTGCTCAATGGGATGTTTTGATACTAAGATAATGCTCTCTAATGCTTTCTCTGCACTGATGGACACATGGGGCAGCACTACTAATTTCTCACTGTTTTGTGCATATATAATAGAAGATACAGGACTAATATTTAATTGTTCCGTAACTATTAGTTGATTAAGCTGGGCCGGAGTTGCTGAATAGATCGAAAGTTTTTCTCCAAAGCCGCCATGAGATAACCCATAGTGCAGTGGCAAACAGTTAATAAATTTGATATTTCCTAAGCTTTGATTATCCATATGATTTCACTCCACTTGAGATTTTCAGTGGGCGGTAAAAAGTATCTCTTTCTACTGCAAGGTAACCTGTCTCTTCAACAAAACTGATAATCTCTTTTCTCGTAATTCCTTTTTTTGTAGTAGCACCAGCCGCATGAATGATCTTTTCTTCCACAACCGTTCCATCTAGGTCATCTGCACCAAAAGTTAACGCCAGCTGGGCAATCGGCAGTGTCAGCATCATCCAGAATGCCTTTATATGATCAAAATTATCTAACACCAATCGTGCTAAGGAAATCATCTTCAAATCTTCCCATGAACTTACTCGCTGTAAGTTAGTGAATCCAGTATTGGCAGGATGAAAAGGAAACGCAATGAAGGCTTGAAATCTGCCTGTTCGATCCTGAATATCCCGCAATGTAATTAAATGCTGTATCCGCTGTTCGATTGTTTCGACATGACCATAGAGCATCGTAGCATTGGTAGGCAATCCTAGAGAATGAGCCGTTGTAATTACATCAATCCACTCAGCCGTCGTAGCTTTATTGGGACAAATAATCTTACGCACGTTATCATCTAGAATTTCCGCGCCGCCACCTGGCAAAGAATCTAAACCTGCTGCTTTTAGTTGTTCTAATACTGCCGATATACCCAGTTGCGAGATGTTAGCAAAATGAACAATTTCCACAGGGGTAAATGCTTTTAAATGCACTTGAGGCGCTGCCTTCTTTACTGCCGCAACAATATCCAAATAATAAGAAAATGGTTTATCGGGATGTAATGCACTTACCATGTGTATTTCACTAAGATCAGGTGTTTCTCTCATTGTCTGGCTTACAATTTCGATTACTTCCGATTTTTGCATTACATAGGCTTTCTGATCCTCTGCTTTACAGCCAAAAGCACATAACGGACAACCTGATACACATATATTGGTTAAGTTAATATGCCGATTCACATTATAATACACATATTGACCGGACTTACGCTCTTTAACGATGCGCGCTAAGCCAGCCATCTTTAGGATATCATTGTGCTGATATAGTGCCAATGCCTCTGTAAAATTCAAGCGCTCACCGTTATCTATTTTTCTCGAGGCGATCTCGATGATATTCATTTTTTCCTGTCACCTCATTTATCGCATAAAGAAGGACGTAACCATACAATCCACTTCATTGGTTTATGAAACTTATATATCTTCGCGATATTATAACCTTTTCCCTGCCCCAGAATGCAAAAAAATAAGATTGCTCATAAGCAATCTATTAATGTCGTAGTATTCCATTTTCGGCATGCTCATTTAATAGCTGACCCACAGTAACAATTTCATAACCTTCTGCTTTTATTTTGTCTAATAAGATAGGTAGAGCATCTGCAGTCTGCACCGGAGTGTCAGATGCATGCATAAGAATAATTCCTCCAGGTTTTAAACGTTTCATTACCCTTTCTATAATAACATCTCTACCAGGATTTTTCCAATCCAACGAGTCTATATTCCAAATAATCGTTTTGTAACCTAGATCATCTGTAGCCTTTAGTGACTGCTGATTATAATGACCGTTTGGAGGTCGAATCAGGGTAGCATCCACCCCTGTCACTTCTTTAATTAATTTATGTGACTTTTCAATATCCTCTGTTACCCATTCTCTCGTCCGATCCCCATAATTCTCATGACGATACCCATGGCTGGCAATCTCATGCCCATCCGTTACCATACGCTTTGCCACATCTGGATATTTTTGAGCCCATGGCCCCATGATGAAGAAGGTCGCCTTCTGATTATGCTGCTTTAAGGTATCCAATATGGACGGTGTAAATTTATTACCCCAAGAATGATCAAAGGTTAACGCTACAACCTTTCGTTCTGTTCGCGTACCAGCAATTGCTATTGGTCCGCCAGAAATCAATTCTGCCACTTGTACATAAACAGCACCAATGGCAAAGAGCCCCACCATGCCATAAAATAAATGCCGATGATGAAATAATCGCCGCAAATTGAGAACCATAATTTTCCCCCTCCCACCCCATACAATAGTATGTATGCATACAAAGTGAAAATTATGAAGAGAAAAATGAAAAATGCCAGCTCATTCCAGAGTTCAATCGGTTATCAGTCAGGCTCAACAAAGTTCTGCCTCTCAATAAACTCTTAAGATTTTTCCATAAAAACCCGGGATCATTCCCGTTTTTTTATTTTCTCCTAACAAACTGTAGCACCACACAGTTTATCAGGATCGTTGTATTTACAGAGTTTATTATTACAGTGTAGTTGCATATGTGGTGTACACCTCCTTGGTTTTAGATATAAGAAAGCGCCCCGTAGGACGCTCTAAATTTTCTATTATACACTAATAATCACACATAATTATTGGTTCATCAATATTATGAATTTCATCTTTTATTTGTTCAAGAACTTCTAAAAAATATTCAGCTTCACGCAAAACATGATCAGCTAATAATGGAGGGATCAAAGAGACTATTTTACAAGATGAAATTAAATCTCGAGCTGCTTTTTTAAAATCACGAATTTGAATCGTTGCTTTAGTTGCATCCATCTCAAATCTAATAAGATCATTATTAGGACGAAATCGCCACAGCATACTATCTAGATCGCGAGCCTGAAGCTGTAACTGTTCAAATTGAACCGCAAAAGCATTAGCCTGCTCAACAAAACCTCGTTCAGATGGATCAAGTAAACCAGCAATAAACCTTGCATGATCGGCCATATGTCTAAGCCAAAAAACATTGTCACTAACAATAGAATCAACTGGGCTATCCATTTCACCATCTTGTATTTTTTGTAGAAGCTTCAAAAAATACATAGCTTCGCGTGAAATATGATCTATCAATAAGGGATAATTGTAGCCTCCAATTTCACACTCAATAATTAGATGCAATACATGACGTTTAAAAGAAAAGATATTTTTAACTGCAACCATAATCCTACAGACAAAATTCATAAATTCTTCATCACGCTTTATCTTACATGATTGTTTTTCAAAACCTTCAAAAACATTATAAAATTCTTCCGCTTGTCGTATAAGTTCAACATCGGAGCATGCAAAACCAAGTTTCATAAATAGAGAATGTTCTTTCATAATTCTAAGCCAGAATTGAACACGCTTCATATTCAAGCATTCGTAAGGTTTTACTTCGCAACAAAATATATCCACACTATATTCTCCTTTTTTACATATTTACTATACAATATGTAAAAAAGGAGAATATTGAGCCAAAATTATAACATTAATAATAAAAGCCTTTAATACCCTCAATTTTCTCTGCTCATTCTCACCCTTACGTAATGCGTAAACCTCATATAAATCAATCATATTCTCAACATACGTCATGATTACATGGGTTAGTGAAGCAGATTTTCGGCAGCTATAAACTGATCTGCCCACATTTAAATATTTCGAGATTGCAGTTTTACCTGTACCAGCATAGCCGGCAATTTTAAAAATCTGCTCGTTACCGTCTAACCACCATTTTTTCACGATCAAAACCTACTGTTGCATGCGGTTTAACATAACAAATGTATCCTTTCTTCAAATTTCCAAGATGCTTAGTGCGTCCTCTACGGATCTGGCCACACCTGCTTTAGCACCTAACCTTTGCATCTGTTCAATAAAATTGAGCTGAGCAGAACTAGGTTTACCCGTAAGTTTTTTTATTTCAAGAAATGAGGCTTGGGCAACTTGTTGACCAACCATTTCTGGCGTAACTACTAGTGACTGAATGATCAATAAATCAGAAAATCCTTCTGGTAATCCAGTCTTAAATGGGCGGGGTTCTTTAATAAGAATTGACCCATCTTTTTGTTTTATTATTTTATTTCCAACCCAAGCCACCCCAACGTTAGCCCTAAAACAAACTCCTAAACTATTTTCGGAAATAGCTATTCTAACTTCATTTTGAATATCGTGTTCTGATTTCGTCATTTGTACCACCGTCCAATTCTGTTATGGTTCTACATATCCGATACAACCCGCAGCAACTCTTAATGTGGGAAAAAACCGGCATAATGCCCCTTTATATAAAATATGCAGTTATCATAAGGTTCGTTCCGAGATGTATTAATTATGTTTCCAAGTTGCTAATCAATTTATGGCTTCGTTAGGATTCATCCATAACCTTCTAATGATTTATGATTCATTGCAATTTTCTCTGCATAATTCTATTTATCGTAGGCTAAAATATTTTTGTAAGAATATCAAAAGGAGCGGTTCTAATGAGACACCTAATCCATTGTCACTGCGCAAAATCCGCTATATTTATCTTATTGGTAATGTTGTTAATGGCATATTTAGTAAATAGTTTCTATGGATCATCCACTTACCTCACTCTCTATTAATAATGGTATAAATAACTTAAATTGTGGGCATTATAATTCTGGAAGTGCACATTCCACCAACTAGAGTGACTGTTAAAAAACAGAGCTCTGGTTTTTTTATTTTTCCCCCTCATGCTCTAATAACAATTGATTAACCGCTTAATCACCTTTATTTACCGTAGATCATATTATGTATAGAAGATATTTCGATAGGTAAATTAGGAGGTGATACTACAAAATGGATCATAATTGGGCAGACCCTGAAATTGAAGATTGGGAAGACGATTACAGGGAAGAAGATGATCGACAATTTGTTGGAGTTGGTGTTGGCTTTGTCTGCTCTCCTCGTCGCTTCTGCTTCCCTAGGCAGTTTTGCTTCCCTAGGCAGTTTTGTTTCCCTAGACGGTTTTGCTTCCCTAGACAGTTTTGCTTCCCTAGGCAGTTTTGCTTCCCTAGGCAGTTTTGCTTCCCTAGACAGTTTTGTTCCCCTAGACAATGCTCTCCTACTTTCTCCTGTTTTCCACGCCGTTAACTTCCATTGTTGCAAGGTTTCAGAGAAAAAGCTTTCGGGCTTTTTCTTTTTGTCTATCTAGCTGCCTTGCAAACAATATCCTTCGTATCACCATCAATGTGAAGAGCAGGTATACAGCGGCATAAGGAAACAACGCTCTCTACCCTTGCTAAAATGTGTGACATTCCACATGAGTTAGCAAGATTGAAGGATATAAAAAAGAAAAGGAGGATTCAAAACAAAAAAAGAAGCTCAGCTAGCAGCAGCTGAGTTTCAAAAAGAACTATCTGACAATACATATGTTGACGAAAGCAATATCTCAAGAGTGGCTTGACCTCTATCAAGAAAGCGTCAAAATAGTAGAAGATATTGAGCAAAGAAATGTAGTGCCTAAGTATCTGGAAAAAGAAGAGCTTGCCCTATTTCTTAAGACTGCTCGTGAGAAAGGCATAGAGGACGATTACGAGTTTTTTTTTAACACTTGCTTATACTGATCTTAGGGCAGGTGAATTATGCGCCTTAAAGAAGACAGACAGAGATACTAAGCTAAATGCAATTATTGCTACAAAGACCTATTACAATCTGAGGAATTCCATTACAACGTATGAATTACTCCCACCAAAAACAGAGGCATCGATACAATTATTGAAGTTGATCCTATTGTTATAAAGGCTCTAGAAAAGGTAATAATCACAAGGGACATGAAAAAAGAGGCCGCACAAAAGTTTACTCAACTCTCGCGAGACCTCTAAAAAATTCTTTTTTATGTTACCAAAATGTTACCATTTAGGGGTAGGTAGCGTTCAAACCCGTTCCTGCAAAGGGGTTTGAGGCTGATATTACATCATGCCGCCCATACCGCCCATGCCACCCATACCGCCCATGCCGCCCATAGCAGCAGCACCAGCACCACCGTCTTTTTCTGGTTTATCAGCTACTAATGTTTCAGTAGTCAATACCATTGCGGCGATACTAGCAGCATTTTGCAATGCAGAGCGAGTAACTTTTGCTGGATCAACAATACCTGCAGCAATCATGTCAACATACTCTTCAGTTAATGCATTGAAGCCCATGCCTTTACCGGCTTTTTTCACGCCTGCAACAACGATGGAACCTTCAAGGCCTGCATTGTTAGCGATTTGGCGTACAGGCTCTTCAATTGCACGTTTTACAATTTCAACACCTGTCTTTTCGTCACCAATTGCTTCAATGGCATCAAGAGCTGATAAGATATCGATGAAAGTAGTACCACCACCTGCGACAATACCTTCTTCAACAGCAGCACGAGTTGCATTCAAAGCATCTTCAATGCGATATTTCTTTTCTTTCAGTTCTACTTCTGTTGCAGCACCTACTTGAATTACAGCTACACCGCCAGATAATTTAGCAAGACGTTCTTGAAGTTTTTCTTTATCAAAATCAGAAGTGCTATCTTCGATTTGTGTTTTGATTTGGCTAACGCGAGCTTTGATTAGAGTTACATCACCAGCGCCATCAATGATAGTAGTTTCTTCTTTGGAAACACGCACTTGACGAGCACGTCCAAGATCAACCAGCTCTACGGTATCAAGTTTGCGACCAATTTCTTCTGTAACAACAGTACCGCCAGTTAAAGCAGCAATGTCTTCTAGCATTGCTTTACGACGATCACCAAAACCAGGAGCTTTTACAGCTACAGCTTTAAAGGTACCGCGTAATTTATTCACAACCAAAGTTGCTAATGCTTCACCTTCAATATCTTCAGCAAGGATCAAAAGTTCACGACCTTGTTGCACCACTTTTTCCAATGTAGGTAGTAAATCTGCAATGGCACCAATTTTACGGTCAGTGATCAAAATGTAAGGATCGTTTAAAATCGCTTCCATTTTGTCAGTATCCGTTACCATGTACGGGGAAATGTAGCCACGGTCAAATTGCATACCTTCTACTACATCAAGACTAGTTCCCATACCTTTGGATTCTTCAACAGTGATAACACCGTCTTTACCCACTTTTTCCATAGCCTCAGCAATCAAATTACCGATTTCTTCGTCAGCTGCGGAAATCGAAGCAACTTGTGCAATCGCATCTTTTGTTTCCACTTTCTTAGCAGATTTTTTAATTTCTTCCACTAAAGTTTTCACTGCTTTTTCGATACCTTTTTTAATGATCATAGGGTTTGCGCCTGCTGCTACATTGCGCATACCTTCACGAATCATAGCTTGTGCAAGTAAAGTTGCAGTAGTAGTACCATCACCAGCCACATCATTGGTTTTGGTAGCAACTTCTTTAACAAGCTGAGCACCCATATTTTCAAACGGATCTTCCAGATCAATGTCACGTGCAATAGTTACACCATCATTTGTAACAGTAGGAGCACCGAATTTTTTATCCAGAACAACATTGCGCCCCTTAGGTCCAAGTGTTACTTTTACTGCATTTGCAAGTGCATTTACGCCTCTTTCTAATGCGCGACGTGCGTCTTCATCAAATAAAATTTGTTTTGCCATTATATGTAAACCTCCCAAATAATTTTATTATTGTACAACTGCTAAAATATCTCTTTCACTTACAATCAGATATTCTTGCCCTTCATATTTCACTTCAGTACCTGCATACTTGGAGAATATAATTTTATCGCCAACTTTTACATCAAGAGCTACGCGTTGACCATTGTCCAATACTTTACCGGTACCGACCTCGATAATTTCACCTTCTTGTGGCTTTTCCTTAGCAGTATCAGGTAGTACGATACCACTTTTTGTTTTCATCTCGCCTTCTAAAACCTTAATGACGACTCTGTCACCCAATGGCTTAATCATTGAAATTTCCTCCTCCACGATATGTAATGATATTAGTTTTGTTAGCACTCATTGTTAGCGAGTGCTAATCACATAATTTATGATATAAAATTCAGCAAGAAAAAGCAAGTGTTTAATAGGAAAAATCCATATTTTTTTCAAAAAATATTTAGACTCACTTCTCATTGCGTATATTACACGCAAAAGATAAATGGTCCTTTTTGCTGCTTATAAGTAGAAAAGTGCCTAATTAGGCACTTTAGGCAGGCTATGTTCTTTTCGTTGCTGCTTCTACAATGGATTCAGCAACATCTTTAATTGATTTGCGTTTACTCATACTATATTGTTGAATGCGACGATAGGCTTCTGTTTCGCTAAGATTGTAAGCGTCCATCAAAATGCCTTTCGCACGATCAAGAATTTTTCGTGTCTCTAAGGATTGTTTCACATTCTCGAGTTCTTGTTCTAACTCAGCAAACTCTTGAAAACGAGACAAAGCGATCTCGATAGCAGGAAATAAATTCACTTCTTTAACAGGCTTCACTAAATAAGCCAGTACACCTGAATCCTTGGCTTTCTCCACAATATCCTTTTGACTAAATGCTGTTAACAATAGAACCGGAGCAAGCTTCTCATTGGAAATTATCTTTGCCGCTGTAATACCATCCATCTCAGGCATCTTAATATCCATAATAACCAAATCAGGCCGATATTGACGAACTAAATCAACAGCCCTCGATCCGTCAGAGGCTTCTGCCACGACCGTATGTCCTGCCTCTTCCAAAAGCTCTTTTAAATCCATCCGAATAATTGATTCATTATCAGCTATAACAATCCGCAATGATTCCATTCTAAACTCCTCCTTTCGCCTTACGGGGAATGGTAATACAAGCATGAGTACCATTATCCGTGTATAATGCAAAACTACCGCCAACATCGCTCTCAATCAGTGTTCGTACAATTTGCAATCCCAAACTGTTGGATAATTGGGGATTAAAGCTCGGTGGCATGCCAATGCCATTATCATAGATTTCGATTTTATATTCATCTTCCAGGGTACTAATGTCAACCCCAATGATGCCTTCATGCCGACCTACAAAACCATGTTCGATTGAGTTTTGGATCAGCTCATTAATAACCAGAGCCAAACTACTAGCCTGCTCCGAGGGAAATACCACTGTCTCACCATTAAAAATAGTTTGTAAATTAAAGTCTGGTTCCAGCATATTTTGAATAACTAGGTCGAGAATATTTCTAGCCACTTCTGCTACATCGATAAATTCTGCATCCTGCTGTGATAAAAATTCATGAACAACAGAAATACTAGAAATTCGATTCACACTCTCCCGTAGAGCAGCTTTTACTTCCTGGGATTTCGTACGCCTTGACTGCAGCCGCAGTAAACTGGCAATGGTCTGTAAATTATTTTTCACCCGATGGTGTATTTCTTGAATGACTGCTGATTTTATTAATAGTTCTTTTTCTTTCTTTTTTACCTCGGTAACATCTGTTAAAATTACAACCGTACAGGCTGTAACTTGATTTACAACTATGGGAATTGCCCTTTGTACCAATACCATATTGCCTGCTGACAATTCTGCCTCACAAGGCTCTTGAATGGTCATAGCCTTTTGGGCTAACCCCATATTGGCCTGGCGCTCATAAATGCGCCGACCGACAATATTACCTACAGCTAATACCTTATATATACTATCAGCAGTTGAATTAGCAAAAATGATTTTACCATGCTCATTTACAATGAGAATACCATCACTGGCAGACAAGGAACGATATTGCTTGCTGCTGCTTGGTATTTTCACCGTCGATAAAAGAAGTTGTGCGGTTTCAACCAAGAGTTGATGCCCATGTACGTGAGCTTCTTCCATGCTAGATTCAAAACTGACAGCAGCAATTACATTACCGCTAGCATCTCGCACCGGGTAGACCTGCATTTCCATCCACATACCCAGAGCCCATTCCCGTTGCCCATGAATCGCTTCTCCCATGGAGATACTTCGCCATATAAGCGGCTCCTCTAAGGCATAGACAGTTGTCCCCAATAAGCTGGGCTTATGCTGCACATAGCTGGTATTGGGTTTTATTTGCGCTGCAATAACCAAAAAGTTCTCCATACGCGCTTTCGTATATAAGGTAACTTGGGCGTGCGCCAAGTCACTTGCTAATCCCAATACGGTGCAAATTGTATCTAGCACTGCAATTTGCGCTGGGGCTAATGTAGTTACTTTTCGACAAATATCTCCAGCCACTCCCATTTGTACCTCCAACTATTACTTAAAAATAATTGCGAATACCTGCTCTATTACTTTGTTTATACTTATTCCACTTATTATATAAAAATTCCTTGTCGTGGAATTTTCAAACTTTTATTTTACATTTTACTCCATATGTTAAGTCACTATTTCCCTTGCGCCTAATTTCAAAGAAGGTTTTGCATTCAAATGCAAATCGGCATAATCGCCTATTTGATGCTGATAATAGGCTCTGCAAGCAATCATGGCAGCATTGTCAGTACACAATATAGGATCTGGATAGTAGAAGGATATCCCTGCCTGTTGGCATTCATACCCTAATTTAGCTTTAAGACCACTATTGGCAGCTACACCTCCAGCAAGAACAATCTGCCCTACACCACAGACAGCCGCAGCTTGAAGACTTTTACTAACCAGCACATCAATTACAGCTGCCTGAAAACTAGCCGCTACATCTGCTGTATTTATTTCTTCTTGTTTTTGCGCTGCACTATTTAAATAGTTTAACACTGCCGATTTTAACCCGCTAAAGCTAAATTCAAAGCTATTTTTTCCTGATAGCGCACGAGGAAAAGCAATGGCTTCCGGATTACCTTTAGCAGCCAAAGCATCAATATAAGGACCTCCAGGGTAAGGCAGTTTCATCACCCTTGCGACTTTATCAAAAGCTTCCCCTGCCGCGTCATCCCGCGTCTGGCCTAATAATGTAAATTCATTATACCCCTTCACATGTACTAAGGAAGTATGACCTCCCGATACTACTAAAGCCATGAACGGCGGCTCTAATTTCGGGTGAGCCAAAAAATTGGCAAAAATATGTCCCTCTAGATGATTCACGCCAATGAGAGGTATCCCTGCAGCAAAAGATAAGGCTTTTGCTACTGATACACCAACTAATAATGCTCCCACCAGACCTGGTCCGTAGGTAACTCCAATCGCTGAAATATCTGTTAATGCTATCCCAGCCTCCTTTAGTGCTTGATCGATCACTGGGAGTACATTTTCAATATGTTTACGGGAAGCAATCTCAGGCACAACTCCACCATATTTTTGGTGTACTGGAATCTGGGAAGAAATAATATTCGATAAAACAATGCGTCCATCAGCCACTACTGCTGCAGATGTTTCATCACAACTGGTTTCTAGAGCCAGTGTTAAACAAGGTTTTCTGGTTTCTTGCTGCGTATTTTCCAAAACAAAGGCCTCCATCTTTCTATCATTCCAATCAATACAATAATAGTCACATTCTTACCCACTATGACATATTGTAAGTATCATCAATCACCCTATAAGCCACGAAAGTGGCTCTTTTTTTATCGAAATTTCCTTATAACTTCTCGCACCACATAATGAGTGCATCTTCTTTGGTATCCGTATAATAATTACGCCGTCTTCCTTGGGAAGTAAAACCAAATTTACTATATAGACCTTGAGCAACCGTATTAGAAGCTCGCACCTCCAAGGTCATTCTAACCGCTCCCCTATTCTTCGCATGTTCAAGAAGAGCGGACATTAATCTTTCGCCTAGTCTTTTCCCTCTATATGTAGGTAAAATCGCTACATTCGTAACATGTGCTTCATCTACAATGAGCCACATACCTGCATAGCCAATGATTTTACCAGCCTCTACCATCACCAGATAGTAGGACAATTCATTGTTCATTTCATTGACAAATCCCTCGCGAGACCAGGGAGTCGTAAAGGATTGCTGCTCTACTGCAAGAACACCATCAATATCAAGCGTATTCATACGCCGTACCATCATTACGGTCATTTGTCGACTCCATGACGACACTCCCACAAAACCTCAGCTTCTGAACGTCTAATATATAAAGGTTCTAAACCCATTACATCATGTCGCACTCCTTGTTTGATCAGTTTGTATCCTAAACCGGCAACACTACTGGCTCGCTGGATAACCACATGAGGTGCAGCAAGTATTAGATTTTTTCCAATCTGTTCTATTTTGTCACGATACATGACCGCAGATTCTCCCATTACTACTACAGGTCTTTCCTGCTGGCTCAAACTCTCTAAAGCAGCGGTAACCTCTGTCACAATCGCTGGCTGTATCTCTTTTAATTCTCCCTGATGCCATTCAAATAAGGCCTGATAGACATTTCCCTTTTGTGCATCCAGCATAGGAGCCAGAATCACTCCGGGAACCGGACAGCCGTAAGCCATGGCTGCCAGAGTAGGTACGCCAACCACAGGAATCTGTAAAGCATAGGCTAAGGTTTTAGCCGTAGATAAACCAATTCTAAGACCTGTAAACGAGCCAGGTCCAATACTGACAGCTACCCCCTTAAGATCCGCTTTAGCCACCTGAGCCATATCCATTAGTTTAGCAATATGAGGCATTAATAATTCAGAATGTGTTTTTTTTGTTTGTAATGTAATCTCAGCCAATAGGTTGTCCACAGTTGCTAAAGCAACACTGGACACCAATGTAGCTGTATCTATCGCAAGAATTGGCATGTCTGTTTCAGCTCCTCACAAAGTTGTTCATAAGTAGCTCCAAGTGCCCGTACTTGCAAGACTCTTTCCTCTACGCTACCTTCATTATTCTCATAGTTCGAACGTATCTCAATCCATAAATATTCAGCAGGAAGCTCCTCAGGGAACTTGTCTGCCCACTCAATGATCGAAAGCCCATCCGCTTCCGTATATTCATAAAAACCAATATCAAATAATTCCCCAGCATTTTCTAATCGGTATAAATCAAAATGATATACAGGAAAACGCCCTTCATATACATTTAAAATGGTGAAAGTGGGACTATGTACGCTTTCTGCTATGCCCAATCCTTCTGCTAACCCCTGTACCAATAAGGTTTTTCCAGCCCCTAGATCTCCAACCAAACATACTACCTTCCCTGCAGATAGCACCTTAGCTAAACGTTTGCCAAACGCAGATGTTTCCTCAGGGGAAGTTGTTTTAAATTCCAGCATACGAAAAAATTCCTCCTAATTACCTAGCCTACTGGCGAAAATGATTATACCCTTTAGGTTCTAGCAGTGACTCTGCTCCATCTTCATCCACCAATAGCACACCATGTCTTTCCTCAATCACTTCACCAATAACCGTCAGCTTAGTACCAAGATCAGCTTGGGATAACAGTGAAAATTGCTGCGGTGGAATCGTAAAGACCAATTGATAATCTTCACCACCATATAATGCGTACTCTAGACCATCTTTCCCCAAAGCACGGGCTGCAGCACATACTTCTGCCGACAAGGGAATCATCTCAGCATAGATTCGCATCCCTACATGACTCGCCCTAGCAATCTCATTGGCTTCACTTGCCAAACCATCACTAATATCATTCATACTTGTTGAACCAGAAGACGCAATCATCGCTCCTGCTGTAACTTGCGGTCTTGGTGTTACATGTCTTGTCACTAAAGGCTGAAAGAATCCATGCTCCGTCCATTTTCCCTGCTGCAAGAGCTCTAATCCACATCCCGAGTCACCTAATGCACCCGTTACAACCACTAAGTCTCCTACACCAGCTCCCGAACGCCGCTGGAGCTTCTTTGGATCTACTTCACCCATTGCCGTTACATTAATCACCAATCCATTAGGACTCGAAACGGTATCCCCACCGACTATATTAACACCAAACTCATGGCAAATTTCTTTCATACCCTCATATAAGGATACAACAAAGTCTACAGACAAATAGCTAGGCAAAGCGATAGATATAACAACATGGGTTGGCTGTCCTCCCATTGCTGCAATATCACTTAGGTTTACTGCAATCGATTTATACCCTAACTGCCAGGCACTGGTAGTAGATAGATCAAAGTGGACCATTTCTACCAGCATATCAGTAGTAACCAATTGCAAGTGGTGAGGGGCTGGTATCAGAGCTGCTGCATCATCCCCAATTCCAATCACTACATTTTCCTTGTTATGAATCGTATCGACCTTTATCAGATCAATTAAAGCAAACTCTCCCAATTTTTTAATTTCCATCTTACACCTACCTAACCGCCAAACAGTATAAATGTATTAAAATTCTGTTTTACAAGTTTGAAATCCTGCATATGCAACAATCTTATAAAAAATATTTTTTATTACCATTTGCCTTATTATTCACCGTATCGATCTGCTAAAATACATAAAAGCAGCAATCTGACTTTAGATTGCTGCTTTTAGAAGTATTATTTACTTTTTTTAATTATTTTCTCAGATCGGCTTAAAGGTTCTCCGATATCCATATGACCTGATATCGTATCAATCTTTTTACCCTCTACCAGAATTTGCACTTTTTGTATATCATGAAACTCTGTTAACGTATTGACAATGGCACCTACCAGCAATATTTCTAAGGCAGAACCACCCTTATTATTCTTCACTAAACTATCATTAAAATCAACATAGGCAATATGATCCTTGACCAAAATATTCCGCAACTTAGTTCCTGCCGGAAATACAGCGACTAAATCAGGGTTCTTGGTTCCTGCTATTAATAACTCCATAGCAGTTTGCGCTGGATGACTATTCTTTGGAACCACATATTTCTCACTTATTAAATTCGCTGCATCTTTTGTTGCAAAATATACTGTCATGGTCATCGTATCTTGCCCTGGATTCACTGTTTTGCCTGGCTCTATTCCTGTTTGGGAATTTTCATTTTGCACATTCGGCACTGTTGGCGACTGAGGAGCAGCCGTATCGCAGCCACCCAGGATCATGGATAGCATGAGCAACATGCTTATTAAAGCGATTCTTTTACCAAACACTATAAGCCACCTCCCTTTCTAGCGGCTTGAGCAAAAAAGTCATCCAATCCCTGCACAATCCCTTGCGCCAGTTTCTGCTGGAATTGTGGAGTACTCAACAATTTTTCTTCATCAGGATTAGAAATAAAACCTAACTCAGCCAAAACAGAAGGCATTTTGGTTTTTTTGATTACATAAAATCCTGCGGCATTAATTCCACGATCTTGCAGTCCCCCGGTTTTAACCAAGTTATCTTGAATACAATTTGCCAACAAGATATCATAATTACTCTTCTGATAATAATAAGTAGCTGTACCGCCTACACTGGGACTAGTGAAGGCATTAATATGCAGGCTGACAAATACGTCTGCCTTATTGTTATTTGCCCCCAAAGTTCTAGCATTTAATTCATCAACGGCACTAGCATTCGGTCCAAAGACATCTACATCTGTCTTTCTGGTCATTAATACTTTAGCGCCTGCCTTTTCTAGTAAAGCCTGTACCTTTTGTGCTACTGCCAAAGTCACAGTCTTTTCCTGCAATTTGTTAGGACCAATGGCGCCTGGGTCACTGCCACCATGCCCAGGGTCAATAGCAATCACTTTATTCCTTAAACCAGCAGTAAAATTATACTCGACCTTAGGTACGACTTGATTCACGTCAATTACCACACGAAAGGTTTTATTATTAATTGCGTCACTTTTCAAAGTAAACACTTTGTAATCACTATCCTCAATCATAGTAGATAGGTCTACTATGACTTGACTGTTGGTATTATCTTTTTTGATAAATCGAACCTTGTCCGCAATTTTACCATCTAAGTCTACTAAATTATTAACATTTCCCACTGCTGCACCGTTAATATCAATGACTAACTGAGAGCCGTTTGCCCCATCCAGCTTGCTGCTAACTCTCACGGCATCCTTGGTATCAATTACTAAGCGTAATTTACTAGTCCCTTCCACAGCATCTTTATGTACTAACCACCGAACATTGATTAACTGATTGTTACCAGAAAGTTTTGTCTGCGATAGCGCTGTTGCTTTCAGTGAAGTTATAGCTGCCGCTGGTTTAGCCCCTGGCCTATTATCATTTAACGCCGCCATACCAACCTGAGGCACCAAAAATAGCATCAAGAATAGCAGACTTAAGAAAGCAGAACGAAATCGACGCAATTTATAACACCTCCGTTTGTCACCACAAGTTTATTATTTTTATAGGCAAATCAATCTATCATACATAATATTTCAAAAAAATGCATATGATGATATATTGTTTTACAATTCGTGCCTACTGACAAAAATCCTGCAGGACTTTCGGGTATAAGGATAAAAAATCAAGAAAAAATCCACTTTGTGATTTTAAAGAGGACCTAGCTGCAACAAACCACAGCTACGGCCCTCTTTTTGACACAGGCATATTCTATTTTTATTTCGTGATATTTTCCAATTTAACCATATACTCCATAGGCACCTCTTTCTTATTGATCAAGTCAACGGCATATTTTACACCATAGTAACCTTGATCATCAGGTTTTTGATCCACAGTTGATGCCATTTTCCCTTCTTTAATGTATACTTTCGCTTGGTCTAAAGCATCATACGCTGTTACTATTATTTTCCCAGATTTACCAACGCCATCAATGGCTTGAATGGCACCGAAAGCCATCATATCATTGGCACAAAATACCCCATTGAGATCTGGATTTGCCTGCAGAATGTTTGTCATTACATTGAGACCTTCTTCTGTCTTCCAATTTGCAGATTGAGAAGCGACGATTTGAATATCTTTGTATTCAGCAAATGCTTTTTTAGCTCCATTCTTTCTTCCCTCTGCATTATCGACTCCTTGAATACCTTCTATGATAGCCACTTTCCCTTTCCCTTTCCCTTTCAGTTGCTCAGCCAAATATTTACCTGCAAGATAACCACCATCAAGATTACTGGCGCCAACATACGGAATGGGTTTAAGTCCAGCCGCTTTCGCTGCATCTGCATCAATACGATTATCAATATTAATAATTGGAATTCCTGCATCCTGCGCCTTTTTCAGAACAGGCACTATTTCTTTTGAACCGCCTGGAGCAATACATATTGCATCTACTTTTGTCGCAATCATATTCTCTACAATGGCAATTTGCTGTTCGATTGAAGTTTCTTCTTGACCTACCTGAACTTCCAATTTCACACCTAATTCTTTCCCAGCCTTTTGAGCGCCTTTCTCCATACTGATAAAAAACGGATTACTTAATGTTTTCATAACAAAGCCAATTTTTAATTCTTTTTTGTCCGCCTTCGCAGCAGGTTTATCGCTGCCAGAACTGCCGCATCCAGTTACTAAAGATGCCATTAAACCTACTCCCACCAGAATCGCTAATGTTTTTTTGTACATAAGTTGATTCTCCCCCTCTTTTTAAACTCGCTGTGCTACCTGTTCTTGCAAGCAGTAAAGGACTCTTTTGCCGCTTACGATTCTTTTGAATCTCAAGACGAATTCGCTATAAATATTCTCACCTTCATAAGAAAGGCTGAGGGCGCCTTAGTCTGATGATTCAAGCTCGACTAGGCTAAAATGACGCTAAGCATCATTCTAGTCCTAGCCCTTGGTGTATATAACAACCTTACGAAAGAAATGCAATAAGATTGTTTACCAACAAGGTCTACACAAATTAAGCTTATATGTTGTCATTGATATGGCTTTGTCGCCCCCACTGCTTCGATTGGTCGATTCAGTCCCTTGGCTGCACTGCTGTCTTTTTTTGATCTTCTGTATTGATCAAAAAACACAGCACTAACAATAACGGCACCAATTACAATTTGCTGCAAAAAAGGCGAAACATTCAGAAGATTTAAGCCATTGCGCAGCATCCCAATCAGAATCGCTCCCATAAGCGTACCGCCAATAGATCCCTCACCGCCATTTAAACTGGTACCACCAATGATAACGGCAGCAATGGCATCTAGCTCATAGCCGATTCCTGCAATAGGCTGGGCAGCATTCAAACGACCTGTCAAAATAACGGCACCAATACCGCATGTTATGCCGCAAATGATATAGGCCCATGTTTCTACAGACTTCACATTAATTCCCGATAAACGAGCAGCTTCTTTATTTCCTCCAATAGCGTAAATGTGACGACCAAATTTAGTATAATTTAAAATAAAGATCGCAATCATTACAACAACAAGAGCATAAATGACAGGAATCGGAATACTCATCAGGTTTCCTGCGCTTATAAAACGAAATTCACTAGGAAACATATGTATAGTCTGCCCGTTTGTAATAAATAAGGCGGCTCCTCTTGCCACACTCATCATACCAAGGGTTGCAATGAATGCTGGAATTTTAAGTTTGGCAATTAATATTCCATTCATAAAGCCTAATAAAGCACCGACTAGAATTCCACTCAGTATCGGTATGCCAATACCAATATCTAAATGTAACGTTAAGCCGATTATTACACTGGAAAATGCCGTCAGCGGTCCTACGGATAAATCAATACCAGAGGTGAGGATAACAAAGGTCATGCCGACGGCAATAATCGTTGAAATCGAAACTTGCAGCAAAATATTGAGTAGATTGGCAATATCCAAGAAATGAGGACTGCTAACGGACAAAAATACAAACAATGCGACAATTGCAATTCCGATTCCGAATCGATCTGCAATTTTATGAAACATTTCCAACGCCCCCTAACATCAATGGCATAATTCCCTCCTGGGTAATCGTACCATCATTTTCAAATTCACCAGCAATCCTTCCCTGATTCATTACAATAACCCGATTACTGACTCTAATAATTTCAGGTAAATCGGAAGACACCATAATAATGCTCTTGCCTAACTGAGCTAATCTATTCATCAATTTATAAATTTCAGCCTTTGCTCCTACATCGATCCCCCGAGTCGGCTCATCAAAAATCAATATTTGACAATCCGTCAAAAGCCACTTTCCGATAATCACCTTTTGCTGATTTCCCCCGCTTAAAAACTTCACCAACTTATGAATAGAATTGGTAGCTACATTTAAAGCTTGTACGCTATTCTTTGCCTCCAACTGTTCTTTCTTGCGACTAAGGAAAAAGCCATTGCACACTCTGGGCAAATTTGCCATGGTAATGTTTTGATCAATCCCCATGCTAAGTACTAACCCATCTCTCTTCCGATCTTCACTGAGATAGCCAATACCATGACCAATCGCCTGTATTGGAGAGTGAATTTCCACCTGGGCTCCCTGAAGCAATATCCTGCCCGCATCCATTTTTTCTGCACCAAAGAGCAGCCTCATCAGCTCACTCCTGCCAGCACCAACCAAACCTGCAAATCCCAAAATTTCACCTCTTCTTAAAATAAAGCTGGCGTTTTGTACAACATTACCCCAGCTAATATTTTTCACTTCCAGCAAGACCTCACCAATATGATCCCTGACTGGTTTATCCATTTTTTCTAATGTCCGTCCCACCATCATCGTAATCAGTTGATCGATTGTCACATCTTTCATATTAACAGTTCCTATATCTTGACCATCTCGCATGACAGTGATGCGATCTACAATTTCACTAAGTTCCTGCAGTCGATGAGAAATGTAAATAATCGCCACGCCTTGGCCTTTCAGCTTGCGAATGATCCGAAACAATTCATGGGTATCCTTGTCACTAATCGAGGAAGTTGGCTCATCCATGATAATAATTTGACGTTTTTTTACTAATGACCGGGCAATTTCTACCATCTGCTGCTGGGCTGTACTCATTTCCTTAACCAGTCCTTTGGGATTGATATCGATATTCATTTCACGAAAGATTTCTTCTGCCTGCTTTTCCATTTTTTCTTTATCAACTATATAGAAGGGAGATTTAACAATTTCTTCTCCCAAAAAAATATTTTCTGCCACGCTCATTCCTGGGATTAAACTCATTTCCTGATAAATAGTGCTAATGCCAAGATCACGAGAAATGTGAGCATTTTTAATGTCTACTTCTTTACCGTACAATAGAACTGTACCGCTGTCTTTTTGATGGGCGCCACTCATAATCTTAATCAAGGTCGATTTACCTGCGCCATTTTCTCCTAATAAACAATGAACTTCTCCTTTACGGAGTTCAAAGTTAATATGATTTAAAGCCTGCACTCCAGGAAAAGCCTTATTAATATCCTGCATGCGTAAAATAACTTCATTGTCCATACCGTAATCACCCCCAGTTAAAAGTTGACACCTGAATTTAGTATAATGTTGGCGTAAGGGGTACACTCACCAGTGCGAATCACAGCAACTGCCTTCTGATTCATTTCCTTAAACTCTTCGTGACTACATCGATGAATAGGCACAGCTCCTAACAGTTCCTTCACACCCTCATACATCTTTGGGCTGACGGTTTCCATCTCATTGGCTATCACCACACTCTCCACCTCTAGTTCTTGCAATATTACACAGAGCGTTTCTAAAAATCCTGGAATACCAGGAGTCAAGGCTATATCAATCCGTCGTATTCCTTGCGGTATTGGCAAACCACAGTCTCCAATGACTAGCTGATCTTTGTGTCCCATACCAGCAATGACTTCACTGATCCCTTGATTTAATACTCCAATTTTCTTCATTGCTGTCCCTCCTCCTGTTTACGAATAAATTCGTCTACTTCGTCTCGCCAAGGCAATGATGGCTGGGCTCCAGGTCTCGTCACTGCTATAGCCGCTACAGCTGCTGCAAATTTTGCACTTTCCAGCACTGTTTTCCCCTCCGCTAAGGCAGTGGCTAGTGCGCCGACATACGCATCTCCAGCAGCAGTCGTATCTACTGCGTCTACCTTATAGGGGAGTATCTGCTGCTTCTGCTCTACGGTACAGCATAAAGCCCCTTTACTGCCTAATGTAATAATGACGGCTGCTGCGCCCCTATCTAATAGAACTTGTGCCGCTTCATCTTCTGCGCCAGCTTCGCCGCCCGTAAGCACCGATGCTTCTGTCTCATTGGGAATCAGAATATCGATCATCGATAAGAGTCCCTCTGAAATTAGGCGCGCTGGTGCAGGATTCAAAATTGTAGTCCACCCTTTCCCCTTGGCGGTCCTAATTGTATATTCCACGATTGTTTCTGGTATTTCATTCTGTACAAGAAGAATTCCAGGCACTTCTGCCGCTTCCAATGCTGAATCTATGTCTTGCTGACAACATGCGTAATTAGCTCCAGGCACTACCACGATGGAATTGGCTCCCCTTTGATCCACTGTAATTAATGCTGTACCAGTAGAAGTTTCAGCTAAAGATATATAGGAAGTACCTACCCCGCTTTGTGAAAGACTGCATCGTAGCCTTTCACCAAATTCATCCCGCCCGACAGCTCCTACCATTGTTACCTTCGATCCCAATTTAGCCGCGGTCACCGCTTGGTTCCCGCCCTTGCCGCCTGGAAAGGTTGTAAACGTTTTCCCGAAAATAGTTTCACCCTTTTGGGGCAGCTCAGCAACGGTTACCACTAAATCCATATTTAGGCTGCCCACAACCAGTATTGGTTTTGTCAACATGCTCATTTTGATTCCTCCAAGCCACCTGAAGATTGACGAATCATCAGTTCAGGTACAAATATCTTTTCATACGGACTGCTTCGTTCACCTGTAATATGCTCTACCAAAAGCTTTATCGCATATTGTCCCATCTCATATACAGGCTGCCGAATCGTAGTTAATAACGGCTTATACCATGTCGCCAACCGTATATCATCAAAACCAACAACGGCTACATCCTCTGGTACCCGAATGCCATATTGGTTCAAACCTTCAATTGCACCGATGGCCATGATATCGTTAGATGCAAAAATAGCATCGAATTGGTGGCGACTCAATAACAGATTCTCCACTGCAGCATAACCACTCTCATAGGTAAAAGCACCAATAAACGCCAACTTCTTGTCATACTGAATGTTATAGCTAAGAAGAGCATCTTGGTAACCACTTGCCCGATCAGCTCCTGAAGAAAGTTTTGGCGATCCGCTAATAAAGGCAATCCGCCGCTTACCTCTTTCAATTAAATGCTTGGTAGCCATAAAGGCCCCTAAGCGATTATCCGTACTAACACCACTGGCCTTCATTCCCTCTACTCTCCGATCCAGCAAAACAACAGGGATGCCTAATGAATCTAACAACGCAATATTTTTTTTGTTGTCAACACTTTCAGTAAATGCTATGCCATCCACACGTTTACTATACAAAAACTGGATGTATTTTTTTTCTTCTTCTGTTTTTCCATCGGTATTACACAAGATAACAGCATAATTATGTATTTTAGCCGCATCTTGAACCCCCCTCACCAACGCAGGGAAAAAAGGATTTTCGATATCCGGAATAATAAGACCAATGCTACGAGATTCTTTTATCTTTAACGCTCTTGCCACATCATTTGGCTGATATTGCAATTCTTTGGTTGCTAGCAAAACACGCTCTGCTAACAATGGTGAGACTCCGCCTTTTCCATTCAAGATTCGCGACACTGTTGCAATTGAAACTTCAGCTTTTTTCGCGACATCTTTAATTGTTACATTTCTAAAGTTTTCTTTATCATATGCCATCATAAACTCCTAACCAGTTATCCTTGTAAACGTTTACTTAACCTTTCTACCTGAAACAATAAAATTCCTGCTTATTTTTTAATAATTTATAGAATATTTAGATTTATGAAACTATTCTCCTGGCAGACTAATAATACTTATAAATTTTGATGCTGCAAAAAAATCAGGAAAGCTTTTAGCCTTCCTGATTTCTTTCCATTATTTCTTTTAATAATCGCTCTGCTTCTGCTTTGGCTGCTATCGTTGCCTCATGATCGACTTGCAGCACCATGGTTATGACATCCCCTTCTTGGGCTTCACTTGGCAAACTCTCTCGGGGCCATATGACTTGCACTTCTTCATCGTCTAACAATAATACTGCTTTATCCCCTTCAAAACGATCAATTACAGCTAAAACCTTCATACTGTTATTTCTCCTTTGTTATGGTATAGGTTTTACCATCACTATTGATTGTCACCGTACCATCTGTATCGGTACGATATACTTTTGCTTTAGCCTCACCGTATTTTTTCAATGTAGAAGGATGAGGATGATGATAATCATTATTCGCACCTAACGAGATAATAGCAGCTTCAGGAGCTACGGCTTTTAAGAAAGAAACTGACGAAGATGTATTGCTGCCGTGGTGGCCAGCTTTTAAAATCGTACTTTTCAGTTCTGTTTTATACTTTTTCAACATACGCTCTTCTGATTCCTTCTCTGCATCGCCTGTTAGTAGCATCGAAAAATCATGATACATCAATTTTGCTACAATGGAATTGTTGTTTAGTTCTGAGTCTTTTATAAAAGGTTTCTCTGGTGCCAAAATTTTTAGTTTTATATCATTTACGATAACAATTTCCGTACCGGCAGTAAGAACTGAAAACGGTATCTTCTTACTTTGTACTAAGGATAAATATTTACGGTACAATGCCGTAGTCGTCGTTTGTCCGCTGTCATAAATTTGATTTACTTTAAAATTCTCTAGAATACTCGACATTCCCCCTAAGTGATCGGCATGAGGATGAGTAATAATCACTTTATCGATCGTTGTAATTCCTTCTTTTTTTATGTACGCTGCTAATTTGTCTTTCGTGCCAGTATCTCCTGTATCAACCAATACAGTTTGTCCTGCCGCTCGAATTAAAATAGCATCTCCTTGCCCAATATCTAACACCTTTACAGTAAGAGGAGAATTTGTCTGTCCTTGACTGACATTTGCCTCTCTGTCTTTAACACATCCTGCTGCTACCAGCATAGCAAGGGTTACCAGAAGTACCCCAAACCACTTACGTCCCATCATTTTACCTCCTAAAATAGTACCACTTCATTGCAAACATGAGAACGTCTATCTCTCATAACTAAAAAGACTTGGTTTACACCAAGCCTTAGCTGCATGCCGAAATTTTAAAAGAACTATATCCTTATATGATACAAAAATTATACCTCAACCAACCCTAAACTCACTTTAATTGATTCATCAACCATAGACATAATATCTTCACTCAAATGAGAAACCTTTTCTTTTAAACGACGCTTATCAATGGTGCGCAGTTGTTCTAATAGAATCACAGAATCTTTTTCCAAATTCGATTGTTTCGAGTTGATTTCCACATGAGTCGGCAGCTTAGCCTTCGAAATCTGCGAAGTAATGGCTACTACGATAATGGTCGGACTATATTTATTACCAACATCATTTTGGATGACCAAAACGGGACGATGCCCTCCTTGTTCCGAACCCACTACCGGACTTAAATTGGCATAATAAATATCTCCACGTTTTACGACCATCTTTTATTCACGCTCCGCCAGTAGGGTAGGCATTTCAAATAGATCTGCATCAGCTAGCAAGCCTTCCTCTGCTAATGTCAGATTAATCCCAGCCATCTCCTGATATCCCTTACGCATTTTATCATATATTTCCTTACGTCTACGCTCTTCAATACACAGTCGCATGGCATCACGCACAAATTGACTACGGCTTAATTTTTCAATTGCAATAATACCATCTACTTCTTGAAGCAAGCTATTCGGGATACTAATCATAATACGCCTCAATTCTGCCACGCCTTCACCCCCGCCAGTTAACACAACATTCATATAGATAGATTATAGTTTCTTTATATACAAATGTCAATTTTTTTATACACGATTTTATCATTTGGCGAATGATGACCGGCTGCGCACATATTTAAATAACCAAAGACTTGACTCAAATGGAGTATTAACTCCATTTGGATCGTAGTCACACTTATCCACCGAAATTAGCCGCTCTAACTGCTGCTTATCGAAAATGGGAGTCTTGAGCGACTTGTCATTGAATAACCCCACTATCATAAGTATGCATGAAACAAGAGGAATTTATGCCTAATCATTTTCTTGAATACCAAATATTGCTGCTGGCAATGCCTTAATGATATCACTTGCGATCATACCAATCATTCCATTTCTGGCGACAATATCTCCAGCTAAGCCGTGAATATATACACCAGCCAATGCTGCTTCATGACTTGACAAGCCTTGGCCGACAAATCCTGCAATGATTCCAGTTAGCACATCACCAGCACCGCCAGTTGCCATACCAGCATTACCACTACTATTAATATATACCTCACCATCTGGAAATGCGACTACTGTACGTGCTCCTTTTAAAATAATAATACTTCCCCACTCAATCGCCGCCTGACGAGTAATATATATGCGATCTTGATTGACCTCTTCGGCAGTTAAACCGACAAGCCGCGCCATCTCTCCAGGGTGCGGCGTTAGTATCGGTACAGACTTAGCCTCGGTTAATAAAGAAGTATGGTCAATCAGTGCATATAAGGCATCTGCATCAATCACTAAAGGCCTTTCAATTGTCGTAATCACACGGCGCACAAGTGACATGGTTTCTTCATGGCGGCCCAATCCAGGACCAATCACCACTACATCACTGTGCAAGGAAAGTCTTTGAAGTTCAGAAAAAGACTCTTCTCCTAAAGCACCAGGACTCACCTCAGCTAAAGGACTGGTCATGACTTCCGTTACTTTCATTTCCATGATATCATGCAAGCTTTCAGCAATACCTAAATTTACCGTACCTGCACCAGAGCGCATAGCGGCACTTGCTGACAGGGCAGCAGCACCTGTTAATCCTCTAGAACCTGCCACTACGAATACTTTGCCGCAACTCCCTTTATGGGCATCAGGCTGTCTTTTGCCAAGCATGTTTGTCACGTCGCCGCTGGTAATAAGATTTTGCTGAATTGCAATATTTTGTACCAGTAATCTAGGTACACCAATATCAGCCACGTACAGTTCACCAACATAAAGAGCACCAGGGTATAACAAAAGTCCCTGCTTAGGCAGAGCAAACGTAATGGTATAATTTGCTTTTACCGCTACACTCTGAATCTGACCTGTATCGCCATCAACACCTGTTGGTACATCTACGGCAATAATAACCTTATTCATTTTATTCATACATTCTACAACCTGGACCATATGATCCCTAAGTTTACCAGTAAAGCCTGTACCTAGCAGCGCATCTACCAGGCAGTCCGTAAAGGTCATAGCAATTTTTACTTTATCCCAGTCGTGCTGATTTATCACTTCTAAAATATCAATTCCCATATTGGTAATGATTTGTAAATTCGTTAACGCATCACCAACTACAGCCGTTTTACTGCCGATTAAAAAAACTTTGACTTTCGCCCCTTGGTTATGAAGATGCCTAGCAACTACATAGCCATCACCGCCATTATTTCCAGTACCAGCAAATACAGAAATCTTTTTATTATGTAAATTTCCTAGTATACTCTCAATTTGCCCTGCTACTTCTACGCCAGCATTCTCCATGAGAACAATACCAGGAATACCATATTCTTCGATTGCTGCCCTTTCTATATCTTTCATTTCAGCAACGGTTACTACTTTCATACTATTTTCCTCCCCATAAAATGACCTGGGCAGCGGCATATTCTCGTGCATGTGTCAATGATATATATGTCATACTAACCCCCATACTTTTAGCTAAAGCGCCAAATTGTCCACTTAAATTCACATGCGGGCAACCTTTATCATCAAGAATAATTTCAATATCCTTAAGTCTTCCACCTGCCATTCCTGTGCCAAAGGCTTTCATGACTGCTTCCTTACCAGCAAATCGTGCTGCATAAGAAGACGCTTTTTGTATACCTCGACTTTCACAATATTGCTGTTCCTGCAGGGTGAATACTTTGTCTATAAAAGATTGGCGCATAATAGCATCTTTTATACGATTGATTTCAATAATGTCAATTCCAGTACCAATAATCACAGATTTCACTCCATATTACCTTTTACTATCATTCATTGTACCAGCATTAACTGTCTTTTGCCAATAGATACGGGCAAAATACAAGAAATGAATATAGAAAAGAAAGACTTAGCCTAGGCTAAGTCTTTCTTTTCTATATTCATTTCCTAAAGTTTCTCATAATGAGTACTTCGACTCGTCGGTTCTTAGCTCGCCCATCAATTGTATCATTCGCCTCAAGTGGACGATATTGCCCATATCCAATAGCACTAAAGCGCTCAGGCTGTAAACTTTTTTCACTAGATAAGATAAATTTCATAAAGTTAATCGCCCGCTTGGAGCTAAGCTCCCAATTAGACGGAAACTCCGAAGTATTAATCGGTATACTATCAGTATGCCCTGAGATAACAATTTTCTGGGTTAAAGGAACCAATACTTTGGCTATTTCCTCACCAACACGCAAGGATTCAGGACGCAAATCCGCATGTCCTGATGTAAATAAGGCAGAATCTTTAATACGAATCATTAGCCCATCTTCTGTAAGTGTTGTATTTAAATCACCAGTTAATTTATTCTCTTGAATATAATGGTCAATCTGCTTTTTTAATTCAGAAAGTTGAACGGTCTCTTGCAGCTGCTCCTGGCCCATAGTACCTTCGGCGGCCTGCTGGTTAGGTATTGCTGAATTCAATTCAGGAGTGATTGCTTGATTATTATCGAAAATCGAAGGACTTCCACTGAAAGCAGTATTAAAAGCATAGGCCATCTGATCAAATTTCTTTTGATCTACTTGAGCTGTAGCAAACAATACAATAAATAACGCTAACAACAAAGTCAATATATCAGCATAAGGAATGAGCCAAGATTCATCCATATGTTCTTCATGATGAGCTTCATGATGTTTCTTCCTTCTAGACATTATGCTTCCTCCGTTTTAGCCTTCATCTGCTCCCTTTCTGTTTGGGAAATAAACACCTTCAGCTTGGCTTCAATTGCAGTAGGAGAATCTCCTGCCTGCAAGGACAATATTCCTTCAACCATCATTTTTCTTACATCAACTTCTTTTTTGGACATGATCTTTAACTTGTTTGCAAAAGGATTCCAGATTACATATCCCGTAAAGATCCCGAGCAAGGTAGCTACAAACGCAGCTGCAATGGAATGTCCCAGAGCATCAATATCATTGAGATTTCCTAATGCAGCAATCAAACCAACTACAGCACCAAGTACCCCCATGTAGGCGCATAGGAACCTGCCTGGGAAAAGATCAGCGCACCAACACGATGACGTTCTTCCATTCCTTGAATCTCAGCTTCTAGCACATCACCCACGAAATCTGGATCAAGTCCATCAATTACCATGCTCAAACCAGTTTTGAGAAAAACATCCGGCACTTCCTCCACACGACTTTCCAGAGCTAGAATACCTTCCCGTCTAGCTGTTTGTGATAATTCCACAAACATCTTTAACATGTCACTTTTTGACATAAATTCAGGTTGTTTAAATAACATTTTAACAAGCGTCGGAAAATTTTTAAGAACTTCCATAGGAAATGCATTTAACAAGCAAGCTGCCGTACCAGCAATAATAATCAAAAATGCCGCTGGATTTATTAACACTACTAAACTTGCACCTTTAAGCACCATCCCTACGCCAACAGCCACAAATCCGAGTCCAATACCAATTATTGTTGATAATTCCACAATTCAGATCCCCCTAAACCTAACGATCAGTATAGTTACTTCTAGTTAGCATATATACTTGTAAAAATAAATCCACAATCTGCCTCTTACATATTTCTTTCTTTTTCTGCATATTCCTGCAAATTATTTGTTAATTTTTTGCTTTGACGAAAGCCAAATTCGGTAGAGATATGTCTGCCAATTCCTTGAATTTTCCCCGTAATACAGCTTACGCAGTGTTTTGGAGTGTCATTAACACAAATTTTACCTGGATATAACATATACATTTTTCGATATTCACCTTCGGTAACATTGGGCATCACTACATTAGCACCGCTTTGCAGAGCAATAATACGTCCATTTTTGTCTAATGTTTCCATAGCCGTAGTAGCTGGAATATTAGCATCAGGCAATAAAAGCCTAGTAATTGCCATCACTTTTATACTTGTGTTAAAAGTCCCCCCTCTCTCTTGTGCCAGCGGAGTATCAGCGTTGGGAATAAAAGGTCCTAACCCAATCATATCAGCATCTAATGATTTAAAAAACAAAATATCATCCGCTAAACATTCCATTGTTTGATTCGGAAGTCCCACTAAACAACCTGTCCCCAGCTCATATCCAAGATCTTTTAAATCTTGTAAACATCGTAATCGATTTTCAAAACTCATGCCTGGATGCAATTCTTTATAGATCCTTGAATTCGTTGTTTCGATTCTAAGTAAATATCGATCTGCGCCAGCTTCTTTATAGAATTGATATTCATCTCTGCTTTTTTCGCCAAGGCTTAGAGTAATGGCTAATCCTAAAGCCTTTATGCTCCTAATGATGTATTGCATATCAGCCACAGTATAAGACTGACTTTCACCAGATTGTAGTACAACCGTCTTATAATTATAGCTTTTGGCCTTATCGGCAAGATCAATAATCGTATCTGGGGTCAATTTATACCGCTTCACCTTAGTATTTTCTTTTCTTAACCCACAATAAAAGCAATTCTGTTGACAAATGTTTGAGAATTCGATTAAACCACGCAAGTGCACTTGATCTCCCACATATTGGCTACGCACTCTATCAGCGGCTAGAAACAATTGTTGATCATATTCATCACATCTCAGCAAATCCACAATCTCTTCTTTCGTTAAAGAATGAGTGGTCTCAGCCTTATTGATTATATCTACTATTTTTGCCACGCTTCTATCCTCCTTACTGTGAAGTTAGCATTTATTTCTTCATTTCCCCTGGCAATCCCTTTTTCATTATAATATAGTAGATATTCATTCGACATAATGCTATTTAATTTTATATAAATTGCTGATGTATGAACCAATTACTACTAACTATAGAATATTCTACTAATAAATGCCTCTATCTAAAGATATAGATTCGATAAAAATACGATTTTATTCAACAAAAAAATTGAAAATACGCTTCTATTGCTTACGTAATACATAAAAAAATCTTCTATCGATTGTTAGACCACCAAAAATGGATAGACTCATTATATTTTCCGGAAAATAAAATGTAAAGAAATCTTTGGTTTGTCCTTATCTTAAATTGACAATAATATTTAGACTGCTAGAATAAATGCACACATTGATATAACGTAAAAAGGCGCTACGCGTCTTTAAAATCTATAAAATAATCGAACCACAAAGACGCAACGGCCACTAAGGATTTTCGTGGCAGCGGCATTCGTACTGTCAAGATCTTTTTATATATTATATTTAGGAGGTTATATGGAATTATTAAAAAAACGGATTCAATCTGACGGACTGGTCCTAAATGATTCATTACTCAAAGTCGATTCTTTCCTAAACCAACAAATTGATCCTGATCTTATGCTGAAAATAGGTGAAGAGTTTGCTCATCGCTTCCAAGGAGAGCAAATTACTAAAATATTGACGATTGAATCCTCTGGAATTGCAGTATCTGTGATGGCAGGTTTAGTGCTTAAGATACCAGTGGTTTTTGCAAGAAAGAAAAAATCGGTTACGATCACTGAAGATGTATATTATACAAAAGTTTATTCCTTTACGAAACAAGAGAGCAATGACATTATTGTTTCAAAGCAATTCCTGCAAAAGGACGATCATGTGTTAATTATTGATGACTTTTTGGCTAATGGAGAGGCTGCTGCCGGTTTGGCTGAGATTGTCCATCAAGCCAATGCAAAGGTTACTGGAATCGGTATTGTTATTGAAAAATCCTTCCAGCCTGGTGCAAAAAAATTAATGGATGCGGGCTACCGAGTGGAATCCTTAGCCCGTATCGCCTCTTTTTCCAACGGACAGGTTATTTTTCTATAACTATTTATTCTATCTAGTCACATACTCACTAAAATAAGGTAGTCCATGAGTCTTGTATATAAGACTCATGGACTACCTTATTTTGCTCTTCACCCTTCTAAAAAAGTAACCCCATACCCGCCTTTCGGATAAGAAAAATCAATATTATCACAAATTAAACGACAACCGCCGCATTCGACACACTGTTTATACAGTATGAGAAGTGATTGTTTTTTTTGTGAATTCTCCCTAAATACACCAGAAGGGCAGAAAGTTAAGCATTGTTTATTTTTGCAATCTCGGCAGATTGTTTGGTCTAAAATGGTAACATGCTGCCACTTCTCATCTGGTTGGTAATGAAGTAATGACAGTCGTTCCTGAAGCTCGTTATTCATCCTTTGACCACCTTTAGTACTTTCCAAATATCGCTGGCCATTTTAAGTAAAGGTTGGATACTGGTTATTTTTTTGAAGATAAATATACGCTTAGCTTTTTTCGGCATAGTATACACTTTGGCAACATGAAAGGCTGTTTGATTTACTATTTTACTATATAAATCAAACAGATAAGGAAGATCTCGTTGTAAGCTAGCGATTTTTGCATTTGCTTTGAGATCTTGCATAATAAAACTTTCATCAAGCAATGTGCGATATAAGGATAATTTCTCTATGGAGAAATCTCTGCTTTTCTTACTTTCATTAGCGGCTTGGGCAGCGAAAAATCCTGACCACATAGCTAAATTTATGCCATGAGTGCCATTCACTAATGATCCAGCATCACCCAGTATCATCAGACCAGGATGGACAAGTTCGGGAACTGCGTGATAGCCGCCTTCGGGGATGACTGCTGCACCATATTCCAATACGGTTCCGCCAAGCAACAGTGGTTTGATCAAAGGGTGCTTTTTTATACGATCCAAGAGGTCATAAGGCCGAATGCCTGAAATTGCAAAATCAGAAATTGCCATACCTACATTAAGATTAATACAATCTTTAAACGTATGTATGGAACTGGTCCCATTGAAGCCAGCTGTGGGATAACCCAATACTCCGATTAAACTGCCATAACCAGGCAGCAAATTGAACCGTTCCTCAATCACTTTTGCAGGTAGAGCAATGGTTTCTTTGACGTAGAGAGCTAAATCTTGGGGCGATACTCTAGGTACAAGACCAGAACGTTGGCCAACCATTGCATTGGCACCATCAGCTAAAATAATGATATTCGCAAAAAACTGACAATTTTGCGGCGGTGATACTCGAACCCCAACAGCTTGATTATTCTCAAATAACACTTCTGTAACATGATGATTAAAGTGAATGTCTACGCCTACAGCCATCCCTTTGTCCACAAGCCATTGGTAAAACAATTTACGTTTTACAGTAATATGATTATAAGGGGCAGCTGCCAAATTCGTGCTTTGAAAGGAAGTTGATAATAGCGAATCTTCCGTCATAAACCAATAGGCCTGCTGCGTTACAATACGTTCGCAGGGACATTCATCCCAGAAATTTGGAAATAGTTTATGAGTATGCTCAGAAATTAATGAGGTACCGCCGCAAACTTTAGCACCTGGAAATGGTCCGCGTTCGAGAAGTAGAACATTAAGACCTTGTTTAGCCATAAAGTAGGCAGCACTAGCTCCAGCTGGCCCTGCTCCTACTACAATGGCATCATATTTTTCCCTGTTGCTGGTATCATAATGAGCATTGTTATATTTTCCGATTTTTCGCGGTTTTTTAGCCTGATACCAATGTTTTAGCATACAAATTCACCCTTACCATAGTATTTCGCGTCCTTAACGATACTATTCCGCCAGTAGATATGGATTATTCTCCCACCATTACATAAACTATTGCAAAATTGGCAAAGCTAGACAGAATAATACACCAGGAGGAATAACTCGTTATGCTTTCAAGACGTGAATTTATTCAACTGTGTATGTCAGCAACGGTTGGTATGAGTCTTACAGAATACTTAATTCCCGTCATGCGCAGCACATTTGCGCAAAGTAAAACCGCCAAGGCACCAGTAATCTGGCTGGAACTTGGTTCCTGTACTGGAAACTCCGTATCCTTGGAAAACGCCATAAACCCATCCATGGAACAACTACTGTCGGAAATATTGGATGTACGCTATCATTGGCTGCTGAACGTTGCCCAGGGAGATGATATCACGAAAGCACTAGAAGATACAGTGGAAAAAGAGGCCGGAAATTTTTGGCTCATTGTAGAAGGGTCAGTGATGACAGCAGACAACGGTCGTTATAATGAAATTTTCATGAGGAACGACAAAATGGTGACAGGTATGGAAGCGGTGATGGAGATTGCTGCCAAAGCAAAATATGTAATTTCGGTGGGGGATTGTGCCGCTTTCGGTGGACCTTCAGCAGCCTTTCCCAATCCTGGTGGTGCCAAAGGAGTATGGGAAGTAGTGAAAAGACAGGTCATCAATATTCCCGGCTGCCCTGCCCACCCAGACTGGATGAGTGGCACCTTTACCCATCTTTTGCTCTATGGGGTGCCAGAACTTGATAGTTATAATCGTCCGCTCCTCTTCTTTAGTAAAACCATTCATGATCTATGCGAGCGTCGTCAACAGTTTGAAGATGGGATCTTTGCCGACTTTCCTGGTGGTCCAGGATGTTTGTATAAAGTCGGCTGTAAAGGTCCAGTTACTCATGCTGATTGCCCTTTGCGACAATGGAACCATGGTGTCAACTGGCCAGTCAAAGCTGGCGCTCCCTGTATTGGTTGCGCCAGCCCTCATTTCCCCGATGGCATGATGCCATTCTACAATCATTTACCAGATATTCCGACTTCGTTTGCTACTTTAAACATCAAAAAGATCAGCGCTGGGCTGGTAGCATTCGGTATTGGAGGAGTTGGCACCCACTTTGCCGCGGCAGTACTAAAAAAACGTATTCATAAACACTATATAAAGGGGACAAAGCCCCTTGAAACGCTGCCACCTGAAACACTAGAACAGGCTAAGCAGGAATTGAATGAATTAACAAAGCAAAAAAATGCCTTGCTTTCCATCACTACAAAATCAGATGTCAAGCAAGCCTTGCGCCATCGCAAATGGTGGCGACGTAAATTAGCTGAATTTTTTTATCCTAAAGACAAAGGTGGAGAATAAGGAGAGATATGACAAAAAAAACAATATTTCCAGTTTCAAGGGTACATGAGCCCCTTCGCGTGGACGTAGAAATACAAAATGGTCAGGTCGTGGAAGCAACAGTAGGCGCTACCTTGTTCCGTGGCTTTGAAAATATGATGATCGGACGCGATCCGCGTGATGCTGCACTATTCACACAGCGCATATGCGGAATTTGTTCAACTGCCCATGCGATCTCGGCTGCCCTTGCCCTTCAGCAAGCGTTCGGTGTGCTACCTACACCAAACGGACAGCATCTTATAAATATGATTTTTGCTGGTGATATTATACAAAATCATATTCGCCATTTTTATCTACTGGTTATTTATGATTACGTCAAAGGCCCAAATATGCCTCCCTACTCTCCACGCCGAGAAGGAGATTATCGTTTGCCCCAAAAACTAAATGAGGAATTAATAACCCATACTAAGGAAGGAATGCTAAAGGCAATGCGTGCCCATGAAATGCTAGCAATATTTGGCGCTAAGATTCCGATGCAGCAGACTATTCTTGTTACAGGTGTTACCGAACAAGCAACTGCTGACCGTATCAGTGCTTATGCAAGTATTTTACATGAACTCATGGAATGGGTGGAAAAAGTTTATCTATATGATGTGGCTGTACTGGCCGATTATTATAAAGATTACTATACCATCGGAAGTTCAAAAGGCAATATGATATCCTACGGCATGTTTCCCCAGCCCATAACTGGCAGAAGGGAATATGCATCGGGCGTCATGCTTGCCAAAGGAGAAGTTCAGGCCCTTGATATCAATAAAATCAGCGAAGATATTAAATACAGTTGGTATCAAGGCGATACAATGCAAAGACCACAGGAAGGAACAACAATACCAGACCGAAATAAAGCAGATGCTTACTCATGGGTAAAAGCCCCCCGTTATGCAGGACAAGCCTTTGAAGGCGGTCCACTAGCAAGAGCCTGGCTAAGCGGCAAGTACCAGCGAGGTACGGGCGTAATGGACCGAATCATAACACGCGCTCAGGAAACATTAAAAATATGCCAGTTGGCAGAAGAATGGCTGGCACAACTTTCTCCTGGCGGGCCAACCCATACCCCATATACATCGGTAATGCAGGGCGAAGGCATCGGATTAACAGATGCCATGCGCGGCGGTCTAGGTCATTGGCTGCGAATAAAAGATGGTAAAATTGATCATTATCAAATTATCACGCCAACGACTTGGACCTTCTCCACTCGTGATAATCAAGGACAACGCGGTCCAGTAGAAGAAGCCCTCCTTGGTACACCAGTAGCGAATACAGAGGATTTAGTTGAAGTTGGGCGAGTAATTCGCTCCTTTGATCCCTGTTTTACCTGCGCCGTCCATATGATAGATGCACCTGAAATCCCTACTATGATAATTTAGAATTGGTTTACTAGTCCATTCCACATTTACACTAGTAAATCTTACTATTTCATCATTCATTACTATTAAGGCAGCAAGTCTTTATGCTCATTCTTTGTAGTTTCAGGTTTTACTTCTTTATTAATATATCCCGTAAACATAGCCTGTAAATTGGCTGGGCTTTCCGTAAATACCAGATATAAATGTAAAGGGATAGACGCAGCAAAAAAAATCGCAACGCCAAAATGAAGAATTCGAATGACGTTCAATCCCCCCAACTTCCACTGCAGCCACTGAGAATTTGCGGGAAAGAGCATTATGATTCCAGTTATTGCAGCAATTATTACTGCTAAAAACCATGAGGAAAATACTAGCTTTTGCCCAGGGTTATAACGTCCAAAATTAGGATGACTTTCAGTAATAAAAAAAACATAACGTATAAAACTAGGCACATTCACCCAATCCCGAGGTAAAAATAAAATTTCAGTGATTTTATTCGTATAAAGATAATAATAAATATGGGCTACTAAATTAACAATAATGATAGAACTAAAAAGCGTATGGGTTTTGCGCACCACTTCCATAGGCAGATGCAGCCAACTCCAAGGAGCATTCATGTACAATCCCGTAAACAGCAATATGATTACTGCCAAAAACATAACCCAGTGAAAAATGCGTATGGGCAGCGAATGCAAAAGCAGCTTCATTTTTAATACTCACTTCCTAGCGTTTTCTCTAAATAAAATCAATCTTTTCAACTAGTTCTTTAATAAGCTATTGCTATTAGCGTCACATAAAAATGAATTTCCAGCAAGTCAAGTCTGGCTAGGATCACCCCCTTCCCCTGACACCACTTTAATGCTCATTATCCTCTTGTTTTTCATGGTCTAATGGTTTGGCTGCTTCCGACTGTAAGACTCGCAAATTCTTTTTTCTCTCATAACGAACGAAAATACCTTCTTGCCACATTTGATAAGCATATATTAAAACACCATCGGTAGTAGTAATTAATGCATTTATAAAAGGAGTGATACCTACCTCATGAAAAATCCCTCTACCGCCAAGGAAATAGACATGAAATAAATATATAAATCCAAAGTTTAGCACTAGATCTATTATTATGTATTTCCAAAAATCACCATAGATAAAATGAAAAAGCCAGATAGTAGTGACACAATTTAATCCGAAAATATGATAAGAAGATGTCCTTAAAGGATAAGTTGTTTCTCCATAAATAAACCACCCTAGACTTTCCCCCGTCTCTACAACTAATACACTAGTAAGCGCAGAGAACAGAGCGACAGGCATAAAACGCTTTATCTCTTCTTTATTCATAAAAAACAAAGTAAGCCATGGCAGAAATAGCATAGACCACATTAATATCTGATTATTCACAGTAAGACCTCCTGAGTTTATATTTACTCATGTAGTTTTACCTGATAAGAGTAGATATACACCTATGAATGAGCATAATTCTAACAAACATTTACATTCAGCAAGATATAGGTCGCCTAGGCGGTAAATTAAATAAGATTGACGGTTCACGGTAACTAGGCGAACATCGTTTTTCCCAATGTAGGATGCAAAATTTAAAATAAAAGTGCGAATTCCTGTAGGATAGATATAACCTATTTATATTTAATGCGAATTGTCATTTTGTATTTAGGTACTTGTAATATATCAAAACCGACTACGATTAGTTCCCGGTTATTCTGTAACACCGTATTCGCAAGTTCCAAAGGAATGCCTCCTTTGGAAACTGGAACTGGTTGATTTTGTATAGCCGCCAATTCTTGTATAAGCCATTCTTTAGATATCCAGTTTCCCATGTTTTGCGGTGTTTCGTTCAGCCACCTACTCATTTTCGGTAATAACTCCATACTATCTAAGACTGACGTCTCTTTGGGGTAGATAACGCTAGCAACATTGGATGTATAACTGTCATGAACGGGATCTATCCGGTATAAACGTATGGAGTTGATGTCAGAAAAGTTTTTCAATAATTCAAAGTCATCTTCTTTTATTTCCGAAACGTTATATACTCCCAAATCTGTAATGGTCTGATCATTCTTACCCCATAGCCGCTCTTGTCGCGCTCTTGATAGTACCCCGATATTTCGCAGCATATCTAAAATTTCTCCCGTACCATCTAAATCGGCCTCCAATGCTCCGGAATAATAACTGAAAGCACCCTGATCCGGAATATAGAACTTCTCAAATCTATTCCGCATAATATTTTCCATAATTTCCCTAACACTATCTTTATTTTCAGTCGAAGCATCGCTCCATAAAAAATTCGTTAGAATTCTTAATGCACGGAAGGTAGCTAATGACCAGTCGTGCTGTTCAGCTAAATTTTTAGGCATAGGCATGGAAAGCTTCTGCAATGTATTAGCAAACATCGCCTCTTTATATCGCAGAGGAAACTCGGAATGGCGGTTGTTGCCTTGATCATCTACAAACAGTCTCACAATATGAGAAGTAGCTACTAAATCTCCTGAATCTAATAGTTGTCCAGAACTCCTTAATCTGGGACCCCAAAATCCAGTTTTGCTGTCCTGTTTTTCATAAAACCATTGTAAAAGTGCATGTTTCCACTCAGGAGAGAAATCGTATAAATTAACACGTTCCAAGTCGGAAAAGTAGACTATTTCAAAAGCCAATATATATGGAGTCTTAGGTAATTTGGATGCAATCCAGCCTGCTGTGGACAAATCATCTAAGTAAGTCTCTAATTTTTCTCCTGTATTCATTTGATCTAAGAAGCTTAGCTGATATCTTAGATGAAGTGGCTGACCTAATTCCTTTGCCAATAGTTCAAGGTGGTTCACCATATTAAGCGTAGAACCAACATATGTACAAAGAGGATACGAATCGTCCATAAATGCACCTGTCCTGGGGTTTTGCAATCCTAAATAAAATTCTAATTCCTCTTTTTTATCAGCAAACTTTGGAACCTTAATTAGGCCCTCTCTGTTTTTTAATTGCTTATGAAATTGATTGAGTCGGCTAAATGCTGTTATATATTGACCTTTGTCAATATAGTAGACGATTCCGACCATCTTAAATTCAAATTCCCCCATATAATACCCTTCGGCACGAAGCTCACTATTTAATTGAAACATTTCTGGAATCAATGTTAAACTTTTATAGACAAAACTTCCTGAAACAATTAAAACAATTGATATCATGACCGCTATCACAGTGATTAAATACTTTCGGTTGGTGTTCTTTATGATTACAGATATAGACTTAATCATTTCCCTCCCATATTCCATTTTGTTGTTCACTCAACTTCCCGCAGCATTTTTTCTATACTAGTGATACGTATCCGCAGTTCGAAAAGTTCTTCAAGCATTTTTTGTTGATTTTCATTCATTTTCTGTTGTGTTAAGATTGCTTCCTCCGTCAACTTACGATACGCCTCGTCTCTTGCTATTTCAGCCGTACTCGTAATTCGAATTTGATGCATCTTAAACCATTGCCACGCCAACATCAACATCAGTATCATTCCGGCAACTAAGAAAGTAAATCCATAAATATCAAAGCTTTTCATTCGTTCTCCCCCTCTTCCTCATCAACATCAATAGTAACCTCGCCGAATTCTTTTACATTGATTGGTTTCATCGCTTCCGCAATACTCTCCGGGCTTAAGCAAAGTACAAATGGTGTTACTTCATAATAGTTCATTGCTTTTCCATCCGCCGATAATTCTAGTTTACTTGTTACCAAGCCAGCCTGCTCCAAACGCTTCAAATGCAAATATAGCAATGGTCGACTTATCCTAACCTCACGAGCAAGTTGACTCACATGAATACGCCTGTCGCACAACAATGCTATGATTTGCAAGCGATGCGGATTTGCCAGTGCCTCTAACATTTTAATTAAATCCTCTCTAGAAGGTGATATTGGCTGTAATTTTTTTTTTATTTTCTTCCCCTCCAGTTCCCCATCTAAAGAATCCTCTACTTTTTAAAAAAATAAATCATGCAGGCGCAATCCGAAATAAGCTTTCACCTGTAATAAATATATTACAGGTGAAAGCTTATTGTCAATATTATTTTTTTAACCTATAAACATACTACTAACCCGAAGCCACAAAGAACTTCGGGTCACTTCTATCATGTTGCATTTTGATGAGCTTCATCATTAGCTTTTGCTCCATCTGCAATTGCCTGATCACCACGTTTTATCGCTTCCCGTACCATAGAGCCAACTTCCCCTGTGGTTACATCGCTCCAATGAGATGTATCTGAATAACCTTTTCGGGGTACATAAACTCAATGCGCATCTTGTTTAATTAGCTTCCATTACCATCGTTTGAACAAATTCAACTGGCATTGATGTACGTTTCGCCACTTCAATCATCGTCATCCCTTGGTTTAAGTATCTTTTTATTACTGCAGTCATCGGCTCGCCAAGTTCAACCATATGTTTATCTGGATCATATATCCGAAATACTCGCTGCCCCCAGGGCTGCTCAATCATATCATGCACAAACTCGACTTTTTTAGCTGTCAGCTTTTTATGAATGTCATCGAGATTATCACTTTCAAAATACAATTCAAAACGGCCACTTTTATTACTAGATACCCTCTTAGAAAAAACATTATCCATGATTTTATATGCATACTCTATCTGCCAAATTGAAAATCCACCAACAAATCCAATACATTCTCCATGGTCTATTTCTACCATCTGATTTAGTATATCCTCATAAAATTCACGTGAATCTTTTATATTATGTACTAATAATACAGATGAACAGAACTTTATAGTCATATTGACACTCTCTCCTCATTCTTCAGTACTGGCAGCATCTGCAAAGGTTAATAAAAAACCATTGATATCTTGAATGGCAAACTCTTCAGCGCCATAAAATGTCCTGTGTAAATCAAGCACAATGTTTACCCGCTTCTGTACTTTGTTATACAAGCCTTTGACATCTCTGACTTTTATATAGAAAGTGAGCCCGCCACCCATCGGTACATCTTTTAACACTGGATATTCCCCAATTATATTTTCCCTTTCCTGAAACATAAAACTAACATCGCCGTGTTGTACCATAGCCCAATTAAATACGCCTTCTTGGGGAACTGACATAACTAGCTCAAATCCTAAAATCTCCTGATAGAAGTTCACTGTTTCGTTCACATTATCAACCATCAAATTGGGAGTTAATTGTTTCAATCGAATCATTCCTTTCCACCTATTAATAACCGTTTTGTAGACATAAAACTTCATCAGCCTTAAGCCGATTCCTAAACTTATTTAATCGCATTTTATAATATTTCTTAGTAGCTGTATTGTAAAAATCGGACATAAACCATTATTTAGCTACTTGGGTCGGTGTAATACCAGTAAAAGCTTTAAATTCGCTAATAAAATGAGCTTGATCGTGATATCCACTCTCCACTGCCAGAGAACTCCAATTTACATTATCAGCTAAAATTATATTTCGCAAGGCATTTTGAAATCTAATAATTCTAGTAAACTCCTTCGGGGATAAGCCAATCCACTGCTTGAACAGCCGATTCAACTGCCGCTCACTTACATACTGGCCTTGAGCCATTTTTTTTATTTCCACATTTCCTTTAGCGCTAAAAATATTTGCTAAAGAATTCATAATAACTGCATTTTGTCCCCACTCAACAAAGCTCCTAAGAAAAAATGCATCTAAATACTTAATTTTTTCGTAAAGGCTGTTCTTAGAAAGAAAAATCGCAGCCAATCCCTTTTCGAGATTCTTGGATACATTCTTGAAGTCAACCTTTAAATCTGTGAAATCATCCAAATCATTCCTAAAAAAAGAATATGCTCCTCCAGGATTAAATCGAATGGCATAAATTTGTTTTTTGGAAAAGTCCGGTGAAGTAATAATTGGCTTGGACATCATACCAACAATGAAACAATTATAGTCATTAGTTTGTTTGTCTACTTCAAAAATAATATCTAGGCAACCATCGGGAACAATTATTTCTTGTTTTACACTATCTATACGTTGCTCAAGGCTATACAGCGTCGGGGACACCCAATAACAATTTATAATCTGGCGAAGCTCCTTGCAAGGCTGGTACTCAGAATATAACATTCTATCCTTAGTAAACATAGCGAGGAGCATAGGTTTAAAGTCAATAAATATATTTTGTTTCATAAAATAACTCCACTATATTTTATATCTGTAATTTAAATATAATTACATTTTAAGAAAGGAAAATCCTTCAAATGCGTAATTAGAGCAACATTAAATGATTTTTCTGGTTCCAATTTTGCAAATATGGAACAATGTCATGTTATGCAACAAAAAGAGACACGGAGTTCCAAAGAAGGAACTCCGTGTCATCGTTATAATTATTTAGCATTCTGATGAGCTTCACCATTAGCTTTTGCTTCATCTGTTATTGCTTGTTCACCACGTTTAATTGCCTCACGTACCATGGAACCAACTTCACCTGTAGTAACATCGCTCCAATGTGATGTTTCTGAATAACCTTTTTCCGTTCAAAAATTATTTGTAATGTATTTCTAAGTGTATCACATTTCCGACTTTATTATACACGACCTTTTCCAATTAGCTACTTTAAGCTACTTGAAGTTTGAAAAACCTGTTTCTAAATACCCTTTTCGGGGATATAAACTTAATGTGCTTTTCCGTTTACTTAGTTTCTATTACCATTGTTTGAACAATTTCAAGCGGCATTGACGTACGTTTCGCCACTTCAATCGGTGTCATCCTCTGATTTAAATATCTTTTTATTACTGCAGTCATCGGCTCGCCAAGTTCAACCATATGTTTATCCGGATCATATATCCGAAATACCCGCTGCCCCCATGGCTGCTCAATCATATCATGCACAAACTCGACTTTTTTAGCTGTCAGCTTTTTATGCATATCATCTAGATCATCACTTTCAAAATACAATTCAAAATGGCCATTTTCATTACCAACTGAGCTATTCGAAAACTTCTTAGCCATGATTTCATATGCATGCTCTATCTGCCAAATTGAAAATCCACCGACAAATCCAATACATTCTCCATGGTCTATTTCTACCGTTTGATTTAGTATATCCTCATAGAACTCACGTGAATCTTTTATATTATTTACTAATAATACGGATGTACAAAACTTTACAGTCATATTGTCACTCTCTCCTCATTCTTCAATACTGACATCTTTGATAAAGTTACTGCACTACCAGTAAACGCTTTAATTTCCTAGCCGAGCCTTAACAGCCGCCCAACGTGCAGGTACGACATTTGGCATTGTCCGAAAACCAAGCTGCTGTAAGAACTCTTCAAACGCCGCATTATTTTTATATTCCTGCGAATAATTCAACCGACCGTCACACACAAAAACTTTGCCAATAAATCCGTCTGGAATCTTGTATTTATCATATCGCCGCACACAGACAACAATTGACTTTGCCCAATCAATCTGTTCTTGGGGTATAGCTAGTTTTCTCAACTTCTCGTAAAACCACTTCGCATGAGGAAAAAGCTCACTTCGCGTATTGAGCTGCATTAAAAATTCTTCAAATATACCTGCTGTAATAATACCACATGCTTCATATCCCAATTGCTGGGCTTTAACTTTGATTGTATTTTCCAAGCTTGTCATGTATATCGCCTCCCTTTCTTCTCATAAAATCCACTTGTAATTATCTACACTAAATAACTTTATTTCCAAGAAAAGCATAAAACTCCTACCATAATTAGGAAAACTTTAAAAATAACGCGAATTCCTCAATAAAGACTTCGCGTTATTTTTCATTTAGCCGCTTAATAGCCTCTCTAACCAAGAACCAACTTCTCCCGTTGCACGTCGCTCCAATGAGATGAATTTGAATAACTGTTTTTCTTAAATTACTCTTCTTCAACCCTTGTTATCCATTCATCAACTAAACAATTAAATACTTCTACTTGTTCCAACTGCAAATTATGCCCTGCTTTATCTAATACGGCAAAAGTTGCCCTTGGGTAGTTATCTAATATGTTCCATGCATCTTTGTAGCCAACACTGGCATCTTGCCGACCTAAGAGAAATAGGGTAGGTTTGGTAAATGTCTCGTTTAATGTATCTTCAAAAGAAAACTTTGTCTTAAGCTTTCGTAGAAAACCAAAATCCGCCAAGTTTATACCAGATAAAATTTCATCCCGATATCGCCGCCAAATGCCCGCATTTTGTACAACATGCATCGCATCAAATGCTTTGGCATCCGGTGGGTCCAACTTTGCCAGCAAATCGTCATCTCTTTTTAATACAACATGTGACGGAACATCCTTTTTTTGCTTTCCATCCAAAATCTTCGGACATAATAAAAACAGTCCATCAATCCGATGAGGCATCTTATAAATGATTCCTCTGGATAAATATCCACCATAGGATTCACCTGCAAGTAAAAAATTTTCACCAGGGACGAGCATGTCTATAAAATCCAAAAGAATATCCAGAACAACATCCGAACTGTTCACCCAGTCTTCACCCTTTGTTTTTCCCATACCTGGCAAGTCGATGTATATCCTTTTGTACCCAGCCCTTTTTTCAAAAACAGGTTCCATACATCCCGTCATTAATCTGTGATCTGGGGAGTAGCCATGCAACATAATTACTGCTTTACCATCACCATATACTTCATAATTTACTGCTACATCTTTCACACTACATTTCATTCTTTTCCTCTCCTTCATTGTTAGACATCTAACTATATGGCTAATAAATAATCATTTAAAGATTATTCATCTAGATTTCGATTTATTTTTCCTAATACTGCTTCAATAAATTCAGCTTCTTTGTCTGATAAATCTTTATACACAATAGCATTCAACCTTTCAGAAATCTCCATAAAACTAGGTTTCAATCCTAATCCCTTCTCTGTTAATTCAACAAATGTAACTCGACTATCCTCATTACTTTTTATTTTGGTAACATAACCAAAATCTACAAGCTTATCAATTAATACAGTCACTGTTGGTTTTGTTCTATGTATTTTTTCGGCTAAATCCTTCATAGTATACTTCTCACCATTGAGGAGATTCACCAAAATATCCCCATGAGAAGGAACGATACCATCAATCCCATGAGCTTCAAGTTCTCTGACAATAAGCCTGTGCGTCTTTTCTGTGATTCGGCTCGCAAGAGCAATTACATTTTTGTGTTTCATAACTTTATTTTATTAGATATCTAACGATTGTCAAGTACAGTAATGAAATAACTTCCATCCTGTTTTTACTGCTATGGCAACAATAGCACACAAAAAAAGATAATCCGAAGTCCTTGTTAGAGCTTCGGATCATCTTTTTAAATTATTTAGCGTTTTGATGTATTTCTCCATTAGCCTTAGCTTCTTCCGCCATCACTTGTTCCCCACGTTTTATAGCTTCATGTACCATAGATCCGACTTCACCTGTAGTGACATCGCTCCAATCGTGGTCTTCAACTTTTTCCCCAAAACCAAGATCATGAGCTAATTTATATTTCGATTCTTCTGACATAACTTTTCCCATTACGCCACCTCCAGTAATGATTTTTGGAAGCCTATATATATTATTTGCCGATATATTGAAAGCTATTCATTTCAAAAAAGGTTATTCAGTTACTTCACACTAATGAGGTGTTATATAACTAACTTTGCCCTAATAAATGTTTTCCTGATGCCCGTTTACGGAATTGCACAGGGCTGTCAGCCGATCATCGGCTTCAATTATGCGAAAAAGCAGTATAACAGACCTTTTGGCCAGTGTCATCACAATCATACTGTTTCTAAAAGGGTACGGCCATATTTTGCACAAGAAACCACATCACATGTAGACTTTGTAGTTTCATTCGTGCTACTGCTGTTATTATCTATTCTCTAACTTATCTTTTGGCCTTCTCAGAGGCTCTATCTCAAACTGGCAATTACAAGCACCAATAGTAATTCCAGGCTTGTTTTTACCATGAAAATCACTTCCGCAGGTAATGAAAAGGCTTTCTTTTGCTGCTTTTTTATGAAAAAATTCGATCTGACCGGGAGTGTGGTAATTGCTAAAAACCTCTATACCCATAACCCCTTCTTGAATTATGTCATCAAGCAAATCCATCTTGTTTTTTAAGTTATCACCAGGATGCGCAATAATAGGAATACCATTACTATTTTTCACTAGCTCTATTGCCTCTTTCAGCTGCAAATACTGCAACGGAACATGCGCAATTTTGCCTTGAGCGAAAAAATCCCGATAAAAATTTAGATAGGGCATATCACTCCTTTCGCCACCTTCTAAATATGGTCTCAACATAGGGTTTTTCTTAGCATTTTCTTTGTGAAGCAGGACTTCGCCAATCAATTCGCCACACGGTACTTTACCAGCAGCTTCCTTCAATATTTCATCTTCATCAGCCACAATTCCGGCAGCTCTTAATTTACGAATCATTTTAGGAAAGGCCGCCATCTCCTGATTATATAAGTTTTCTTCCAGATCGATAAATTCTTTTCTCTTCCAGTCAATAAAATAGCCTAATAAATGAAGATTAACGGAATGATACGAGCAATCAATTTCAATACCGGGAATTACGTCTATATTCAACTGATTCCCATAATGAATTGCAGCTTCTATGCCTTTTACACTATTATGATCCGTTATGGCAATCGTGTTCAAACCCTGTCTTTTACTAATGTCCAAAATTTCTTGGACTGCCAATTCACCATCGGCACTATGATTGGAATGAATATGCAAATCAATTTTATTCATCAAAACCACTCCTCTTTGCAAATATCTTACCGTTAGACTCAAGATAACCCACTGGTTTTAGATAAAAGGTTATAATCAGATTTTGATACTCTTTTCCTACCTGAACAAAGTGAATTACAAAATGTTACAGCCGCGTTATGATTTAGCGACAACACGCGAACTGGCTGTCACAATTAGCAGCATTGCGGCGACAATCAAAAAAGCGAAGGAAAGACTCGTTATATGAGCAATAGCACCAATGAGTGCCGGCCCCACCAGAATACCTGAATAACCAAGAGTAGTAACAGCTGATACTGCCAAGTTTGCCGGCATAACTTTCTGTCGGCCTAGTACGGAATACAGTACTGGCACAATATTGGAGGCCCCTAACCCGACTAGCCCAAAACCAATAAGAGAGGCGATCCAAGTTGGAATGAATATAGCAATGGCAATTCCTGAAGCTGCGCAGATTCCCCCGAATATAAGTATCTGTTTTCCTCCAAATTTTTGAACAATACGATCACCACTTAACCTGCCTATCATCATCGTAACTGAAAACAAGGAATAACCAAGTCCCGCTTGAGAAAAATCAACCCCTCTCAGAGAAGTCAAAAATACGGCACTCCAATCCAACATTGATCCTTCTGCAAGAAAAACAATGAAGCATAAAAATCCTATGAAAAGGACAATTCCTTTAGGAAGAACAAACAGCGGTCCATCCTTATCTTCAGTTCCATAGGGCAGCAAGTGCCTTCCGAACGTTAATAAGAGCCCTACAATCACCACTATGACACATAATACCGCTACTAGTGGTGATACACCCATCCAAAGAAGACCACTAACACCACCTGCTCCAACAAAACCACCAACACTCCACAGCCCATGAAATCCAGACATCATTGCTTTACCACTGGCTTTCTCGACAATCACGGCCTGGATATTGACTACCACATCGACAGCACCAATAGCAGCACCGAAGATCAACAGTACAATCACGAGTGCTGGAACGCTTGCGACCATCGCAAGAAATGGTAAAGAAGCACATATAAGTACAGTAGCAGCCCCAATCATTAACCGACAACCAAAGCGCGCAGCAAGTGCACCAGCGATGGGCATCGTAATAATAGATCCTGCCCCCAAACACAGCAAAAGAAGTCCCAGAACACCCTCATCAATACCAAGGCGATCCTTAGCATAGGGAATAAGAGGTGCCCATGCTGAGATCCCAAATCCAGCAATGAAAAATGCTACTCGTGTGGAAATCTGCTGCAACGAACCCGGTACAGGATACTTAGAAAATGAGCAGTCACCTGACTGCCCTTTGGACTCATTTTTAGTCAGGGCACGCTGAACTATAAAGGTCTCATTCATTTTATCCATCTAATTACCTACCTATCATATGAATTAAAATACCTAAGCCTCATTACTAAAATTCCTTACATTCTTTTTTCTACCAGTTGAATATCACAGGTCAGACTTTCTAAAGTAATGGAAACCAAGCCATTAATATAATCACTCTGCATATTCTCTTGTATAATAATCTGTGGCATATGTTCATGAGGTATCAATGTTTCGCAAGCATTAGAAATATCGTCCATCATATCAGCCCTGATTAATCCTCCTGTCACTACAATTGTTTCAGGATTAATCACTGCGATGATAGATGCAATTGTTTTCACCATTAAAGGGAAAACAATATCCGCATTATTGATCTGCATGATTTGCTCTTCTCGTAAATGATCAAAAGGTAAATAGGACACTTCACCTGCAAAGTTCGTATTGCCCCTAATAATATGCCCATCAACAATTATACCTGCCCCGGAACAATTATCCTGGGGGAAAATTACAACCGCAATCGTTTTATCTTCATCATAATTCTGCCTTTTATAGAAGCCATATGAGATGAGATTCATATCATTCTCAACTGTAATTTCCAGATTATATTTAGCCTTTAACCGGGTGGCTAATGGAATATTTACCAGTTCTTTAATATCGCCGGCACCAATTACACCTCTATGTATAATCCCTGGTATACCAATGCCAATAGCCTTGATATTCTCGTAATTGCAAATCAGTTTTTCAATCAGATTATCGATGACTTCATAGTTAATGACTTCTACTTCCACCGAATTTTCCTCAATAATCTCACCTGTTAAATTTGTAACTGCATGAATCGTTTTATAGATTCCGCCTTCATTGCTCACATAAATACAAGCAATATAAGAGTAATTGGCATTATACATAAAACGGCGTGCTGGTCTTCCACCATTAGGCTGCTCTAAATCAGCTTCTATAACCTCTCCACGTTCTAATAGTTCATTTAGAATGTTGCCACAAGTTGCTACACTTAACCCTGTTGCATTTGCTATCGTTAATTTCGTTCCAAATGTCAAAGCCTTCAAAGCAGTTTTGACAAGCTCAACATTGACCTGTTTCACTCTTATCGTATTGTTGATTATTGGAATCATACTGCACCCCTCAATACTTTTTATAATACTTATAAAAAGTATTATCTTTATTAAGATATCATTTCCTTCTATTTTTTGTCAATACTTATATCACAATAAATATCCAGATTCTTGCAGTAACCATATTTATTGTTGATGAATATAGTCTAATCTAAGCAAGAAAATCTAAAGAATTGTATCAATAATATTCAAAAAAAAGGATAACCCGAAGTCAAAAAAACTCCCGGTTACCTGTATTACTATCCACTACGAAAGAAATATTTATCATTGATCAAAATGAAAAAGAATCCATCCCATATTGCGAGATGGATTCTTTCATTCTATTACGCGCGTTTGCCAAGCTCTTTATCAATATAAAGAAGGGAACCGCCTTTATCGCCAACAAATTTCAATCTTTCTAAAACAGAAGAAGCACTTGCTTCTTCTTCTACTTGTTCAGCAATAAACCATTGTAGGAAGATTTGTGCTGCATAATCTTTTTCTTCCAAAGCTACTTCATACAATTTATTAATTAAATTGCTAATATGTATTTCATGGGCCAATACTTTTTCAAATAATTCTACTGGCGTACCATATTCAGCAGCTGGAGCTTCAATAGCTTGCAGTTTAACACTGCCGCCCCGCTCTAATAAATAATCAATTAATTTAAAAGCATGACTATTTTCTTCTTGGTATTGAGCTCTAAGCCAGGTAGCAAAGCCACTAAGATTTTTAGCCTCACTTTCTACAGACATTGCTAAGTAAATATGTGCCGAGTTCATTTCAGCTTGAATTTGATTATTAAATGCATTTTGAAGTTTCGTACTGATCATTTTATATTCCCCTTTCATTTCAAAACAATTACATCTTTTATGAGGTTAATTTTAACATATTTCTCAGCTCTTATCAATAACTTTTTTTATTTATTGATAATTATTATTAATTAATCTTATTATACTCTTTCATGAGCAGATTGCGCAATTTTTCAACATTAGTAATTGGTGGCTGACAGGCAAAATTCTTACAGATATAAGCAGTAGCCTTATGATCTATTTCTTTGTATTCCATATTTTCCCGGGAGTGTTTATCATAAAATCGCATTGCTGCAGAAGGCAAGAAACAATTGTTAATTACATCGAACATAGCCTTCGTATCAGCAGCCTCTTTATCACCAACAATTACAATCTTGGTGTTATCAGCTAAGTAGTAATCTACAGCCATCATAAAGTAAGTATAACCCGCTGCATATCGGCTGACTTCTCCAGCAAAATTTCCTAACAATCGCTCTGCTGTATCGCTGAAACTCCTATCCTCTGTCATATCAGCTAATTTTTGCAATGCTAAGGCCGCAACAGAATTACCAGAAGGAATTGCACCATCATAGATTTCTTTGGGACGCACAATCAACTCTTCACCATCATTGCCATAAAAATAAAATCCGCCCTCAGTACGATCCCCAAATAATTCTCCCATATCCTTCGCTAATATAACAGCCTGCTGCAAGTAGTAATCATTGCAGGTTGTCTCATATGCTTCAATAAGAGCCATAAGTAAGAATGCATAATCATCAAGATATGCCAGATGGGCTGCTTCTCCTTCTCGATAGCGTGCTAACAGACGCCCGTTTGACCCCATGAGTTTTTCATAAATAAACGCTATCCCTTGTTCCGCCACTTTAGCATACTTACTTTGTTTCAGTACCCGTGCTGCTTTAGCAAATGCAGCAATCATCAACCCATTCCAAGCTGTAAGGATCTTATCATCTTTATAGGGATGTATGCGTGCTTCTCGCACCTGATACAGTTTTTCCCGCCCTTTTTTTAGCACCTCAGACAAATTCTCTACCGTTTTATTGGCAACTCTAGCATACTCTTCTAGATTGCGCCCAATAAGATGTAAAATACTTGTCCCATGTTCAAAATTTCCCTGAGAAGATATATGATAAAAATCAGCAAAAAGAGTTCCTTCTTCTTCCCCAAGGATCTCTAATACCTGCTTTCTGGTAAAAATATAGAATTTGCCTTCCACCCCTTCGGAATCCGCATCTTCCGCCGAGTAAAATCCACCATTTTTGTCCATCATATCTCGCATCACATAGGTTAAAATGTCTTCAGCGATTCTAGCAAATTCCTGATTACCAGTACACTGATAGGCTTCCAGATAGCTAGTACACAACAAAGCATTATCATATAACATCTTTTCAAAGTGAGGCACTAGCCACTTCTGGTCGGTAGAATATCTAGCAAAGCCATACCCTAAGTGATCATAAATCCCTCCTTGCCACATAGACATAAGAGTTTTCTCTACCATGGCAAGTGCCTTTGGTTCTTTAAAATGCTGCCAATACCTTAGTAAAAAAGTTATCTTATGAGGCGTAGGGAATTTAGGCGCAGAGCCAAAACCGCCATACTGGGGATCATAGCTATTTTCTAATTCCAAGTATGCTTGCTTTAACAAATCCTCTCCGATTTGACCTTCTCCACTTGGCGGCTTTGGTCGCTGCAGGATATTGACAATTTCATTACCAGCCTTTAGGATTTCACTCCGATTCTTTTCCCAATGCTGATGTAGTGTTGTTAAAAGCTCTAATAGCCCCATCCTACCCATCTTTCTATGTTTAGGAAAATAAGTTCCAGCAAAAAAGGGCTTTTTATCAGGAGCCATAATAATCGTCAACGGCCAGCCACCTTGCCCTGTGAGAGCCTGGCATACAGACATATAGATTCCATCCACATCCGGTCTTTCTTCCCGATCAACCTTAATGGCAATAAAATGCTGATTCAACACATCTGCTATTTCTTGATCTTCAAAACACTCTCTTTCCATGACGTGACACCAATGGCATGTAAATTAATGTAACATCCTATCATTTATTTTAAGCACAGCTAAGAATAGCCTACGGACAAAAATACAGGCCGATTCTCACGCTGTGCTTTCTGAAACGCTTCTGCTCCCCATGGATACCAGTCTACTGGATTATTGGCATGTTGCAGTAGGTATGGAGATTTTTCGTGAATTAAGCGGTTGGGTTTATTAGTATTTTGGCTGTGGATGTCGTGATTTTTGGTTTTGGGGTCGAAGTAGGTTTTATTTTCCATGAATAACGCCTCCTAAATTTTATATGGTTAGGTTATCCATTATTATGAAGATATACGCATTAAAACCTGCATAGAAATAGTATCCATGCAGGCTATTGTTAAACATTTTGGCTATTTACTAAAATAGTCCTCATTTAAAATTGACATAATATATGTATCTCGAAATTCATCACCATAGTTATACTTTCGCAAAATCCCTTCTGTAATAAATCCAGCTTTGTGTAAAACTTTAGCACTTGCCTCATTTTCAGTTGCTGCTGTAGCTTCTATTCTATGCAAGTCCATTATTTCAAATCCAAACTTTACTACAGCTCGTAATGCTTCTGTCATATATCCGTTATTCCAATGCTCCTTCGCCAATGAATATGCAACTTCTGCCATAGACTGACGAATAAACCTACATATCTCAAATCGTCCAATTAGTTCATTGCTTTCTTTAAGCGCAATACCCCAACAAATTGTAGGACGTAATATCAGTCTTTTTGCTTCAATAATCGGAAAGGTCTTAAATGCATCTTTAAATGCCATTGACTCACCTCCATCTCTGCATTAAGAGCTATATTATGTTATTGTCTTAAATATCTTATCTAGGTTAAACCAGTTGGCAGTCAACCAAACCATTTCTTCTGCAAATCTTTTTGGTGGACCATCTTTAATCTGATCATCTCCTACAAGCCACCAAAAACTTTCCAAACAATATAGTAGTTTCATAGAACCGATCACATCTTTTACTGAAAGATTACTAAGTTTGTTATATCCACTGATAAAATTTTTAATAATATCCAATCTCATACAATTATCATCTAAAGCAAATGAAAGTAGCGCTCTAGCTATATCTAATTCCTTATAAGTTACTTGTAATCTGTCAAAATCTAAAATTGCAGATACGTTGTCTGAAAAAAATAAAATGTTATCGCACCATAAATCTGAATGAGTCAAACTCTGTTTGCACTTATTGAAATTACTAATATCAATATTTCTATTATTTTTCGTTGAATATTAATGGCATTTTCCATTTCATCAGAGTGAATAACATTCAATTTGAGCCAATCTCTATCGTCTTCGTTATTTCCTGCAGAATCACGAGTTTTTTATTTTCCACATACTCACTCCCATATCAGTATCTGAGAACTTTGATATCCCCTCCTTTAAATATCACCATTTAATCAGATAAGGTACTACCAAATGTGTACAAATCCAGCAGTATTTTATTCGTTATAACAATCCCTTTTTATACAAAACCTCCAGCGTAATCCCATTATTCTCGATCATATACAATCCTATCAATCAATTATCTATAAGCCGTATTCCAAACAACCTCTTTAAACTCACTTACTTGTACCTGAATCGTATCTAATCTCACCATTGTAACTTGAGATGTCAAAGATAGCTTACATTTCTCTATCTCCGTTTTTTCATAAGCAGCAAGAAGATCTTTTAAGCATGAGATAATAAAGGAAACATTAACTGATTGTGGGCGAAGACATTTTCTTTGCTGCTTAAAACAAATAGCGTAGTATTTTTTTTATTCAATCGCGAGATTTTGTAGTTATAAGCCGACTTTGGCGTAAAACCAAACACTACATTTTTAGTGCTTTCTATAGCCATAATGGATAGAATATCACACATATCTTTGTCATTATTGCAGAATATATCAAAGCATAATAAGCTATCATCTTCATATTCCGCAATTACGATTGCATCACACTTTTCAATATAGTAAATATTATTATTCATAAACTGTGAGCAATAAAACATGAGTAAGCCTACATTGTCTATCATTGGTAAGGCTGAGAACGGATTTGATTGCGAATATTTACTTAGCAGCAATTCTCTGTCTTGTGGTAATGACATATCAAGCTTTTTCACAACACCTTGAGTTTTATAAATAGGCATTTCACTCTGATATTCAATTGCCTCAACAAAACCGAACTTAGGATAAAAGTCAAGAACACTATCGTTTGCGAAAAGATAAACTGCATCGCATTTATCTTTCCATTCTTCTAATATTTTATTGATTAACAAGCGAGCCAAACCTTTATTCCTATACTCAATGTCTGTCATAATAGTTCCAAGCTGAATATAAGATTTTCTCTGGTTTTGCCATACTGTATCTATTATATTTACAGAAACATTTGCAACCACATGCTTATTATCCAAAAGAACATGCGGAATATAGCTATTTTCCCAATTTTCAAAATTTAATCCAAATGTTTTTTGGGCCAATTCATTAAAACTGATTCGTATCTGTTCATTATCAGTTATATTAGAATTATAACTATATTCTTTTCCATTGATATTACACTTCATATTATCCCCCCAAAAACTTCTTCTGCAATTGAAAAAATTCGCAAGAAGAGTACTTAAAGAGTTGTACCATGATAATTTATAATATTCCCAAAGAAATACACAACTCCTGCCAAATTCATACAAATTTTAATAGGAGTTTCCTTCTTTTACTTTCAATTCTATAAAATTAACCTAAACTTTATTTATATAAAACTTCCAGCACTATACCATTCTCTTCTCGATCATATACAATCTTATCAATTAACAACCTATATGCCTTATTTGTCTCACTCGAAGTAGAAGCATTATTCCATACCTCTTTAAACTCACTTACTTGCTCCTGAATCGTATCCAACGTCACCATATCCGCATTCACAGCCAATAAATGTCGATAATTCTCGATATCCCTTTGAGCCTCTTGCTTGTTCTTGCTATGAATTGCCATCCGATCTGAAAACCGCTGCTTTGATATTGTCCCATCTTCATATAGCTCAAATAGTTTCTCTATTGCCTGTTCCGTCTGAACTAATTCCTTCTGCCTCATTTCCAATAATGTTCTGGTTTCGCTACACTGGTCATTCGTTGCATCAACCATTTGTAATGTCTGTTCGTCAATCTTGGTGATTGTGCTATACAAAGCATGATAGAAAGCTGCATCTAGTTTTCTCCCCTTTTGGTTGCACTTCGTGCAGTACTCCAATAGGTTTCATTCTTTCCTTTATACCGCTTATATTGCATTGTTCTGCCGCACTTTGCACAGTATAGCAATCCTGACAATGGCATAGCCCACAGACAAAAATACAGGCCGATTCCACGCTGTGCTTTCTGAAACGCTTCTGCTCCCATGGATACCAGTCTACTGGATTATTGGCATGTTGCAGTAAATATGGGGATTTCTCGTAAATTAGACGGTTAGGTTTATTGGTGTTTTGGCTGTGGATGTCGTGATTTTTGGTTTTGGGGTCGTAGTAGGTTTTATATTTGTTTATTCTTCTATCCGATTGAATAAATCAGTTTATATTTTCTGCGCTTTTATAAGAAGAAAAGGTGGTCTTCTTCGTTCCTCTTTCAAATCATCATTTATCATTTCCGCTTCTTTAATTGCTGCTGGCTCTAACACTCTTACAATCTTAAACCCTGTTTCAACTAGAACATTGATAATACTTGATGTTGTTCGGTGATATTTTATTACATCATCAATAAACCAGTTTTGCTTTCTAATACCTTCATCATTATAGTTATCCAATATCCAATGCATCTTTTTGCCGTTTTCGTCTTTCACCCAGCCGTTTGGAACCTTTTTAGCAGTTGCAATGGGGTGTTCTTGTGAAAAAATCAAAAATCCATTATTTTTTAGACAATGATAACTTCTTTCAAGAACGTTTTTTAAGTCAGCAACGTAATGAAATGCTAACGAACTAAGCACTAAATCAAATTTTTCCTTAGGAAAATTTATATCTTCAATAGGAAGGCGTACATATTCTATTTTATCATGCTGATAAAGCTGCCTTGCCCTAGCAATCATTTTTTCAGAAATGTCTATGCCTATAACCATCCCAGCTCCTTGAGAAACATACCAACTACAGGATTGTCCGAACCCACACCCTAATTCCAAGATTTCCATATGCGTTAAATCCTCGGGCAAGAGTGTTCTAAATGCAGGAATCTCAAGAACGTCATTAAGACCCGTTGAATTTATTCTAAGTTCAACATAAGATTTATAAAAAATCTCATCATCATAGACATTTTGTTTCAAGTTAAATCCCCCTAACTATTACATTTCCCTTAATTATACATTTCCTTTAAAAATAAAAAATCCCTGTCAAATTCATACAAAAATTCAGCAGGAAATTTTCCGTTTGCAATACGTTTCTCCCAAACTAATCTTAAAAATAAATGTTACATGGACATGGCACCACTGTCACTTAAAATACTGTTTACAAGTTTTGAAAAGCCAGCAAATCCAACTGCTACAAGGCTTTGTAGTTTGCTCCATGACATGCCATTGAAAAAGCAAGCTCTCCGCATACAATGAGCCCTTAATTTATCTACCTTTGCGTTGTTTCAATTCACTTCTATAACATGTCATTGAACGATTTAGATCCTAAACCGAGAAATCTCTAATCCTAGAATTTATCTAGCTTAACACCGCATAATTTTCTCATTTAGCCACATTTGCTTGAGACGTATTTAGTTAGTCCTGTTTTTGCAGTTCTTCGTAGAAAGTTCCCATTCTTTATAAAAATTTTTTATGGATTGAAATCGCAGTTCCCTTTCTGGCAAAGTCGCTTTACAAACAAGTTCATATAGTTCTTTTGAACCTTCCCATTTTTCAAACGAACGATCAGCTTCTCCACCAATTAGTCCAAATAACAGTACAGCCATTGTATATACATTTGTTATTGAATCTATAGGTGCCCCGAGAGTATATTCTTCGGGTGATTTAAATCTTTTGGGTCCCCAAAAATTTTCGCCGATATCATTCACGGTAGGTTTCTTCCTGAAAAAATCTATATCACAGATTTGGGTTCTATCATTATTAAAATCATATAGGATACTTCCGTCATAGAAATCAACCGCAACATAATTCTGTTGCTCAACAAACGATAAAAACTGGAAGATTGTATTTATCGATTTCAACCGTTTTTCCAAACTCAACCTTCTGTATTTATAATAGGGTGAGTTTGGATGAGTATATCTATTCCATTTATCAAATGTCCAATGAGCAAACAAACACTTGCCATCAAACCAGTCAAATACAAGTGCTATACCATCTTCTGTATTTATTTTCTCAACAAAGTTTATTACATTTTCATGTCTTAGATCCTGATATACAGTTACCGCTTGATTAAGATTATCTATTGCAGTTTGCGTAGTTCCTTCGTACTCAATTGTTTGCGCTCCAGCATATTTTACAAAATATTTTTCTCGCCATTTTGCACACCAAAGGAAATATTTCCAGAATCTTGCTGATCAAACACGCAGAAAATTTTTCCTAGTTCTTTCAGCCATAAAAAATCTTGTTTCTTTCTTAATTCAAAGGACACATTATCAAGATAATTTGTTACCATATTATTGACCTTCTTTCTTGTGGCCTAATAAAAAAGATTAAAATTTATCATGAAATACAGTAGCAGACTGGAACTGACCAATCAATATGATGTAATCCAGCTCTACCAATAAAGTTCTGTTCATCTTTAGTAAAAATATAGAATGGTAAATCTCTCTTTTCTTTAAATGCTTCAAGAGCAGTAGTTGCTCTTTCTTTACACTCTTCCACACTTGGAATATGTGTAGCCCAAGTTAGCCATTTTTCAAATATACAAAACTCCTGCAGGATTCTTATTAGAATCCTTACAGGAGTTTTTCGCTATTATTGGTATCCATACTTCTTATTTACTACTTGAAAAGAAAAATTTACTTCAAAGAAAGCAACATCCAGCAGGCACACGAGCAAATGTAATTATATTACTTACTGGGGGTAAAGAGAAAGTTGCTCAAGCAGTTACTTTTACGGACATGGCACCAATGCCATGTTAACACTGGATCCAAAGGTTGTCTGCCTTTGCTATTCTACTCAGGACTTAAGAACGATTCGCCCCGTAATCTCTTTCGCATCCATGCGTCGATGCGCCTCTGCCACATCCGCGAGCGGGAG
>NZ_JAJHJB010000156.1:0-531 GCF_020819555.1 Pelosinus baikalensis
AGATGCTTTTCTTGCTGCAGCGCAAGGTGTCGAGGTTGGGATCGAGTTTCAACGTAAACTCGGGACAGGCTTTTTTGGCGGTGAAGGATTCATCATGCAGAAGCTGGAAGGCGACGGAATGGCATTTGTCCATGCCGGCGGTACGATTATCGAAAAACAACTGTCACCAGGGGAAGTATTGAGAGTTGATACCGGCTGTCTTGTTGCCATGACAAAAGATGTTGATTATAATATCGAAATGGTAAAAGGAGTTAAAACAGCTTTATTTGGTGGTGAAGGCTTATTCTTTGCAACTTTAAGAGGACCAGGAACAGTATGGATTCAATCTCTGCCATTCAGCAGACTTGCGAGCAGGGTCTTTGCAGCTGCTCCGCAGGGAGGATCAGGAAGCAGAGACGAGGGAAGTGTTCTTGGGGGCGTCTTCAGAATGTTGGACGGTGACTAATTTCATGGCGTATTGTCCGCACTGTTTTTTTCTATTATAATAAGGTAACAGGATTACTAATAATTACGGGCGGATTTGCAGATTAG
>NZ_JAJHJB010000157.1:0-521 GCF_020819555.1 Pelosinus baikalensis
GCAGTTCTTTCCAACAGGGTAGAAGGCGTATCTAAAGGTTTCGAAAGAGGCCTTGAACTAATCGGTGTAGGTTACCGTGCTTCAAAACAAGGCAAGAAGCTTGTATTGAGCGTTGGTTATTCACATCCAGTTGAAATCGAGCCAGAAGAAGGCGTCGAAATCGAAGTTCCTGCCAATACAAAGATCATTGTAAAAGGTACTGACAAAGAACGCGTTGGAGCGCTTGCTGCGAACATCCGCGACGTTCGTCCGCCTGAGCCTTACAAAGGCAAAGGAATCCGCTACGAAGGCGAATTCGTCCGCCGCAAAGAAGGTAAAACAGGCAAGTAATGCCGCTTAGGTTAAACGAAAGGAGTGACAGAAATGATCACTAAGGCTGATAAAAACGCTACTCGCAAAAAGAGACATGCTCGTGTACGTGCGAAACTCAGCGGAACAGCAGCTCGTCCTCGTTTAAATGTGTTCCGTTCCAACAAGCACATTTATGCCCAGCTGATTGATGACGTAAAAGGAGTTACTTT
>NZ_JAJHJB010000158.1:0-512 GCF_020819555.1 Pelosinus baikalensis
ATGGCGGAGGCGGAAATGAGTGGTCTTAAAGATACCATGCTTTCCATCTATAATAATAACTTTGGCGAGAATTACCAGGATATAGGCAAGTCTTTATCTACAGTCAAACAAATCACCCAAGCCTCAGGCAAGGAGTTAGAGAACCTTACCACAAATGCCTTAATGCTAAGAGATACCTTTGAATTTGAAGTGAATGAATCGACTCGCGCAGCCGATGCACTAATGAAAAACTTTGGAATTACTGGAGAACAGGCATTCACTTTGATCGCACAAGGTGCTCAAAATGGGGCCAACAAAAACGATGATCTCTTAGATTCCTTGAATGAGTATTCAGTACAGTTTAAAATGCTAGGTTTTACTGCAGATCAGTTTACCAATACTCTGATTAGTGGTGCTACAAATGGAGCATTTTCCATTGATAAAATTGGGGATGCTGTTAAAGAATTTACTATTAGATCTAAAGATGGATCAAAATCTAGTGCTGAAGGATTTGCAGCCATGGGGCTTGATGC
>NZ_JAJHJB010000159.1:0-510 GCF_020819555.1 Pelosinus baikalensis
AAATCGCCAATTCCTGATCCAGTCATTTTACATTCCATGGCATCGCCCTCTACTATCGCCTGGGTCATGCATCAAAAGTTCGTCAATGCCATTCCTTTGTACCGTCAGGAAAAAGAATGGCAGATGCTTGGAGTGAGCTTAAGCCGAGCAACAATGTCAAACTGGATTTTAGCTGCTGCACGAGATTGGCTTATTCCTCTAGTGGATTTACTTCATCAACAGATACTGCAGGAGAATTACTTGCATGTCGACGAAACTACGGTTTCAGTCATGCAGGAAGAAGGCCGCAAAAATACCACAGACTCGTACATGTGGGTGTACAGCACTGGTCAATATGCCAAGCATTCAATTCGGATCTTTGAGTATCAGCCTGGCAGAGGCGGCAGTTATCCCAAGAGATTCCTCAAAGGATTTGAAGGATATTTACATACCGATGCCTACGCTGGATACAACAGAGTGCCGAAGATCACCCGTTGTTTATGCTGGGCGCATGTTCGCAGGAAATTTGTT
>NZ_JAJHJB010000016.1:0-108750 GCF_020819555.1 Pelosinus baikalensis
AGCATTGAGGCAGATGATGCTCCTTATCTCGCTATCGATGTAACACAAGTATATTATGTTACATTGCTAGTGCTGCCTTTTTGAGGAGGAATGATATGCTTCAAAATTCAATTATAGATGACGAAATCATATTTCAATATCCTTGTAACACTCGACTAGAAATAACAAATTATCTATTAACCTTAATTCATCAGCATGATGTAGATACTGCTAAGCACTCTTGTAATGTAGCAAATATAGCTGCTCGCTTTGCCAAAAGACTCAATCTTTCCTCTCAAATGATTAAAGATATATCCTTTGCTGCATTGCTTCATGATATTGGAAAAATAAAAATTCCACGGCAAATTTTAAACAAACCTGAAAAATTAACTAAAAGTGAATTTGAGATTATGCAAAGACATTCTCAATATGGTTTTGTAATTTTAAACCAAATACATCCATTGCAAGACATAGCAGAAGCTGTTTGCTGTCATCATGAAAAATTTGATGGAAATGGTTATCCCAGTGGCAAAGCTGGAGATGAAATACCATTGATTGCACAAATCTTAAGTATTACGGATGTATATGAAGCTCTTACTTCAGACCGAACTTATCGTAAAGCAATGACCCAAAAAGAAGCTTTTCAAGTGATTAATAGCGGCAGGGAAACTCATTTTAATTCAGTATTGGTTAATATGTTCTTATTAGGAGGGGCTAGTGGTGGAGTTCCATGAAAAAGTGGAGTTTCTTATCAAGTTGTTGCAAGAAAATAACAACAATAGCTATGATGAAGAAGTATTCAAGCAATTGGAAAAGCTTTTAGAAGAATATGCACGAAATTATAAACCCCAACGTTATGCAAAAAATGCAAAGTAACCATATTCTTTATATATAGGATAACCTAAACTCTGCAGCTTACTAGATTCATAGGATCTTGTAGGCCTTTTTTTTGTAAACGGCATAGTTGTCTTGCATAACAACTATGATAAAATAATAAGCAGATACATAACCTAATAAGGTAGGCAGGAGGATATAGATGATTACAGCTGGTACATATCAACATTTTAAAGGTAATTTCTATGAGGTGCTTATGATTGCAAAACATAGTGAAACACAAGAAGATTATGTGGTATATCAAGCCCTATACGGAAATAAGGGAATGTGGATACGCCCCTTAGCAATGTTTGACCAAATGGTGGAGTTTGAGGGACGTACAGTGAAGCGATTCACATATATTACCTCTTCTTTACAGGTTGGATGGACAGATTAATTCGATAGTTACCATACACCAAAATGGCATCCAACAAATGGTTGAGATCTTGCTGGTTCGATAAAGCTGTTTTTAGCCAATAGCAGCCTTCGCCGCTAATTCGATAGGATTCTTTAATTTCTTCTTGCGTTGATATAAAATGTTGAAATGTAGGATGATTTGTCGATTTCATAAATACAGTAATAAAAGCCAGCAGGGGCTTGCCAAGCTTTTCTTGGTTCAGTTTATATGGAAATTCAATTAGTAAGGCATGTGACCCTATTAAGTCCAGCAGAGGCTATGCCGCCTATTGTCAATTCAACAAATGAACGACGCAACCCTCTTGTTCCTATCATGAATCCTCAGAATTTTTTGCAGCGGATTGATGCTGTACTATTGACTCATTAAAAATGTCATTGCGAACGCTAGTAAAGCAATCTCCTTCTTGCGAAAAGGTTGTTTCGATATTGTTTGTAATGACATTACTTTTTTGTCGTTTTTTATTACTAGTATTTGCAAAATTCTTCTAAAAGGAATAAAATTTCTATGTAGTGTATAGTAAGTAATTTTCAGATTCACACTATATTAATTGGGTAGGTGTGATATAATTTATTTCTTGGGGGAATTATGGAAACTATTTTTCAATATGTAATTCACTTAATTGGGATATGGGGGTACCCTGCTGTTTTCATTGGTATGGCTTTAGAAAGTGCGAATGTACCCATTCCCAGTGAACTGATCTTTGGTTTTGCTGGTTATCTTGTCTTTTTAGGCAGGATGGATTTCAATATAGCTGTAATAGCAGGTGTGGCAGGTGGACTTGCAGGATCGATTGTATCCTACTTGATCGGCTACTACGGAGGACCACCTTTTATTACAAGGTATGGCAAATATATTTTTGTATCTGAAGCGAAAGTAACCATGGCTCAAAAATGGTTTGACCGCTATGGACTGCTTGCGGTATTGCTGGCTCGTCTGCTGCCAGTGATTCGTACGTTTATTTCTTTACCTGCAGGCTTTGCGAGGGTTCATTTTATTAAATTTATAGTGTATACTATCTTAGGATCTGTACCATGGACCATTGCGCTTATTTATGCAGGAATGATGCTGGGGGCGAATTGGGAAATGATACGCAGTATTGGTCATGAGGCCAGTTTATTTGTAGCTGGTGCTTTGGTTGTGTTAATAATGTATTATATAATCAAAAAACGTAAGAATGCTTGAGGATAAAATCGGAACCGCATCATTAGGATTGTGTAAATAGGCAAGCATTACATTACGAAACGAAGGATAAAAGATGACGGAAGAAAATGAAAAAAACAATAAAAATAAAGGAAGTTCCAATTCTTTTCTAAAAGGCACCTTAATATTAACAATAGGTGGCATTGTTGTAAAAGTGATTGGCTTTTTAAACTGGATCATCCTGTCACGGGTGCTGGGCGGTGAGGGAATTGGACTGTACCAAATGGCTTTTCCCATCTATCTTTTTGCCTTGAGCGTTTCCTCAGCAGGAATTCCTGTAGCGATTTCCATTATTACTGCGGAGAAAAGAGCCTTAAATGATTTTATTGGTGCAAATCGTGTTTTTCGTATTTCGTTAACTGTATTAGTATTAACGGGGCTGTTCTTTAGTTTATTATTGTACTTTGGTGCTGGTTTATTAATTGAATATCGCTTTATTCGAGATCCACGGGCGTATTATTCTTTATTGGCATTAGCACCTGCGGTTTTCTTTGTTACGATTTTATCCAGTTATCGAGGATATCTGCAAGGCTGCCAAATTATGACGCCGACAGCTGTTTCGCAAATTGCAGAGCAATTGGTGAGAGTCATTACCATGCTGATATTTGCCAGCTTATTACTGCCAAAGGGCCTCGAATATGCTGCAGGAGGGGCGAGCCTGGGGGCTGCTCCAGGAGCTGTTGCAGGTCTTCTTGTACTTATTTATTATTATATGAAATTACAGAAAAAAGGTAAAAAGCAAGAAACAGGACAAGTTTCCCAAAGAGCCCAGGAATCGAGTATGAGTATTATAAAGCGACTTGTCAAACTTGCGCTGCCCGTATCCTTGTCGAGTATTATGCTGCCCATTGTTTCCAATTTTGATTTATTTATTGTTCCAGCCAGACTGGAAGTGGCAGGGTATACAGTGGAGCAAGCCACGGAATTATTTGGCTATTTAACAGGGATGGCAGTGCCTTTGCTCAATTTATCAACGATTTTAACGGCTGCTTTAGCAACTAGCTTGGTGCCTGCCATATCAGAATCCTTTTCTTTGGGGAATATCAAACGAGTCTATCAGCAAACAGCTGCTGCCATGCGTGTCTCAAGCTTGGTTACCATTCCTGCTTTTGTTGCATTATGGATATTGGCTGAACCCATCTCTCAAATGGTTTACAATGCACCCCAGGCCAGTCATTCCATTAGCATCTTATCGATTGGGATTGTTCTTTTAGGCATACATCAGATAACAACAGGAGTATTACAAGGGATGGGAAAAACGTCTATCCCAGTGATCAACATGGGACTGGCTGCTGTCTTTAAAGTGATTCTGAATTGGACGCTTACAGCAATCCCCACTCTTGGTATTAAAGGGGCATCTTGGGCAACGGTAGCGGATATTGGAATAGCAGCAGTATTAAACATTTATTTCGTACACCGGCATGTGGGATATGCTCTTGATTTAAGAAGTTTAGTAAAACCAAGTATAGCAGCAGTTACTATGGGCGGTGTAATTTACTTTAGTTATGATGTCATTATGGCAGCAACGGCGCATATTGCCTTTTCTACATTGACAGCAATGGCTTTGGGCGTTGTGGTATATGGCGGAGTATTGTTAGTCATTGGCGGTATCAGTGAGAACGATATGAAGCAAGTTCCTATGATAGGATCGCGCTTAATTCCTCTATTGCGTAAATTTGGAGTACTTAAGGAGTAATGTATGATTAAAAGCATACTTTTTGATTTGGATGGGACATTGCTGCCTTTTCATATGGATGAATTTATGAGCGCCTATTTTACTCATTTGGGCAAAAAGGTTGCTCATGTCATGGAACCGAAACAGTTTATGAAGCAGTTGCTTGCTTCCACTGGAGTAATGATCGCCAATGAGGATGGGAAGCAAACGAATCAGCAAGTTTTTTCTGAGCATTTTTTTGCGACTGTGAATTTGGCTGAAGAAGTTCTGCTGCCTATCATGAATGATTTTTACGAAAATGAATTTTCTTTATTGCAGGAAGTAACCAGAAGGGATGCGGCGGCTCGTGTGGCTGTGAATACTGCTCTTTCTTCAGGTTTGGATGTAGTAGTGGCTACCAATCCTATTTTTCCACTGGTCGCTACGCAGCAGCGGCTAGAGTGGGCTGGATTAGGTGATATTACATTTAAATTGGTTACCACTTACGAGAATTCACATTTTTGTAAGCCTAATACCCAGTATTATGAGGAAATTGTCGGAAAACTTGGCTGTCAGCCTCATGAATGCTTGATGGTCGGTAATGATGTGGAAGAAGATTTAGCAGCAGCTAAGATTGGTATGAAAACCTACCTCGTCACGGACTGCCTTATTAATGCAAAAGGAAGCAATTTTAGAGCCGACTATACAGGAACATTAAAAGAATTAGCAGAAAATCTTGGTGAAATTATCAAAAAAAACTAAGCAAATTTTATAGCGAATGAACCACCTGATAACATATAAAGATTAGGCAGTAGGAGTTAACTTTATTTGCCTAATCTTTTTGATTTCACCCGTGAAAAACAGGGTGCGATTATCCTAAAAGTTTACATAATCATAGAAAGCTTCATACAATATATAGTTTGTAATAAAAGTATTAATACTATATATTGTGTATTAAACCTTTTCTGGATATTATAAATAAAAAAAAGTCAAGTCTTGGTTAAAATTAAAATAGTGATATAATTACTTATGAAGAACAAATTACTCCATTCCAACATGGATATTTTTTTTGCTGATTTTATGTGAAGAATGGTGTATTTTTGCAAAATTACGTTGATTTTTCAAAAAAATGCAAAGTGTGAAGAACGGACAAATTCATTAAAAAATAAGATGCAGGGTGGTAATTATGAGTAATTTTCAAGTTGTGAAACGTGATGGCCGTGAAGTGGAATTTAATGGCGATAAAATTTTTGATGCAATTCAAAAGGCGTATACTGAAAATTTTGATGGCATAGTCAAAAAAGAAAAGATTCAGCTATTAACGGACAAGGTGTTTAATACGATTGCATCTAGATCGAATCAGCGTTTGTCAGTAGAAGAGATACAAGATATTGTAGAAGATGTCTTACTGCAGTCAGAAGAAGTTGCTGTGGCTAAGAAGTATATTGCTTATCGGGCAAAGCGCACCCAAGTGCGAGAAGCCAACATGCGCTTAATGATTGATTATAAAGACATTACCTTTAAAGATGCAGAACAGGTTGACGGAAAAAGAGAGAATGCAAATGTAGACGGCAATACGGCTATGGGAACAATGCTGCAGTATGGAGCAACAGGATCGAAACAATTTGCCATTCACCATATTTTAAAACCTGAACATGCCAAATTTCATCAGTCCGGTTATATTCATATTCATGATATGGATTTTGAAGCCATTGGTACTTTGACTTGTTGTCAAATTGATATTAAAACCTTGTTTCGCAATGGGTTTTCCACGGGACACGGACATTTGCGAGAACCACAAGATATTATGAGCTATGCTGCGTTGGCGGCGATTGCGATTCAGAGTAACCAAAATGATCAGCATGGTGGACAATCCATCCCCAATTTTGATTATGGCTTAGCTGCTGGAGTCGCTAAAACCTTTATAAAATTATACTCGGAGAATATGAAGAAAATATTATTGATTGACTTCATGGACTTAGATGAAGAAAAAATTACGGATATCCTTGCAGCTACCGTACATGAGTATAGCGGTGAGCAGGGCGATTATCCTCGTATTGGTGAAAAGGAATATCAAGCCTATCATGCAAATGAGGCTCTGCGTTTGAAAAAGGCTTTACTGAGTCATGATATTCAGACAGCAGATTCGGATATACAAAAAATTCAGGACTTCACCTACCGTTTTGCGAAAAAGGAAACAGTGAAGAAAACATACCAAGCCATGGAAGGTTTTCTACATAATTTGAATACGATGCATTCCAGAGCAGGAGCACAGGTTCCTTTTAGCAGTATTAACTTTGGTACGGATACTACCCCGGAAGGGCGCCTGGTAGTGGAACAATTCTTATTATCTGTAGAAGCTGGCTTAGGTAATGGAGAAACGGCTATATTCCCGATTAGTATTTTCAAAGTAAAAGAAGGCGTTAATTATAATGCAGAAGATCCTAATTACGATTTATTTAAACTATCCTGCCGTGTTTCTGCGAAACGGTTGTTTCCTAACTTTGTTTTCATTGATGCGCCATTTAATCTGCAATATTACAAACCCGGTCGCCCTGAAACAGAGATTGCTACCATGGGATGCAGAACAAGAGTCATATCCTCTATTTTCCCTGAGTCGGATGGTGTGATATATGGTCGCGGCAATAACTCCTTCACCAGTGTGAATCTTCCTAGAATTGGGATTAAGCATGGTATTGCCCTAGGAGAAAGAACTCAGCCTGACATTGAAGGATTCTATCAAGAGCTGGATTCATTAATTGAACTGGTCATTCAGCAAATACTAGATCGCTATGAAATCCAGAAAAATAAAAAGGTAAAGAATTTCCCATTCTTAATGGGACAGAATATCTGGTTTGACTCTGAAAAGTTAGACTGGGAAGATACTCTGGAAGATGTTATCAAGCATGGCACGTTAACCCTTGGGTTTATTGGCCTTGCGGAAACACTGACAGCACTTTATGGCAAACATCATGGCGAATCAGAAGCTGCTCAAGAAGCTGGTCTTCGAATTATTGGTCATATGAGAAAACGTATGGATGAAGCAGCAGTCAAATATCAACAGAATTTTTCCCTGATTGCTACACCAGCAGAAGGTCTATCAGGACGCTTTGTAAAAATTGATGCAAAAAATTATGGCGAAATTCCAGGCGTAACCGATCGGGATTATTATACCAATGGTTTCCATGTTCCTGTATACTATGCTATTCCAGCAGCCAGAAAGATTGAAATCGAAGCTCCCTATCATGCAATGACCAATGCAGGTCATATTACCTACATTGAGTTAGATGGAGATTTAGTTAAGAATCTGGATGCCTTTGAAATGGTCGTACGTAAGATGAAAGAATGTGGAATTGGCTATGGCTCTATCAATCATCCCGTGGATCGTGATCCTAAATGCGGCTTTACCGGCGTGATTGGTGATCAATGCCCTAAATGTGGACGAGTAGAAGGAGAAGGCGGTATGGGCTTTGAACGCATTCGCCGTATCACTGGCTACTTAGTAGGAACCATGGACAAATGGAACGATGGCAAACGTGCAGAAGAAAAAGACCGCGTAAAACATGGTGTGAGAAACCAGTAGCCTTTGACAAATAATACTAATAGACACGGTGGAAAAGTGTTATAATTAGAGAAATTGTTTAACAGAGGAGACTTTGAAGATATGATTACATTAGTAGCCAATATGCAAGCAAGACCAGGTAAAGAAAAAGAATTGGAAGCTGCTTTACAGGTTCACTTTCCTAAAGTTCAACTTGAAAAAGGTACAGTAGCCTATGTGCTTCATCGATCAACGGAAAAAGTAGGACAATTCTTCTTTTATGAAAAATACCAAGACCAGCAAGCATTAGACTATCATGGGTCTACGCCTTACTTAAAAGAACTATTCAGCAGCATTGCAGACTTGCTTCTCGAAAAACCAGAAGTTAAACTATATGAAGAAGTGGCAGCCATTTCTCGATAAGTAATGTAAGAATAATGAAAAATTCCTGCAAAGTAACTTACTTTGCAGGAATTTTGTCTTTTAATGGGAAATAATGAGGTAATCGGGAAAGTCTCCTAATGCGAACCCTAAGTGCTCATCATTTTTGTGAGAGATTCGCAAGTCAGATAGAAGAAGGGGTTTAACCATTTTTTATAACAAGATTCTCTATTAAAATAAAACTCATTTCAGGGTTCGCAAAATCGTACGATTTGCCCCAGGTATTTATTGCATCTCACAATTGCCAGGTCACGCCTTGCGTAGGCGTGTGGATTGAAACATGGATGACGGACTAACAAAAGCTATAGTAACGTCACGCCTTGCGTAGGCGGGCAGATCAAAAATAAGGTGGAATTTCAGTCAGAGTCCCCGAATTCTTGGGGTTTATCCGAAGCAGTTAGAGGCTGGAAGAAGGAATGGGAACGTATTGTATGGAATGATTAAAGAGGCAAAGGGGAGCTTCGTGAGTACCATTATATTGCCAAGGGAGAAGTCGTAAAAATAAAAATGCATGTATGGGCAAAAGAACAAAAAACTTACAAAGTTGAGGGATCATAATGATATTTGTTAAACATACTCCTAATCATGCAGGAGTGGCTATATATGGTGATTGTTTAGATTTTGAGGAACTTTATGATGCATTGCATGATGTTGTTGGTAAGGAGAATCAATATACTGCCTACCAAGGTGTTCGTATGAGAGTGTTAGGGTTCTGTTATGAGTTGCGCCATGCTTTAATGGGGAATCGGGAATTTGAATTTGTTGACAATGGTATGGATGAGAGTCGGATGAAAGAGTTAGCAATGATTACGCCTAAGAAAAATATATATGTAGGCACTCATGTTTTATGGCCGGAAATATTGTTTATTATTATGTGCCTGAGTGATTTTACTTTGTTACGCCAAAAAAAAATCAAGTATCCAGAGTGGGATGCGAATACTGCCGCGGTCCATAAGTTTCAAGCGGCGGTTGTAGAGTGCCTAAAGCAAGTAGTAACGGAGGTTTCCCATAAACGTATACTGAAGATGATAAGTCATGATTATACATGGTTTTACGGATATACAATACAATATATTGATATTTTAAATGGTAGATTTCTGGCAATGAATAAGGAAAAGCGCTTAAAGAGTGTACCAACCATAGCAAAGAGAATTGCAGAAATAGGCAATGAATATAGAACGGTTAGAGAGGAAGTTTTGGAAGAAGCTCTAAAATATAATTGTCCTGCAGATGAGATTCAATATGACTGGGACTATCCTGAAAATATCCAGTGGTGAGCACGGATGAATAGGAGACGATTCTGTTTAAAAATGATATAATGTTATTTTGATTACGAATGGATAATGATCTGAATCATTCCTATGATATTGACATATGAGATGATCTATTGTCTGAAAACAGGGAGATTGGTGTGGTATGGTAAAAATTCGTTTAGCTTCTCAGATAACAACGGATTCGGTTGTAGATGGAAAAGGATTGAGAACGGTGATCTGGTGTCAAGGCTGTACTCATCATTGCCAGGGATGTCACAATCTTGATACTCAGGATTTGAATGGTGGTTTTGAACAGGAAATTGATGACGTAGTACAGGCTGTTCTAGCCGTAGAACTGCAGTCTGGGGTAACGTTCTCAGGCGGTGAACCAATGCTGCAGCCCGTTGCCTGTACTGCTATTGCTGAGCAATTGAAAAGTAGTGGCGTTAACATTTGGTGTTATACTGGTTTTACTTTTGAAGAATTACTTAATAGACGGGATTGTCTGGAATTTTTGCAATATATTGATGTATTAATTGATGGCAAATTTGAATTAGCATTGAAAAGTTATGATTTGTTATTCAAGGGTTCCGCTAATCAACGCATTATTGACGTGCCTGAGAGCCTAAAAGAGAAAAAAGTGGTATTGTATGAACCATTGCCTTAAGAAAGATATCAGTGCTAAGCAAAAAAAGAAATGATATAACCGCAGAGGCGCAGAGTACGCAGAAGGACATTTTAAATCCTATCTCTGTGTTCTCTGCGCCTCTGCGGTTATAAAATATAGTAGTACTTTTCTGACCGGCAATGAAGAAAAAATAAGTTAATTTTAAATTTCAGAATAATCTTGAAAAAGATAATAGAAGTGTTATAATACAATTGTAAATGTATATACAACATGTCAACATGATGACATTTCAAATTTATGATTAATGATAAAGGTGGTAATCATGAAAAGAGTTGATAAAGATTCGCCGATTCCTTTGTACTATCAGTTGAAAAATATTATTTCCGAAATGATCGAAAATGAAGAACTAGCTGCAGATGAAGTTGTGCCAACAGAAAGAGAGCTGTGTGAATATCACGGAATTAGTCGAATGACTGCGAATAAAGCCATTGCAAGCTTAGTAAATGAAGGATTGCTATATCGGGAACGGGGGAAAGGAACCTTTGTTGTCAAAAACAAAGAAAAACATCCCTTGCATAATTTGTTGGGATTTACGGAAGATATGCAGCGGCGCGGTATGAGTATTCATACGAAAATGATTTCTTTTCAAAGAAAATCTGCAACGAAAAAATTGCAGCATGATCTGCAGTTGGAAGAGCAGGATGAAGTATTTGAAATTACTCGATTACGCTCTGTTAATGATGAACCCTATGCCATTGAGACGGCTTATTTACCAACAGCACTTTGCGAGGGATTAACGGCTGAGGCGTTAGAGAATAATTCCTTGTATACCATTTTAGAAAAGCAGTTCGGTTTGCAGATTGAATATGCAAATCAGACCATCGAGCCTGTATTAGTAAATGATTATGAGAGTCAAATGCTGCAGGTGAAGCAAAAAACCTTAGCACTTATGTTTTCACGATTAACCTATACAAAAAAGAATATTCCCTTTGAGGTAACAAAGTCCATTTATCGCAGTGACCGTTATAAATTTGAAATAACATTAAAGCGTTAATCGGTACTACTTGCTATGTGTATATGAGACAAATTTCAAAGTGACGTATGAATAGCACTAAATCGGCATTCTTTATTCTTTAGAAAGTACTATCAAGTTTTCTTTTTTGCCAGGTCATTTTGTAGTTTGTAATGTATAAATAAAGAATAGGGGGTTCATAGTTGTGGGTAATTGGTTTGGGAAACTGCAAAAGATTGGTAAAGCGCTGATGCTGCCAGTGGCAGTACTACCAGCAGCGGCTTTGTTGCTGCGTTTTGGTGCTCCGGATGTTCTTGATATTCCTTTTGTTATGAAAGCAGGAGGGGCTATTTTTGACAATTTGGCATTATTGTTTGCTATGGGTATTGCCATTGGTCTATCTCATGATAATGGAGGCGCATCCGGTTTATCAGGTGCCATCGGTTATCTAGTACTCACCAATGGTCTAAAGACCATTAATCCGGATTTGAATATGAGTGTGCTCGGGGGTATTCTAAGCGGCTTGGTAGCGGGCTATTTGTATAATCGATTTTATAATATTAAGCTTCCTGATTTCTTAGGTTTCTTTGCAGGGAGGCGTTTTGTTCCCATCGTGACGGCAGCTGCAGGAATAGTTATGGCAGGAATTTTTGGCGTGATTTGGGCACCCATTCAAAGTATCATCCATAGCATGGGTGAATGGATTATTGGTGCAGGATCCCTAGGATTATTTGTTTATGGGATATTCAATCGTCTACTCATTCCTTTTGGGCTTCACCACATTTTGAATAGTTTTGTTTGGTTTGTCTTTGGGAATTACACGGATGCCACCGGCAAGGTGGTAACGGGCGATTTAAATCGTTTCTTTGCGGGAGATCCTACAGCAGGCGGCTTTATGGCTGGTTTTTATCTAATCTTTATGTTTGCTCTGCCAGCAGCAGCATTGGCTATTTATACATGTGCGAAGCCTGAGAATCGCAGTAAAATCGGTGGTGCCTTATTATCACTAGGATTTACGGCGTTCTTGACTGGTATAACGGAGCCTATTGAATTCATGTTTATGTTTTTGGCTCCGATGCTGTATTTCTTACATGCCATTATGACTGGCTTGGCGATGGCTTTAGTAAGTTCTATGGGGATTCTACATGGGTTTGGTTTTTCTGCCGGCTTGATTGATTTACTGCTGAATTGGGGTTTGGCGACGAAACCTGCTATGCTGATTCCCCTTGGTCTGGGGTTTGCTGCTTTATATTATGTGGTATTTGTGTGGGCTATCAAACAATTTAACATCCCTACGCCTGGTCGTTTTGATGATGAAGCAGAGAATACAAAGTTAGACAATGTTGATAGCAGCGCCTTCTCCCTGAATCTTATGGAAAAGTTGGGAGGCGTAGAAAATATCGAGGTTGTCGATTCTTGCATTACTCGCCTGCGGTTAACTTTGAAAAATGCTGCTCTGTTAGATGAAAGTGAGATTAAAGCTTTAGGAGCAGCGGGTGTGATTAAAAGTGGTAATAGTGTTCAAATCATTGTAGGTACAAAGGCAGAAATGATTGCTGACGAAATGAAAAAGCTCTTAGTAGAAAAACGAAATCACGTTACAAAAGATATACGTAATACTTCAACACCGAATTCCTAAAAAGAGGTATATGGAATTGAAGGTTGGAGTTGATGCGTGCATATCTTCAAGGTTCAATTCCTTTTTTCAATGGAAAGTGAAGGGAATAAATAGGGCTAGGATTCATTGGAGTGTTATTCCCTTTGAATCAAGTCTCTTTTCAGGAGGACCATATGGAGCAATGGAATCAAGATACCATAGAGATTGATGAGGTTTCTACCATTGAAATGGTAACTATGTTTAATCGGGAAGATGAGAAGGTAGCTGCTGCCGTAGGCAAATGCACTGAGATAATTAGTTCAGCCATCGACCTTATTGTGGAACGTATGGTAAAGGGCGGACGACTGTTTTATATTGGCAGTGGTTCAGGGGGAAAACTGGGACTGCTGGATGCAACCGAATGTCCGCCAACCTTTGGTACGGATGATAATACAGTGATTGGACTGATTTCAGGAGGAGAAGAAGCGCTCTCTGGCTGGCGGGAAGATACAGAAGATGATGAAGAATTGGCAATCAAAGATCTTAAGGCAAAAGGTTTTGGAGGCCACGATGTACTAGTAGGGATTAGCGCCAGTGGCAATACTCCTTATGTAATATCGGCGGTTTCTTATGCTAAAGACATGGGAATTAAGACAATTGGAATCTGCTGTTCCTTATCTGGAAAGCTGGAAAGCATCGCTGATGTGTGTGTGGTGGTGGATGTAGGGCCGGAAGTCATCATGGGTTCTACCCGCTTAAAGGCGGGGACAGCGCAGAAGATGGTATTAAATATGTTATCCTCTTGCGCTATGATAAAACTAGGGAAAACCTATCACAATTTAATGGTGGATGTAAGGCCGATTAATCGTAAGTTAAAACAGAGAGTCCTGGATATCATCACTCTTGCTACCGGAAAAGGAGAAGCCTTTGCCCAGCAGGCCTTAACAAAGGCGAAAGGCAATGCAAAAATTGCCATTCTCATGCTGAAATTGAATATCAACGCTACAATCGCTAATGCACTCCTTAAGAAACATAATGGATATTTGAAAAAAGCAATAAAGGATGGAGCATGATGAAAGCAATTGTGAATTCAAGAATTATTACATTGCAGGGAATCCTATTTAACCATGCAGTTCTTTTTGAGGATCGAATTAGAGGAATTGTAGCAGAAACCCAGTTGGGCAAGTTTACGATCTCTGAGCAGTTTGATGGGCAGGGGCAATACGTATCTCCTGGATTTATTGATATCCATGTGCATGGCTGCAATGGGTTTGATACGATGGATGAGGATAAAAGAGCTTTAGCCGTCATTAGTGAAGGTCTTTTACAAACAGGTGTCACTTCTTTTATGCCAACAACCATGACCATGTCCATGACGAGGCTTGAACAGTCCATCGAGCATATTCGGCAGGCTATGAAAAAGAGCAGCGGTGCCCAGGTGCTGGGGTGTCATTTGGAGGGACCTTTTATTCATGAGGAGTATAAAGGCGCTCAGGATAAGCAGTATATCATTGCTCCTGATATAAAGAAGATTGAATCCTATTTGGATTGTATTAAGATAATTACTATTGCTCCTGAAATAGCAGACAGTAAGGACTTTATTCAAGCTTGTGTGCAGAAAGGGATTGTGGTATCCATTGGGCATAGCAGTGCTACCTATGAACAAGGGATGGAGGCGATTGGATCTGGAGTTTCTCATATGACTCATACCTTTAATGCATTGCCGCCCTTACATCATCGTTTTCCTGGTGCCATTGGAGCAGCTATGGATAGTGATATTACCTGTGAACTGATCGCTGATAATTTGCATGTCCACCCCGCGATGCAGCGGATACTGCTAAAAGTAAAAGGTCTGGGGAAGATGATTCTGATTACTGACGGGATGCGGGCCAGCCTCTTAGGTGATGGAGAATATGATTTAGGCGGACAGAATGTAATTGTGAAAGACGGGGAAGCCCGATTGACTGATGGAGTGATTGCGGGTAGTATCTTGACTCTTAATAAGGCAGTGCGTAACTTCATGGAGAATACAGGTCTGGGCTTAGCAGAGGCGATTCAACTGGTCACACTTAATCCTGCCAGGCAAATCAGGGTGGATCACGATAAGGGAAGCCTAGAGGTTGGTAAGCATGCTGATATGATCTTATTTCATGATAATCTGGAGATTTCTGCTGCTTTTGTAAAAGGAAACTTATTATTCAGGAGGTAAACCAGTGCGTATCGTAATTGCTAAAGATTATGAAGATATGAGTGCGCGAGCGGCAAGGATTGTGGCTGGTCAAATTTATTTAAAGCCCAATACTGTATTAGGAATGGCCACCGGCAGCACTCCCCTTTTAATGTATAAAGAGTTAATTAAAGTGCACAAAGAAGTCGGTCTGGATTTTTCTGAAGTTATAACCTTTAACTTGGATGAATATTTAGGATTACCAAAAGAAGATGAGCAAAGCTATTATTACTATATGTTTCATCATTTTTTTAATCACATTAATATAAAAAAGCAAAATATCTATATTCCCGATGGTATGGCACAAGATGTAGAAGAGGAATGCAGAGAATACGATAGGAGTATTCAAAACATGGGAGGTATTGATTTACAAATATTAGGAATTGGCAACAATGGGCATATTGGTTTTAATGAACCGGATATTAAGTTTGAGGCTACTACCCATAGAGTTAAATTAGATGATGAGACGATTGAGGTCAATGCCCGATTTTTTGCAACGATTGAAGAGGTACCGCGTTTTGCCATTAGCATGGGGATTAAGACTATTATGCACGCGAAAAAGCTTGTACTCTTAGCTAGCGGTGAAAATAAAGCAGAGGTGCTTTACCACGCACTGTTTGGAGGGATCACTCCTGAAATACCAGCTTCAATTTTGCAGCTTCATCAAGATGTGACTGTAATTGTAGAAGAAAGCGCGGCTCATTTAGTCAAGCATAAATATCAGAATCATAGAATATAAATAGGAAGGTAGAAGTATGTTTCAGTTATTTCAGCGAAAAAAGGAACAGTTAATTCTCTTTGCTCCTGTTAAGGGGAAGGTTGTGGATATAACCAATGTTCCTGATGTTGTTTTTTCTAAGAAGATGCTAGGAGATGGTCTGGGGATTGAACCTGATGAAAATGTGATTACAGCACCTTGTGATGGTACAATCATTCTGGTAGCAAAAACCCTGCATGCAGTCGCTATAGAAGCCCAAGGAGTCGAGATATTAATTCATATCGGCATTGATACTGTAATGTTAGATGGGCGGGGATTTACCCCTCATGTGAATATGGGAGATATAGTAAAGCAAGGTGATGCGCTAATTACTTTTGATAAGGACTATATTCTTCAGCAAGGTAAATCTGTAATGACACCCATTGTACTTACCAATATGGAAAAGAGCGTGAACCGTATAGAAAAAAGATTTAATAGCAGCGATGGAACAATTATGGGGATAGAAGTAAGAAAGTAAGTAATAATAAGATAAATAGTGTTAAACATCCTCCTATCAATTAGGAGGATGTTTAACACTGTTTATAGACATTATGAAAAAAGATGTACATAATTTTAGACAACTATGTATACATATATGGACGGGTTCTTCCTAATAAACTGTCTATTGCAATAGTAGAAATATTAAGAATTAGCAAGAAAAATGCAAAAAGATGTTATAGGTAGGAGGTTTTAAGAAGAATGCTGCAGACACTGTTTTTTTGCTCTGAAGATTGGCATAATAATTGCATAAGTATTAGTTAAAGATAGCTTGGTAAGGAGAGTCGATAATATGGCCAAGGTGATAAGTGCATTAGAAGCTGCAAAGCTTGTAAAAAGCGGTGATACAGTTGGTGTTAGTGGATTTGTTGGCAATGGACATCCAGAAGCATTAAGTGCTGCCATGGAGAAACGTTTTTTAGAAGAAGCTGGACCTCGTGATTTAACTCTATTTTACTGTGCTGGTCAGGGAGATGGTAAAGAGCTTGGTCTCAACCATTTCGGTAATGAAGGTATGGTAAAAAGAGCTGTTGGCGGTCATTGGAACCTAGCTCCAAAGTTAGGTAAGCTGGCTGTAGAAAATAAAATTGAAGCTTATAATTTTCCTCAAGGTACGTTAGCTCATCTAGCCCGCAATATTGCAGGCAGAAAACCTGGCGTAATGACAAAAGTTGGTTTGCACACCTTTGTAGATCCACGAGTAGAAGGCGGAAAAATTAATGACGTTACCAAAGAAGATTTAGTTGAAGTCATCGAACTGGGCGGCGAAGAATGGTTATGGTATAAGCCTTTTCCGATCCATGTAGCCTTGCTAAGAGGTACGAGTGCTGATGAAAGAGGCAATATTACCATTGAGCATGAAGCTGTTTCCTTGGAAATTTTATCTTTAGCCCAAGCTGCTAAAGCATCAGGCGGTATTGTTATTGTACAAGTAGAACGACTGGTAGCTAATGGCAGTTTGCCTCCGATGAATGTAAAAATTCCTGGTATTGTTGTGGATTATATTGTAGTAGTGGAAGATATGAAACAGCATATGCAAACCTTTGCTGAGCAGTACAATCCTGCTTATTCAGGTGAAATTGCAGTGCCTCTGTCAGCTCTAACTCCGATGCCCCTTGATGAGCGCAAAGTAATCGCCCGCCGGGCGGTAATGGAATTGATTGCTGATTCTAAGGTGAATCTTGGAATTGGAGTTCCAGAAGGAGTGGCTTTAGTAGCGAATGAAGAAGGGATCGGCAATAAAATGACCTTAACCGTTGAGGCTGGTCCTATTGGCGGTGTACCTGCCGGTGGATTAAGTTTTGGTGCAGCAACTAATGCCGAGGCTATTTTAGATCAGCCTTACCAATTTGATTTTTATGATGGCGGCGGCTTAGATTTAGCATATTTGGGACTGGCAGAAACTGATAAATATGGTAATATTAATGTAAGTAAGTTCAAAGGCCGTGTAGCTGGTTGTGGTGGTTTTATCAACATCACCCAAAATGCAAAGCAAGTGATTTTTTGCGGTACCTTTATGGCTGGCGGCTTAAAAGTAACGGTAACCGATGGAAAATTAACGATTGTCAATGAGGGAAGAGCGAAGAAATTCATTGATCATGTAGAACAAATTACATTTAGCGGCAAATATGCTCAGGAAACAAACCAAACGGTTATGTATATTACAGAGCGGGCAGTTTTTGAATTAGCGAGTGAAGGCATGGTGTTGACAGAAATTGCACCTGGCGTCGATTTAGAAAAAGATATTTTGGCATTAATGGATTTTAAGCCGATCATTTCGCCAAATCTGAAACTAATGGATGTACGTATTTTTCATAATGAATTGATGGGTTTAAAATAATTTTTCAAAGAGGATGGTGTCTGTAATGAGAGAAGTAGTAATTGTAAGTGCAGTAAGAACGGCTGTTGGCAGTTTTAATGGAGCTTTATCTCCTTTTTCCGCTGTAGAATTAGGTAGTATGGTAATCAAAGAGGCTATTGCAAGAGCTGGCGTAGAAAAAGAAAGTATTGATGAAGTTATTTTTGGTAATGTATTGCAAGCAGGCTTAGGACAAAATCCAGCTCGCCAAGCTGCGGTAAAAGCTGGTGTTCCTATGGAAGTGCCTTCTTATACAGTTAATAAAGTATGTGGTTCTGGTTTAAAAACAGTAAACTTAGCAGCACAGGCGATTATGTCTGGTGACGCTGAGATTGTGGTTGCTGGTGGCATGGAAAGTATGACAAATGCACCTTACGTACTTGATAGTAAAGTACGTCAAGGTTTACGCATGGGACATTCAGAAGTAAAAGATGTTATGATTCAAGATGGCTTGTGGTGCGCATTCAATGATTATCATATGGGTATCACAGCTGAGAATGTTGCAGAACAATTTGGAATTTCTCGTGAAGAACAAGATCAGCTTGCTTTTTCCTCTCAGAAAAAAGCAATAGCAGCAATTGAAAGTGGAGCATTTAAGAAAGAAATATTGCCAGTTACGATTAAAGGCAGAAAAGGTGATACTATTTTTGCTACGGATGAATATCCTAAGAGTGATGCAATGCTTGAAAAATTACAAGCACTACGTACTGCCTTTAAAAAAGATGGTACGGTTACTGCAGGTAACGCTTCTGGTATTAATGACGGAGCAGCTGCCCTTGTATTAATGTCTGCTGACAAAGCAAAAGAACTAGGAATCAAACCTATGGCGCGCATCCGCGGTTTTGCTGCAGCAGGGGTTGATCCTAGTATCATGGGAATTGGTCCGGTGGCAGCGGCACGCAAAGCATTGGCCAAAGCTGGCTTGTCTGTTGCTGACCTTGATCTGATTGAAGCGAATGAAGCTTTTGCTTCTCAATTTTTGGCAGTAGGTAAAGAGCTTGTGTTTGATCAGGATAAAGTAAATGTAAATGGTGGCGCTATTGCTATCGGTCATCCCATTGGTGCAAGCGGAGCTCGTATTTTAGTGACTCTGCTTCATGCAATGGAGGCAAGAAATGCTAAGGTAGGTTTAGCAACGTTATGTATCGGCGGCGGACAAGGCGTAGCAACGATTGTTGAACGCGTCTAAGATGGTCTAATGTAGTCCCAATATCGTGTCAATAGATAAGCTATTGACACGATATTAAAAGATATATGTGACATTTTTCACAAAAAAGAGGAGGCTTATCAGTATGCAATTTCAATTAACAGAAGATCAGCAAATGGTTCAAAAATTGGCACGTGATTTTGCAGAGAAGAGATTAGCACCAAGTGTAGCAGAGCGAGATGAAAAGGAAGAGTTTTCTCGTGAACTGTTCAATGAAATGGGAGAAATGGGCCTAACTAGTATTTGCTTTCCAGAGGCTTATGGCGGTGCTGCAGGTGATGTTTTAAGCTACATCCTAGCAGTGGAGGAATTATCGAAAGTGGATGATGGTATAGGCATCACTCTATCAGCTACTGTGTCCTTATGTGCATGGCCGATTTATGCTTATGGCACGGAAGAACAAAAGCAAAAATATTTAGTGCCGTTAGTGGAAGGCGAAAAGCTTGGAGCCTTTGGTTTGACCGAACCCAATGCGGGAACGGATGCAGCAGCCCAGCAAACCGTGGCAGTAGCTGATGGCGATGATTATATTTTAAACGGCAGCAAAGTATTTATCACCAATGGTGGTGAGGCTGAAACCTATGTGATCTTTGCTATGACTGATAAATCAAAAGGAACAAGAGGGATTACTGCATTTATCGTAGAGAAGGATATGCCTGGTTTTACCTTTGGTAAAAAAGAACATAAAATGGGGATTCATACTTCCTTAACAAATGAATTAGTATTCCAAAACGTTCGCTTGCCAAAAGAAAATATGTTAGGCAAAGTTGGCGAAGGCTTTAAGATTGCAATGAGTACCTTAGATGGCGGTCGTATCGGCGTAGCTGCTCAAGCTTTAGGAATTGCTCAGGGAGCTCTTGATCATGCTATTAAGTATTCCAAAGAAAGAGTACAGTTTGGTAAACCGATTGCACAAAATCAGGCATTGGCCTTTATGATGGCTGATATGGCTACTAAAATTGACGCTGCCCGCCTTTTGGTGTATCGTGCAGCCTATTTGAAAGATCAAGGGTTGCCTTATTCCAAAGAAGCTGCTATGGCAAAATTATATGCATCTGATATCGCTATGGAAGTTACTACAGATGCTGTGCAGGTTTTTGGCGGCTATGGTTATAGTCGGGAGTATCCAGTAGAGCGTTTAATGCGTAATGCAAAAATTACACAGATATATGAAGGAACCAATCAAGTTCAGCGAATGGTTATTTCCGGCACGATATTGAAATAATGTTAAATAGAATTTTTTGTAGGATTCCTTTACGGCGCTATAAAGGTTTATGTAAAAGAACAGGGGGACTTATGTGATGGACATAGTAGTTTGTGTCAAGCAAGTGCCTGATACTACGGAAGTGAGAATTGATCCGGAAACCAATACTCTTATTCGTCAAGGGGTTCCTAGTATTGTGAATCCTTTTGACAAAAATGCCGTGGAAGCAGCATTGCAGCTCAGAGAAAAGTATGGTGGCAAAGTGACCATACTTTCTATGGGGCCCTTACAGTCAAAAGAAGCGTTAAAAGAATGTTTGGCAATGGGAGCCGATGAAGCGATACTTCTAAGTGATAGGGCCTTTGGCGGTTCTGATACCTTGGCTACCAGTCATGCATTGGCAGCTGGTCTTCGAAAAATGGGTAAGGTGGATATTATTCTTTGTGGTAAACAAGCTATTGATGGGGATACTGCCCAGGTTGGTCCTGAAATTGCGGAACATTTGGGGATCACTCAGGTTACTTATGTATCTAAAATTAATACGGTAGATGAGCAAGTTATCCGTGTGGAACGAGAACATGAAGAAGGTTATGAAGTCATTGAGGCACAAATGCCTGTTTTGCTGACGGTAGTGAAATCCATTAATGAACCGCGCTACCCCACCGTGAAAGGCACGATGAAAGCAAACCGCAAAGAAATACCCGTATGGACAGTAGATGATGTAGAAGTGGATCGGGATGCTCTTGGGCTAAAAGGTTCACCAACACAGGTACGTCGAATTTTTACCCCTGAACGCCGTGTGCAGGGTGAAATGATGCAGGCTGATACGGCAAGAGAAGCGGCGGAACTACTTGTCAAACGTTTAGTAGAATTAAAAATTATCTAAGTGGGGGTGAAAAAATGGCTGTAAAAGTGAACCCGGAAGAATGTATTGGTTGTACTGCTTGTGTAGGTGCCTGTCCCTTTGGAGCAATTGTCATGGAAGATGGTAAAGCATTGATTACAGATGCTTGTACTGCTTGTGGCGCTTGTATTGATGTCTGTCCTGTAGGGGCAATTCATCGTGAAGTGGAAGAAAAAAATGTTTCTATGAACAAAGACGAGTTTAAAGGTGTATGGGTTTATGTTGAACAAGTTGACGGACAGGCACGCAATGTGGGGTATGAATTGTTAAATGAAGGCCGTAAACTAGCGGATGCTATGGGGCAGGAGTTGGCAGGAGTACTTATTGGCGACAATGTCGATCAACTGACCAAGGAAGTGTTTGCCCGGGGTGCTGATAAAATTTATTTGGTAGAAGGCAAAGAATTTTCTCATTACAGTACAGACGCCTATACCATTACGTTGACGGATTTGATCCATACGTATAAACCTGCTGTTATTTTAATGGGGGCAACCAATGATGGAAGAGATTTAGGACCAAGAGTAGCTGGTCGAGTTGGTACTGGATTGACTGCGGATTGCACGAATCTTGGTATTGACTCAGCCACTGGCTTAGTAGCCTGGACTCGTCCTGCATTTGGCGGCAATATTATGGCAACCATTTTATGCCCTGACCATCGTCCACAGATGGGAACCATACGTCCTAATGTTTTTAAACGTTCAGTGCCGGATTATTCACGAACTGGTGAAATCGTAAAAGTAGCCAGCAAGGTAAAAATGACGGATATTCGCACTAAATTGCTGGAGATCATCCGCGAAGGCGTTGCATCGGCTAATTTAGAAGAAGCTGAAATTATTGTCTCGGGTGGTCGTGGTTTATCAAAGCCGGAAAGTTTTGCTTTAATTGAGGAACTGGCCGATGTGCTGGGCGGAGCCGTAGGTGCATCCCGGGCAGTGGTTGATGCAGGTTGGAAACCGGCACTCTATCAGGTTGGACAGACGGGCAAAACTGTTGGTCCCAAAGTATATTTTGCCTGTGGCATTTCCGGCGCCATTCAGCATGTAGCTGGAATGTCATCCTCTGACATTGTTATTGCGATTAACAAAGATCCAGAAGCACCAATTTTCAAAATCGCCAACTACGGTATTGTAGGCGATGTAATGGAAGTCATTCCCGCTTTAATTGATGAGATTAAAAAGGTGAAAGCTGCGGGTTAGAGATTAGATATGAGTAAATAGTGATTGAACCACAGAGGCACAGAGGACACTGAGGGGTAATATAAATAAATTCAATTTCTTACTCTGTGCTCTCTGTGCCTCTGTGGTTAAAAAAGTTCTTTGATTTTAATTGCGGCACTTAATAAAGATTAGTATTTATAATTTTAAAATTCTGAGGAGGATTTTTTGATGGAAATTAAACGCGTATTAGTTATTGGGGCTGGACAGATGGGGAGCGGTATCGCTCAAGTAATGGCACAAGGTGGATTAGACGTAATATTACGGGATATTAAAGATGAGTTTGTACAAAAAGGTATTAAAGGAATTGAAAAAAACTTAACTCGTGCAGTAGAGAAAAATAAATTGACTGCTGAAGAGAAAGAAGCAATCTTAAAACGTATATCTGGAGTGGTAGAATTAGATGATGCTTCTTGCAATGTGGATCTTGTTATTGAAGCTGCTGTAGAAAATATGGACATCAAACGGGATATCTTTCAAACATTAGATAAATTGTGTCCGGCTCATACTATTTTAGGAACCAATACTTCTTCCTTGCCTGTTACTGCAGTAGGAGCAACTACAAAACGCCCCGATAAAGTAATTGGTATGCATTTCTTTAATCCAGCACCAGTAATGAAATTAGTAGAAGTCATTAATGGCTTGGCAACGAGTGAAGAAACTTTTGCTGAGGTAAAAGCTCTTGCAGAACAATTAGGCAAAACACCTGTAAAAGTTGCTGATTTCCCTGGCTTTATCGGTAATCGTGTCATGATTCCGATGATCAACGAAGCCGTGTTCACCTTGATGGAAGGAGTAGCTAGCGCAGAAGATATTGATAATGTAGCAAAATTAGGTTTTAATCATCCAATGGGACCGTTGGCGCTATCTGATTTAATTGGTAATGACACTGTGCTATATATCATGGAAGTACTGCATGAAGGTTATGGTGATCCTAAATATCGTCCATGCCCATTATTGAAGAAAATGGTACAAGCAGGTTATCTAGGGCGTAAATCTGGTAAAGGCTTCTATGACTATACGTTAAAATAAAATACATGATTAGGTAGAATCATTGCCTGAAGGGGCGAGGTTCAAAATAACTGTTATGTGAAGAAGAAGGCAGGCTTATGCTAATGGATCGTAGATTGGCATAAGCCTTAGTCCTTGTTTTAAATACTACGATTTTAAAAAAATAGGAGTGTGCTAATACATGAGTCAGTATACCAATCTTTTATTTGAGGTTAAAGACAGCATTGGGATGATTACGTTACATAGACCCAAAGCATTGAATGCCCTTAATACAGAATTATTACAAGAATTAAGTAACCTATTAGATCGTATAAAAGAAGATACATCAATTGGAATTGTGATTATTACAGGCAGTGGGGAAAAGGCCTTTGTCGCAGGAGCCGATATCGCTGAAATGCAAACATTAACTGCCATTGAAGGTCGTAATTTTGGCAAGATTGGTCAAGATGTATTTAATAAACTGGAAAGTCTGCCTCAGCCAGTAATCGCTGCCATTAACGGCTTTGCTTTAGGCGGTGGATGTGAACTGGCAATGGCATGTGATATTCGTATCGCTTCTGAAAAAGCGAAGTTTGGACAGCCAGAAGTTTCTTTAGGGATTACTCCTGGTTTCGGCGGTACGCAGCGTTTGCCGCGACTGGTAGGTAAAGGACGCGCGAAAGAACTAATTTATACTGGTGATATTATTGATGCAGGGGAAGCCTATCGTATTGGACTGGTTAATAAAGTCGCAGCTCCTGATGAATTGATGAATGTAGCTAAGGCTATGGCAGAAAAGATCTTATCGAGAGCTTCCGTTGCTGTACAATTGTCAAAAGCTGCTGTAAATGAAGGGCTAAATATGGATCTTGCATCAGGCATTGCCTATGAGGCAGAAGTCTTTGGCTTGTGTTTTGCCACAGAAGATCAAAAAGAAGGCATGACTGCATTTGTAGAAAAAAGAAAAGCCAATTTTTCTGGCAAATAGTAGATACAAAGAATACTATTTGGTCGTCGGATAAAATAAAAAACGGCCTTTAACGTAAACCTCTTTCAGATGCATGCAGTAGAATACATGTACTTACTGAAAGAGGTTTTTTAAAAAAATAATCATGATCTATTACTTTCGGTAGAGGCGAAGAAAATAGTTTTCTGATAAAATAAATCAATTAAGGCAAAAGGAGGCTGGAAATGAAGATTGGTCAAAAAATTTCATTGTCTTTAGCAGTAATTCTAGGTTTAATCGTAATTATGGGGATTTATTCTATATGGTCGTCTGATAGAATAAAAGATGGTGTTGGAGATATACAATCCAGTAATGCCAGAGCCATTATTTCAGCAAAGGCTGAAAATGAATATACTGGCGCAGTATTGGAGATCAGACGCTATATAGCAGATGGAGACGAAAAATATAGCAAGAACTTTGAGGACAAGTTAGGATCAGTCATTGAATTGGAAAAGCAGCTACTCAGTTTAACGCCCCAAGGAAAAAGAGCAGATGTAGAAAAACTAATTGATGATACAGAAAAGTATAAAAGTGGCGTAGTCACTAGGCTGATTCCTGTATTGCGGGAACAATATAAAGAAAAAACTGCTGGAAATCAGTTAAGGGCAAATGACCTATCTCAAACAAGTGGTATTATTACTCGTGAATTGACTCCTTTTGCTCAAGCAATACAGCAAGCCCTTCATACCAGCGTTGAGGCCAACTCCAATGATGCAATTGCAGAAGTTAGTCAGGTCAATCAAAAAGTATCGAGTGGTATTTATACCGCAATTGTATTAAGTATTGTTGCACTTGTATTTGGGGTCATACTCAGCATTTATTTAACGAAGCAGATTACTTCACCGATCAGCAAAATTACCAATGATATCGATCTCATGGCAGGTGGAATTTTTACAGGCAAAGATGACCCGACACTGAAAGCCAGAAGTGATGAATTTGGACATGTAGCAGATTCTCTTTCCAAAATGAAAATGAATTTGAAAGCTCTTATTGTAAATGTACAAGAAAAGACAGAACTGCTCGCTAGTTATTCTGAAGAATTGTACGTTAGTGCAGAACAGTCTGCTCAGGCTTCTGGTCAGGTAGCTGATTCGATCATGAATGTGGTGGCAGGCACCGATAAACAGGCAAAATCCATCCATACCACTTTAGCTATAGTGGAAAAATCGGCAACGGATTCTAGGATGGTAGCTAGTAATGCGCAAAATACGGTTTCAACGTCCGATGCAGCTACTGCAGCTGCTGTAGAGGGCGAAAAGCTGATCACCTCAGCACAACGTCAAATGAATAGTATTGAAACTACAGTCGGAAGCTCAGCGCAAATCGTAGAAAAATTGGGCGAGCGCTCTAAACATATTGGACAAATCGTAGACACCATTACGGGAATTGCTGGGCAAACCAATCTTTTAGCACTCAATGCTGCGATTGAAGCGGCTCGTGCAGGAGAGCAGGGCCGGGGATTCGCCGTAGTGGCAGAAGAAGTACGAAAGCTGGCAGAGCAATCGGAAGATGCTGCCAAATTAATTGCACAATTAATTGGAGAGATCCAGCTTGAGACAGACCAAGCAGTTGTAGCCATGCATAGTGGCACAGAAGAGGTACGAATTGGTGGTAAAGTTGTAGCCGATGCTGGAATCGCCTTTCAGAACATTATACAACTTGTGAAAGTAATTACCACCGAAGTAACAGAAATCTCTAAATCAGGGGAAGATGTACTAGCCAGTAGTCAAAAGATTGTTGAAATCGTTCGTGAAATCAACGAAGTCACCCAAGACACGGCAGCGCAAACTCAGACTGTATCTGCTGCAACGGAGGAACAAACTGCGTCCATGGAAGAAATAGCAGCTACTAGCCGTAGCCTTACTACTATGGCCGAAGAACTGCAAGTAGCAGCACATAAGTTTAAAATTTAAGAGTACACATAATTAAAAAGTCTCTTGGTTCACATTGTGAATACCAAGAGACTTTTTAATGAGCTAGAATATTTGTAAAAGTGAGAAGGAACGATTAACCGCAGAGGCGCAGAGGTGTTCTCTGCATCTCTGCGGTTAAAAACGTTTTTCCTACGAACTTAGTCTTTAGATGCTTAACTTATTTTTTCATGACAGTGGCTTTACCATCAATCACAATAGTTCCTTCTTGATTGGTAACGTAGGTTCTAAAAATCAAACGATTTTTTGCTTCAATTTTTTCGATCACTTCAACGGTAGCCGTTACGGTATCGCCAATTTTTACAGGAGCTTTGAAGGCTAATTCTTGACCCATATAAATCGTATTTGCACCAGGTAAGGTAGTGCCTAGAACTGCCGAAATGAAGCCTGCTGACAGCATACCGTGAGCAATACGTTCTTTAAACATGCTGGTTTTAGCAAACTCAGCATTCACATGTACGGGATTGAAATCCCCAGTTAGACCAGCAAATGTATATACATCATATTCTGTTACCGTTTTAGACATGCTGGCTTTGTCCCCAACTTGAATATCCACAAATTTTACGTCTTGTATCATGAATAATACCCTCCCTTAATTGATTAGTATACTCTCGGTAAGCAGCATATATAGCTTGTACCAGGCAAAAAATGAGCATTGCTATACTCGTCCTTTGCCGTCCTAAATGAGACTTTCCGAGAGACTTACTGATTACAGTATTCCAGTAGTCGTATGAATCAAAATAATAACAAATACCATCAAGGTTTTGATAGCAGTTAGTACAAAAATATCGCCATAAGAGTCTTTATGAGTCATTCCGCAAACTGCAAGCAGAGTGATTACAGCACCATTATGAGGTAAAGTATCCATACCGCCGGAAGCCATAGATGCTACTCTGTGCAGAATTTCAGGAGACATGCCGATGGAATTTGCCCAGGCTAACCAATCTTTTGCCATTAAGTCCAGAGCGATGGACATACCACCAGAGGCTGAACCAGTGACACCAGCAAGAATATTTACCGTTACTGCTTCGGATACGAGAGGTGAACCGCCCACTTTAATACTCATTAACGCATTGGAAATATTTTTAAAACCGGAAAGGGAAGAAATTACATTACCATAACCAACTTCAGATGCAGTGTTCATAATTGCTAACAAGGAACCAATGGCACCAGCGTTTAAGGATTTGGCTAATATGCCTTTACCTAGGTTATTGAAACCAAGAGCAATTGCTAGCAAGATACCACATACTAGGGCAATAATGAGTGACCAGATACTAATAACATTTTTAATGGAAGCGGCAGTTAAAGGAAGTTTCATTGCTTTAAAAGGTTCAAGCATATTGGGATCCCATGTGAAGACTTGTGTCATTACATAGTTTACAACTAATACTGTTAACAATGGCAGAATCGCAACTTTAAAAGAAGGTAACTTAATTGCGGCTGAAGCCTCAGGCTCGTTTAATGTGTGTGCGCCATAGCCTTCGCCGCGGTCTGCAGCTTGTTTACGGCGACGTTCTAACCAGATCGTACCCAAGGCAAAGATCAGAGTACCGCCAATAAGACCTAAAATCGGTGCGGCATAAATATTGGTACCAAAAAAGTTAGTAGGGATCAAATTCTGGATTTGTGGAGTACCAGGCAAACAATCCATCGTTGCAGTAAAAGCTCCTAAGGCAATTGCAGCTGGTAATAATCTTTTAGGAATATCAGCTTCTTTAAATAATGCGGACGCAAAAGGATATACTGCAAACACGACTACGAATAAGCTTACGCCGCCATAGGTAAGTGCTGCGCCAGCTAAAACAACTGCTAAAATAGCACGATCTTTTCCTAAAGATTTCATAATAGTGTGAGCTATACCTTTTGCAAGGCCAGTGTCTTCCATAATTTTACCAAAGACAGCACCTAATAAAAATACAGGGAAAAAGGATTTAATATACGTGACTGCTTTTGCCATAAATAGTTCTGTATAAGCTGGCATTAATGGTAGTCCAGACAGAGAGGCTGCTAACAAAGCAAACACAGGGGCAAACAGGATAACAGAAAAACCTCTATACGCAAAAAACATTAAAAGAAATAAACTTAAGATAATACCTACTACTTCCAAAATGATGACCTCCTCTATTTTAGTGTAATTATGAACCTAAAAGCAAGCTATTGTCTTGATAAGCCTCCTTTCGTTATATCTCTAAATATATGCAAATTTTGTGCCAATTCAAATTAGGGTGAAAATTAGTAGTTTACTGTTTTTTAGATGAGTATCTGTATAGATATATAGACAGTATGTACAAGAAAAGAGACATATATTTAGAACATAATAAATAATAGCCTTCCCAAGAACCTCTCCTTTTATTCCAGAAGGATACAATTGCTGAAGTTACGTTAATAATTATAGAGGGAGGAAAAAGATGAGATTTTCTGAACCACAAAGGCACAATGCCACTAATACGGCACACAAAGGACTGCACAAAGAATATAAATAAAACCCTTTGTGTCCTTTGCGTTTTTGTGGTTCAATTCGTTTTATCCTTTAGTATTCTTCGCGTCTTCGCAGTTCAAAAGGTCTTATTTTTTTAAAAAGGACGCATTGGTGTTTTTCTTATTATAACTAAAATATTGTAAATTACCTATTGTATTGATGATGTCTAAGAATGAGTACACCAATTAGCAGGAATAATAGAAGAAATGTCTAATGGCTTATTATATAGAAGACATTTGGAGGTGGGAAATGCGTATACGGGATTTAATGAACATGAACGTAGTAACGGTGTTGCCTACTATGATGTTAAAGGAAGCTGCAGTCATTCTTAATAATGCTGGTGCAGACAAGGCACTAGTAGTTGATGATGATGGTAAATTAATCGGATTCATTAGCCAAAGAGGATTTATTAAGGCGGTAGCGATTAGTGAGATAGAGAATCTTTGTGTTCAAGATATTATGACGATGCGTGTCGTTCCTGTGCTATATACGAAGAGTGTTAGTGAATTAAAAGAAGAATTTACCTTGAATGAATGCCCTTTTTTTCCAGTGGTAGATGGGGAAAATCGCCCAATCGGTATATTACACCAAAACGATGTAGTTACCTATTTATCAGACAGATCCTTGCTATTAGTAGAGGAAACCCAAGCCATTATTCAATCTTTGTATAATGGTGTTACTGCAGTAAACGCTGAAGGAATTGTAACGTTATTCAATGCCGCTGCAGAATTTATTACTGGATTAACAGCTGATGCCGTAATTGGACATCATGTGGATCATGTATTACCGAATACGAGGCTTAGCCGGGTATTAGAGACGGGTGAGACAGAAGTTAATCAGCAGCAAACCATTGGTAATTGCACGATTATTACGACTCGGTCGCCAATTTTAAATGGTAATAAAGTGATTGGAGCAGTGGCTGTTTTTCAAAATATTACAGAATTGCAGACCGTTGCTGTTGAATTGGAGAATGTAAAGAATTTAAAGAGTACCTTAGAGTCTGCAATTGAGAGCTTCTTTGAGGGAATTGTAATTGTAGATCGGAGTGGTAAAATCACAATGATTAATCAATCCTATTGTGATTTTCTCGGAATCGAAAGGGAAAGGGTGATTGGTCAGCATGTGGTTGACGTGATTCCCAATACGCGTATGCATGTGGTTGCCCAAGATGGTAAAGCCGAAATTACAGAAATCCAAAGGATAAACGACCATAATTGTGTAGTAACTCGTATTCCCATTGTAAAAGATGGTGAAACAGTTGGGGCGGTAGGAAAAGTTGTATTTAAAGATGTGAAAGATTTAAAAATATTATCAAACAAGCTCAATAAACTAGAATTTGAGCTAGAGTATTATAAGGAAGAGCTGCGCAAAGCCTATGGAGGTAAATATACCTTTGACAGTATTATTGGGACGAGTGAGAAAATGCAATGGATGAAGACCATTGCGATGAAGGCCGCTAAAGGAAATTCTACAGTACTAATATTAGGAGAAAGTGGTACCGGAAAAGAAGTATTCGCCCAATCCATTCATAATGGAAGTATCCGCAATAATGGTCCTTTTATTAAAGTGAATTGTGCAGCCCTCCCAGAAAACCTGTTGGAAACAGAATTATTTGGCTATGATGAAGGAGCCTTCACAGGGGCAAAAAAAGGTGGGAAACCAGGTAAGTTTGAATTAGCGAATCGGGGGACGATCTTCTTGGATGAAATTGGCGATATGCCAATTTCCATGCAGGTTAAATTGTTGCGTGTGCTCCAGGAGCGAGAGTTTGAACGGGTCGGGGGAACCAAGACGATAAAGCTGGATCTGCGGGTGATTGCTGCTACCAATCGAGATTTGACGAAAATGATTGAGAAAGGTGAGTTTCGTCAAGATTTATATTATCGCCTGGATATTATCTCTTTGGCCATTCCTCCATTGCGGGAACGTACGGAAGATATACCCGCGTTATGTGACATGCTGTTAAAAAAGATTAACAAGCGGGTGCAGCATGACGTTGAAGGAATCGCAGCAGCAACATTAAAACTATTAATGGCTTATAAATGGCCAGGCAATGTTCGCGAGTTGGAAAATGTGTTAGAAAGAGCATTGAATTTGATGGATGACCATGAAGTGTTAATCGCACCTGAACATTTACCTCCCATAGTAAAGAAGGTGAATAAAGAAAGCGAACCCATTGAAGTTTCCGATAATTTGGCTGAGATGCTGGATGATACAGAAAAGCAGGCAATTTTAAAGGTATTAGAAGAAGCCGGCGGTAACAAGAGTAAAGCGGCGAAAATTTTGGGAATTCATCGATCTGGATTTTATCAAAAGTTACAGAAACATAACATAAAATAAGATGGTTTATGATTTACACAAAAAGATTAATAAAAAAGTTGACATGATGAAAATATAATGTTATAATAGCAAAGATCAATATCGAAAGCTAAGAGCCGTCATATTTGACGGCTTATATTTATATAGAAATTGCAAAAGTAATCGAGTATGTTCTGGCAAAGCAATACAAAAAGTCGATTGTAAAAAATGATTGGTAGATTAGAGTTGTTCTCCTTTAAAAAAGAGTAATCATAAATCCTGTCTCTGCATATCCTATAAAGTAGTGGTAATGTTGATTAAGTACATAGTGGGCGAATTTACAAGGTGTGTTGTATATGATTACCGCTATAGTTTATAGGTTATTAGGGAGGATTCAAATGAGAATAGAACAGCGTATCCAGCAGCTTTATAAGAAGTTGTTAAAACTAGGATATTATCCATTTCAAGTACAAAGTATTATACACTTTGCAATTGGCAAGAGCGATGTAGAGGCAGCAACTGCTGCTGATAAAATTAAAGTTGTTAATATCTTGGAAGACTATGAAAAATTAGCATATAATTTTTCTCTTGCATATAGTAAATAAGTAAATAAAGAGCCTAGTAGGCTCTTTATTTCTGTCAATTTTAAATAAGTAGATTTTAAGTACCATTAAAAAAGGAAGGCTGGTAAAAATATGATTAGTACAAGTGGTTTGACGTTACGGTATGGAAAAAGGGCATTGTTTGAGGATGTCAATATAAAATTCACGCCAGGCAATTGTTATGGATTAATTGGTGCCAACGGTACAGGAAAATCGACTTTCTTAAAAATATTATCAGGTGAAATTGAACCAAATTCTGGTGAAGTTATTATTTCATCTGGAGAACGCCTAGCCGTTTTGAAACAGGATCATTATGAATTTGATGAATTTGATGTACTGAAAACAGTTATTATGGGACATGCTAGACTTTTTGAAATTATGGAAGCAAAAGAAGTATTATATGCGAAAGCCGATTTTACCGACGAAGATGGTATAAAGGTTGGCGAATTAGAAGGTGAATTTGCCGAACTCAACGGCTGGGATGCGGAAACGGAAGCAGCCCGCATGTTGACTGGTTTAGGAATTGGTGAAGAGCTACATACCAAATTAATGAAAGATTTAAGTGGTAATGAAAAGGTTCGGGTATTGTTAGCCCAAGCTTTATTTGGCTCTCCGGACATTTTGCTGCTGGATGAACCGACAAATCATCTAGATGTAGAATCCATTCGCTGGTTGGAAGAGTTTCTGTATAACTTTGATAACACGGTTATCGTGGTATCTCATGACCGTCATTTCTTAAATAAAGTTTGTACTCATATTGCCGATATTGATTTTAGCCAAATCCAGCTGTATGTAGGTAATTATGATTTTTGGCAGCAGTCAAGTGAACTGGCATTGAAAATGGCTAAAGAAGCCAATAAGAAGACTGAAGAAAAAATGAAAGATCTGCAAAGCTTTATCCAGCGTTTTAGTGCGAATGCTTCCAAATCAAAACAAGCAACGTCACGTAGAAAACAATTGGATAAGTTGACATTAGAAGATATTAAGCCATCATCCCGTAAATATCCTTATATCGCTTTTAAACCGGACCGAGAAGCAGGAGATCAACTATTAACCGTTGAGAATCTTTGCAAAACCATTGATGGGGAAAAAGTGCTGAATAATGTTAGCTTCGTTGTTGCAAAGGCAGATAAAATTGCTTTTGTTGGTGCTAACAGCTTGGCGAAGACCACATTATTTAAAATCTTAATGGGTGAAATGGAAGCAGACAGTGGTGAATTTAAATGGGGTGTCACTACTTCTCAGGCTTATTTCCCAAGGGATAATGCGGAGTATTTTAATAGTACATTAAATCTGGTAGATTGGCTCAGACAATTTTCTCGGGACCCGGACGAAACTTTTGTTCGAGGATTCTTAGGTCGTATGTTATTTTCCGGTGAGGAAAGTCAAAAAGCTGCCAATGTATTATCCGGTGGTGAAAAAGTACGGTGCATGCTGTCTAAAATGATGCTGAGCGGCGCCAATGTACTGATTTTTGATGAGCCGACAAATCACTTGGATTTGGAGTCTATCACTTCATTGAATAATGGTTTAATCAGCTTTGAGGGGACCATGTTATTTGTTGCTCATGACCATGAGTTTGTGCAAACCATTGCCAACCGTATTATTGAAATTACGGAAGATGGTATCATTGACAAACGTATGACCTATGATGAATACTTGGAAACCGTGGCAACTAGAAAATAAGAATCATTATACAGCACGCACTTCACTTGTGAGGTGCGTGTTTTTTTGGTATAAGATTTTATGAACCGCAAAGGCGCAATGCCGCCGCTCGCGGCACACAAAGGAGAACACAAAAAAGTTATAAATAGATCCCTTTGTGTCCTTTGCGTCTTTGTGGTTCAATTCGTTTTATATGTTTTAAAGTAGTATTTTTCTGATAAAATGGATATTGTAATTGTTTTTTACATAAAGTATATACTATATAGATAGTAAGAATTTCTAAAACAGTATAGCTTTAACAGCAGGAGGATATTAGGATGAAAGAATATGATGTTCTAATCGAAAAATTTCATGATTTTTTTACTCAGGATGGGAACTCTTGCGTGAGTCTGGGGGTCAATAAACATTTGGATGATCTGCCTAATCCTACCTTAGAAAATGGTAAACTACGCATTGCTGCAGGACAGAAGTTATTGGCAGATATTATGAGTTTTCCTAAAGGGGTATTGGAATTTGAGCAAATCCTGGACTTAGATTTGGCGGCATTGGCTGTTGAATTTGCCATATATAATCTCACGTATCACTTTAATGGTAAAACCCAGCTGCAGCAAAAACCTACTGCAGGTGCTGATATTAGTGATGGAATATTTCTGCTGTTCATCAACGATCCTCGTCCTTCTCATGAAAGACTGGATCATATTACGGCTCGCCTGGAAAAAGTACCTCAATACTTGGAGCAATTACTTTTGACGTTAGATACACCTGTAGAGCGCTGGGTCAGTATGGATATTGAAAAGGTAAATGGACTGTCAGAATTCTTTGAGACTCTTTATAATTGGGCGAAGAGTGAGCAATACAATCAGTTAGAAAGGCTGGCAGCTGCAAAGCAGCAAGCTAATGATGCTTTAGAGAAATATATAGAAAAACTCAAAGCAATGCCTACAACCACCAATTTCTTTATTGGTACAGAACAGGCTAAAACATGTATTGCATTACGGGGCATTGATAAATCCCTGGAAGAATTACATACAATGGCCGTCCAGTTTTTGCAGGATACTGCAAAAGAGCTGGAACTTTTGAGTGGGAAGTTAATTGAAAAATACAGCTTGCCGACGACTACTACTTTGGAAGAATTACATAATTTCTTAAACCAGCGGTATCAGGTAAAGCTTCCCCATAAAGATTCCTTCTCCGATATCATTTTACGATATAAAGAGGAAAAGGATAAGATTATCAAGTATCTCCAGGAAAAAGGGCTGTTTCCCATAGGGGAAGGACAGGATATGCTGATTATGCAGACACCTGCTTTTATGGCTCCTTCTATTCCAGCTGGAGCTATGGTTTCTCCGCCGCCTTTTCGCCCTGGTACAAAGACGAGTGTGATTTACCTTACACTGAGTCAAGAGTTATTAGATGAACATACAGAACTATCCATTCCTTCGATGATGATCCATGAGGGGATTCCTGGGCATCATTTACAGCTTGCTACCGCAGCGAACCATCCATCCGTAGTGCGGCGTCATTTTGATGCAATGGAGCATGCAGAGGGCTGGACCACGATGCTGGAAGATTATATGCTGGATATTGGGTATATGGGTGAACTAACCGATGAAGCCCGCTTTTGTGCGAAAAGGGATATTTCCAGAATTGGTGCGCGAGTGGCAATTGATTTATACTTCATGACAGGAGATATAAAATATTTAGATGTGGGCATTGATGTGGATATAACTTCTGATGATCCCTTTATCAATGCTGGCAAACTGCTGCAAAAAGTGACTGGATTTGTGGGAGGCAGAGTGCAAGCCGAATTAAACTGGTACTCTCAAGAAAGAGCCTATCCTCTTTGCTACCTTACTGGCAACAAATTAGTGTGGGAATTAAAGAGAGATATGGCCAAAGCGCAGCAAGGTAAACTAGAGGGACTCGAGTTAGATAAAGTATTTCACAGTATGTATCTGAAGGCGGGAAATATGCCTCTTGCCTTTTTACGCAAGGTATTTGAGCATGAAAAGCTGCTGTAATACAAATGGAGTTAGAAGGAAAAATGTGAAGTGGTTATAGGTTTCTGTAATTAAATGTCCATTTCATAAAGAATGTTGTTGACAGTGTGAAGAATTTTTTGTATTATAATCAAAAAGAAGACTATAATGACGATGAATGGAAGAGTAATTGTATTGGTAATATTCACAGCGAGCTGGAAATGGTGTAAGCCAGTAATATGAAATACAATGAAAATCATCCACGAGTTGCGGGCTGAAGAATTAGTAAGCTGCGCCGGGCCTCTTTTAGAGGAAATGCTGCCCGTTATTGCGGCGAGGTATAGAGTATTTATGCTTCGTACCTATGAGATATTATGGTTTATGCCATAATAATTTGGGTGGTATCGCGGATTAACCTCCGTCCCTTTATAAGGGACGGAGGTTTTTATTTTTAAATAAGGGGGAACTTGCTTTGAAAATGTTGGGAGCGGAAGTTGTAATTGAATGTTTGAAGGCGGAAGAGGTGGATATTGTATTTGGTTATCCTGGGGGGGCCGTTTTAACCCTTTATGATGCATTATTTAAAACTGATTTTCCCCATATTTTAACTCGCCATGAACAAGGAGCGGTGCATGCTGCAGATGGATATGCTCGGGCAACGGGTAAAACAGGCGTCTGCTTTGCTACCTCTGGTCCTGGGGGAACCAATCTGGTTACTGGTATTGCAACAGCGTATATGGATTCTATTCCCTTGGTGGCGATTACTGGTCAGGTAGGAGTATCTTTGATTGGCAAAGATTCTTTTCAAGAAGCGGATATTTGTGGTATTACTACCCCTATTACCAAACATAATTATTTAGTAAAAAAGATTCAGGATTTGCCTTGTGTAATGAAAGAAGCGTTTTATATTGCACGCACCGGACGGCCAGGGCCAGTCTTGATTGATATTTCTAAAGATGTTTTCAATGATACACTTGATTTTATATATCCTGAGACTGTCTGTCTTAGAGGATATCGATCTTTATTTGCTGGTGATTCTAGCCAGATTGATTTAGTGATTGAAGCCTTAGAAAAAGCAGAAAAACCTGTAATTTTTGTAGGCGGCGGTGTTAATATTTCAGGCACCTCAGAAGACGTTCGCAAATTGATCAACCTAACTGGCATTCCAGTCATATCAAGCTTAATGGGATTAGGCTGTATTCCTAGTGATGCACCTGAACACTTGGGAATGGTGGGAATGCATGGAACCTATGCTGCCAATATGGCGACAATTGACTGTGATCTTCTAATGGGTATTGGAGTTCGTTTCGATGATCGGGTCACCAGTCTGGTTCAGAACTTTGCTCCCAAAGCAACGATTATACATTTTGATATTGATCCAGCCGAGGTAAATAAGAATGTCCGTGCTGATTTAAAAGTAATAGGAGATTTGCGCTGGTCTTTGCCTCTTTTGTGTGAAAAAATAACGGAGCGTAATTTAACGAAAAAGCAGTGGGCAAGAGCAGAGTGGGTAGGTTTAGTACAGGAATGGAAGCGGGAAAAGCCTTTGGCATCAAGGTTGCCTGCAGGAGGAATTCGGCCACAAACCGTGATTGAGAAGGTCAGTGAGCTTACTCAAGGTGAAGCCATCATTGTAACGGATGTTGGCCAACATCAGATGTGGACTGCACAATCTTACAATTTTAATACACAGCGTTCTTTCTTGACTTCTGGTGGTTTGGGAACCATGGGATATGGTTTGCCAGCCGCGATTGGGGCTCAGATAACTTTGCCGGAGAAGAATGTCATATTATTTACTGGTGATGGCAGTATTATGATGAACTGTCAGGAGCTTGCAACTCTTGCTGATAATGGATTGCCAGTGAAAATTATCGTTATGAATAATCAGGTGCTTGGTATGGTGAATCAATGGCAGCGGATGTTTTATGGTAAACGGTATTCCCATTCCAGTACGAAGGGGTGTACCGACTTTGTGAAGCTTGCTGAGGCTATGGGGGTTGCTGGTCTTAGAGTAACAAAACCAGAAGAGTTAAACACGGTACTCGAAAAAGCATTGAAAATGGAAGGCCCAGTGCTGGTTGATATTCTGCTGCCAGAAACTGAAGATGTATTACCTATGGTTGCGCCAGGAGGACGTCTGGATCAAATGGTCTTAAGGGGGATAATTGGATGAAATATACATTAGCTGTTTTAGTAGAGAATCGGCCAGGGGTATTAACTCATATATCAGGACTCATTAGCCGTCGTGCCTTTAATATTGAAAGTATAGCAGCGGGACCTACTGAGGAAGTTGATACAACGCGAATCACCATTGGTGTTGAGGTGGAGGATGAATTTGAATTAGAGCAGGTAGTTAATCAATTGTCAAAACTCGTTAATGTGATTAAGATTGCAAATATCACATATGTAGATTCCATTCAACGTGAACTAGCTCTCATTAAAGTTCGTGCCAATAAAGCTAATCGATCAGACCTTGTTGATGTTGTAGAAATTTTTCGTGCTAAAATTGTAGATGTAAATAGAGAAACCTTAGTCGTCGAGTTATCCGGTGAAGAATCTAAAATTGATGCTTTGTGTGAGGTATTAACTGATTTCGGCATTCTTGAAATTGTTCGTACAGGAAGAATTGCAATTTCTAGAGGACCAGTTCCTGCAAAAGATATGTAGACAAATGCAAAAAAAGACTACAAAAGCCCAGTACCGCAGAAGCGGCACTGGGCTTTTGTGCTTTTAATTTTTAAACAACCCAATTGCACTGATAATCAAAGATACCATTCCACCTGCAATTAGAGGACCGACTGCTAGCCCTTGGAAGAAGCACACTCCCACAATGGTACCAACAACTAAAGCCGTTACTGCTTCTGGAGATTCTTTCATAAAAAATACACCTTGAGCAGCGATCCAGGCGACGAGAATGCCAACCAAAATGGCTACTAAACCAATGGGGGTCTTAAATGCTTCCAAGATTCCGCCGACGGATATGCGTCCTTGAGCGATAGGTGTTAATACAGCCAGAGTTAAAATGGTAATGCCAATGGTAATGCCATGATCTTCGATATAAGGAAACCATGTATGAAAGCCTAGCAGCTTTATTAGAAGCAGTATAAGTGCAGCAATTGATACAGAGTGGTTATTACCAATAACGGATAAACACAAAATTATCAAAATAGGTAGGTTTTCCCAATTCATTTTTTCACATCCTTATGTAATTTTGTAAGTAGAAGAATAGAAGATATTATGAACCACAAGGCACAATGCCGCTGCCCGCGGCACACTAAGGGGAAAACAAAGAATAATTTATAAAAATCCTTTGTGTCCTTTGCGTCTTTGTGGTTCGATTATGTTTTACCTGTTCCAAGCGGGCGTAAAACTGTCATTGCGAACACAGCGAAGCAATCCTCCCCTTGGCAAAAGATTGCTTTACTCTGTTCACAATGATAAAAATGGGGAGGTCTTTCTTAGTATGGCAGAACTTACTTATATATCATACTAAGCTCAGGTAAAAAAGTCTAATAGAAATTCTAAAAAATGTTGACTTTTCGAGACGACTGGTCTATTATTTAATTATGAAAAACACGACAAAAGAAAAATTAATTAAAGCAGGAGCCAAAGCAATGGTAGCAAAAAGTTATCATGCTGTAGGGATACAAGAAATACTGACAACAGTAGATGTTCCGAAAGGATCGTTCTATCATTATTTTGAATCGAAAGAAGCCTTTGGTATAGCCATTATTGAGTATTATGGAGAACAATTAGCCAAGTCCATTGCAGAAAAATTAGCTAATGAAAACGGTTCTCCTAGAGAAAAAATACAAAACTATTTTTTAGGTATTCGGGATTATTATGCCATGTATGGCTGCGGCAGAGGATGTTTGGTTGCTAAACTGGCAATTGAAGTGGAAAATCCCAGTGCCGCTATGGGAGATGCATTAAAACGAGAATTTGATAAATGGACAGCGCTATTTGTGTCTTGTATAAGAGAAGGCCAAAAAATGGGGGAAATATCATTGGAGTATGATGCAGAGTCCATGGCAGAATTCCTATATACTTCATGGGAAGGCGCACTCATTCGTATGCAAGTGAATCGCGATCTTGCACCAATTGATAAATTTATTGAACATGCTCTTGATCGAATCATACCAAGGCAGAATCATGTGGTGAACTAGACTCGTTCGCCACATGGCAAATGCTTTCGATTTGCGGGATATGGGTAATTATACATTTATAGACGACCAGTCTATTTCAAGAAAGGGGTGACCCTAAGGTATGCAATATTTCGTAACTTATGATATAACAGGATTATTGCTCTATCTTAAGAATTCTCAGGGGATGCAGCAGTTATTTGTTGCTGCTGCTGGTAGCAGACCTCTTTTTTTGAATGCCAATTGTATTTAAATCAAATGATAAAGTCGTAGTGGAAAGGAGTCGTAATATGCGTTATGAAGGCGTTGTTTACCGCCCGCCTAGTGAAGCCGGCAGCTTACTGATTCAGGCTACTATTGGTTGTCCCCACAACCAATGCACATTCTGCGGAATGTATAAAGAAAAACAATTTCGCATTCGGTCGGTTGCTGATATTAAAGAAGATTTGAACCAAGCACAAAAAGTGTATCGGAATACAGTGGAGACTCTTTTTTTCCCCGACGGCAATACCATCCTGATGAAAACCTCTGATTTGGCAGAAATCATTCATTACGCGAAAGAGACTTTCCCCAGTTTACAGCGTATTACCATGTATGGTTCTTCCAAATATATCTTACGAAAATCAGAAGAGGAACTGCTTTTATTGCAGAAAAGTGGCCTTACTCGAATTCATTCTGGTATGGAATCAGGCGATGACATTGTATTAAAGCGAATTTGCAAAGGTGCAAGTGCAGAGGAGACGATTATGACGGGGCGTAAGGTAAAAAAAGCGGGAATTGAGCTTAGTGAATATGTCATGCTGGGGATTGGTGGAAAAGAGCGTTCTATGGATCATGCGCAAAATAGTGCTAAGGTACTCAACCAAATCAACCCGGATTTTATCCGCCTTCGTACATTCATTCCTATGGCAGGGACCCAGCTGTATGAGGAGTATCGCCAAGGTGCATTTGGACTGCTGAGTGCCCATGAAGCATTACGCGAAACCAGATTGTTTATTGCCAACCTTGAAGTAACCAGTATGTTATATAGTGATCATCATTCCAATTATGCCTATGTGAATGGACGATTGCCTGCAGTAAAAGAAGAGATGCTGCAAACCATTGATCATTTGCTTACATTGCCCGAAGAGCAGTTTCGTCCGCCTGAAGTGGGAAATCTATAAACGATATCATTGCACAAAAAAATGATTTTATTCGATTATGGTATTGCAATATTCTAAAGCATGGATTAGTATTTAGAATATACAGTTAATTTTTAAGAGCTATTTTTTTCAATGTTACGTCGTAAATATTCACTCTAGTCTAAAAATTATACTGTTTTTTGTTAATTATTTATTTTGCATACAAGATATGTTGATACAAACTAAATAATTTGACAGATAGGAAATAAAGTATTTCTAGATTTTCAATGATTGGTGGCTTACGCCAAATGGCGTATCACATAGATTTTGTCATAATAACAATAAAATGTGGGAGGAAGAAACTATGAATTTTGAACTAACCAAAGAGCAGGAAGACATTCGGAGCATGATAAGAGATTTTGCTGAAAAATCGGTGGCACCGACTGCGGCAGAGCGGGACGAAAAAGAATATTTTCCACGTGAAATCTTTGATCAGATGGGTGAGCTGGGAATTTTAGGACTGCCTTATCCAGAAGAATACGGTGGTGCAGGAAGCGACTTTTTATCCTATGCCATGGCAGTCGAAGAAATATCTCGTGTATGTGCATCAACAGGTATTGGACTTTCGGTGCATGTATCATTGTGTTCCTGGCCCATTTTTCATTATGGAACAGAAGAACAAAAACAGAAGTTTCTCAGACCATTAGCAGAAGGCACAAAGTTAGGGGCTTTTGGTTTGACTGAACCTAATGCTGGCACCGATGCAAGCGCTGCTACTACAACAGCAGTTAAAGATGGAGATCATTATATTTTGAACGGTGCTAAAATCTTCAATACAAATGGCGGGGAAGCAGAAATTGAAGTGATATTTGCCTCTACTGATAAAGCAGCTGGTTTAAAAGGCATGAGTGCTTTTATTGTTGAAAAAGGTACTCCCGGTCTTAGCTTCGGTAAAAAAGAAGTGAAAATGGGTATTCGATCTTCTGTACAACGTGAAGTATTTATGAAAGACTGCCGTATTCCAGCTGCTAATTTGCTGGGGAAGGAAGGGCAGGGCTTTAAGATTGCAATGACTGCCTTAGATGGCGGACGTATTGGTGTTGCTGCTCAATCTCTTGGTATTGCCCAAGGAGCTTTGGAACAAGCCATTAAGTATTCCAAAGAGCGGGTACAATTTGGCAAACCGATCTCCAGCAATCAGGCAATTGCATTTAAGATTGCTGACATGGCGGCTAAAGTGGAGGGAGCAAGGCTACTCGTATATCGTGCTGCCTATCATAAATCCCATCATCTTCCTTACTCCAAAGAAGCAGCCATGGCAAAATTAGTTGCCTCTGATGCTGCCATGTCCGTTACAACAGATGCTGTACAAATTTTTGGCGGTTATGGCTATACTCGTGAGTATCCAGTAGAACGCATGATGCGTGATGCCAAAATCACACAAATATACGAGGGAACAAATGAAGTTCAGCGTATGGTTATTTCAGGTGCTGTTTTACGATAAGAATTACTCGCCAAGACAATCTGCTATGGACAATGCCCTATCTAAATGAGATATGAGCTTTTAAAGAGATAGGGCATTGTGTAAGGTTCTATATAAAAATGCATTAATTATATTAGGAGGCGAAGAGATGGAAATTCTTGTTTGTATTAAGCAAGTTCCTGATACTGCCGAAGTAAAAATCGACCCAGTAACCAATACGTTGATCCGACAAGGAGTACCCAGTATTGTAAATCCTTTTGATAAAAATGCCTTGGAGGCTGCCCTGCAATTAAAAGATAAGCATGGCGGTAAGGTTACAGTGATTTCTATGGGACCGCCTCAGGCGAAAGAGGCATTGAAGGAATGTTTGGCCATGGGTGCTGATAAAGCCATATTAGTCAGTGATCGGGCTTTTGGTGGATCGGATACATTAGCTACCAGCTATACCTTGGCGGCAACCATCCGTAAGATTGGTACCTATGACCTGATATTCTGTGGCAAGCAAGCCATTGATGGGGATACCGCCCAAGTTGGACCAGAGATTGCAGAACATTTGGGGATTGCACAGATCACCTATGTAGCTAAAATTGAAGTGAATGGTGATACGGTTTCCGTAGAGCGTGAGTATGAGGAAGGCTATGGCATCATCGAAGGAAAATTACCTTTGCTGATATCAGTGGTAAAATCTATTAATGAACCTAGATATTCTACGATTAAAGGAACAATGAAAGCCAATCGGGCCGAAATCCCTGTATGGACCATGGCAGACCTTGATGTAGATGAGTAAAGGCTTGGTTTAAAGGGATCGCCCACTCAAGTCCGCAGAATTTTTACACCTCCCCAGCGTACGGAAGGCGTGATCATTCAAAAAGATACAGCATGGGAATCTGTTGCTGTATTGATTCAAAAACTATCGGATGCTAAAATTATATAAAAGAAGGGTGACAGGACAATGGCTATAAAAGTAAACCAAGAAGAATGTATTGCCTGTGGTGCTTGTTTATCTGTATGCCCCTTTGGTGCCATTGTAATGCAGGATGAAAAAGCGTACATAACGGAGGCGTGCACTGCTTGCGGTGCTTGTGTTGATACTTGTCCAGTAGAGGCAATCCTTCGTGAAGAAGAAGATAAAGTTGTGGCTATGGATAAAAGCCAATATAAAGATGTTTGGGTATATTTGGAAGTTAGTGAAGAAAAACTGCGCAATGTTGGTCTGGAACTACTTGGTGAAGGGCGTAAATTGGCAGATGGTATGGGACAAAGCTTAGCGAGTGTTCTGATTGGACATAACGTTGAAGGGTTAGCGCAAGAAGCTTTTGCAGCAGGTTCTGATAAAGTGTATTTGGTAGATGCTGCTGAATTAGCCCAATATAATACGGATAGTTACACTGCGACCTTATTTGATTTAATCAGCAATTATAAGCCATCTGTTATTCTCATGGGTGCGACGAATGATGGTCGGGATTTTGGAGCACGTGTTGCATGCCGTGTGGGAACTGGACTAACGGCAGATTGTACTGGTCTTGGTATTGATGAGGCTACTGGATTCGTTTCCTGGACTAGACCAGCATTTGGCGGTAATATCATGGCGACAATTATCTGTCCGGAACATCGTCCTCAGATGGGCACTGTTCGCCCTTCCGTATTTAAGAAGCCAGTGTTAGATTATAGTAAGAAAGGCGAACTGATTCGCGTAGCTAGTAAAATAAAGCAAGAAGATATGCGGACGAAGCTTATCGATATGATTCACGTTTGTACCGTATCCTGCAATTTGGAAGAAGCTGAAATTATCGTATCTGGTGGGCGAGGTATGTGTAAACCTGAAAATTTCTCACTCGTGGAAGATTTGGCCAATGTTCTTGGCGCTTCCGTAGGGGCATCCCGTGCTACAGTAGATGCGGGATGGAAGCCGGCATTGCATCAAGTGGGGCAGACGGGAAAAACCGTAGGACCGAAGATTTATTTTGCCTGTGGTATATCCGGGGCCATTCAGCATTTGGCAGGTATGTCATCATCTGATCTTGTCATTGCGATTAATAAAGATCCTGATGCACCAATCTTTAAAATGGCTGACTATGGTATCGTCGGCGATGTATTAGAAGTACTGCCGATATTAACTGAGGAATTTAAAAAAATAAAGAGCGCTTGATTTGAATGCAATTTTAAGTGAAAAATCAATGTTTCTAAAAAAATAAGGAGAGGTGTTCGTTATGGGAGAGTATACAAATTTATTAGTAGAGATTGATAGTGATGGTATTGGTACAGTCACCATTAATCGCCCAAAGGCTTTAAATGCGTTAAATGCTGCAACTGTACATGAACTGGATCAACTGTTTGATGAACTAGCTGCTAATGATGCTGTAAAAGTGGTCATCGTTACTGGCAGTGGCGAAAAGTCTTTTGTTGCCGGGGCGGATATACTTGAAATATAAGACTGCTGTAGAGGGCCGACAATGGGGGCAATTGGCACAAGGCGTATTTAATAAAATTGAGAATCTTCCCAAACCTGTTATTGCGGCAGTTAATGGCTATGCCTTGGGTGGAGGTTGTGAACTTGCCATGGCTTGCGATATTCGCATTGCTTCGGAAAAAGCCAAGTTTGGTCAGCCAGAAGTGTCTTTAGGCATACCACCAGGATTCGGCGGAACCCAGCGGTTGTCACGTCTAGTGGGCAAAGGCAGAGCGAAGGAATTATTGTTTACTGGTGATATGATTGATGCTGCTGAAGCCTACCGAATTGGTCTGGCAAATCAGGTGGCAGCTCCCGAAGAACTAATTGGAAAAGCAAAAGCAATGGCTCAGAAAATAATATCAAGAGCACCAATTGCCGTACAAGTTTGTAAAACAGCAGTCAATAGAGGTCTTGATGTGGATCTGACTTCAGGAATCGCCTATGAAGCAGAAGTTTTCGGTCTTTGTTTTGCGACACAGGATCAAAAAGAGGGCATGACTGCTTTCATTGAAAAACGCAAAGCAAACTTTATTGGGAAGTAAAATACTGGTGTAATGGGTGTAATAAAAATAAGGTGATAGAGGCATTGTGCTTCTATCACCTTATTTACCATATCATATTAGCTGTTGAAATTGATAAGAATGCGTTGCAAAATGCTGCGAAACATAAAGATTTCTGCTTCACTAGAGCCTTCTAACATTTTACTTTCAATCTGTTTCATTAATTGCAATATTGTTGATTTATGGCTTTTCGCTTTCTCTGTTAAAATAATTTGGTAAGAGCGCCGATCGTTGGGAGTATCAATTCGCATCACAAAGCCTGCCTTTTCTAAACGATCAATCAGACCAGTAAGTGTTGAATTGTCTAACAAAACATTCTTGCTGAGTTCTGATATGGAGATATTGTCCTTCGTGAACAGGGAATAAAGCACGACTAGTTGTCCTGGTGAGATTTCTAAACCCGATTGATCCAACATTTTCTTTGTATAGGAAAAATGTTTTTGTTCTGATTTCGCTAAAAGAATACACATACTATCAAGGATCTGGAGCAATATCGTATTCACCTCTGAATCATTCTTATAATTGGTATGCAAATTTTATGTATATCAACTATTCTATACGGTTTTTAAGTATTGTCAATAAAGAAGATTGCAGTTTAGGTGGGAGATACTCCAGGAATCAATTTACTATAGGGCAAAGAAACTAGACCATGTCTTAAAAGATGGTCTAGTTTCTTTGCTTTTGTTGAAGTAGTGTATTGCTACCAAAAGATCATATACAAGTATCCTCTTGTAGAAAATATCCGACCCCTCGCACTGTTTTAATATTAGATGAGTTCAATTTCTTACGTAGATAATGAATATAAAGGTCGATATTGGCAATATTGGTTTCAGAGTTGTAGCTCCAAACCTTTTCCATAATTCGTTCCTTGGTAATAACTTGACCAAAATTGCGCATCAGCATTTCTAAAAGTAATGATTCCTTCATGGTGAGATGGATGGACTGGTTGCCTTTTATTACCTTGCCTTTTAACGGATGAAGGGTAAGACCTGCGGCACAAATATTATCTCCAACAAAATCCTTATTCTTTCTTCGACTCAAGGCACGCAGCCTGGCCAGCAATTCTCCTGTGAAAAATGGTTTTGCCAGACAATCGTCAGCACCAGCATCTAATGCTTCAATTCGATACTTTGGCATACTTCTTTCAATGAGAAAAAGGACCGGAGTATTAATTCTTAGACTACGGATTTTCTTTAAAAAGGAGATGCTGTTACTGCATGGAAAAGAGCGGCACAGGAGGATAATATCATGGACTTGTGTTGTGGCCATTTCCACCCCTGTTTCTTCATCTCCTGCAGTATCAACTGCATAACCATGCTTTTTTAAGAGCAGGGACATTGTTCCATTGCTTTTTGATTCTTCTTCCATTAGTAAAATTTTCATTGCTTACCCTCTTATGGTAACTTCCTTGTCTAAATTAGCCTTCCTTGGATTATTTTTCTATTTTAAAAAAAGAATGTTTGAATTGGATTTGATATTTCCATAAAAAATGAGATTATTCGACATTAAGTGGATTATTATTCCTATAATAGCAATTAAATTGTAAAAAAAAGCAAATTTTGATAAATATATATACTTTCAATGAAAAAAAAAAGACAGATACGATAAAATCAATATTATTAGTACGTCTAAACTTGTCCCATGTAAGAAGGAGACGATGAAGGCATCATATGACAAGAAGAAAATGGATGAAGGAGTGCAGGATGTTGCATATAGCTAAGACATTTATATGTTGTATTATGTTTTTTGAAATTATATTTGGCTTTGGGATTTGTTCCGCTCAAATTGGTGTATCGGATATGTATCAGGAAGCGCTATGGATAAACCTGAACCTTTCCAAAGAGCAAAGAGATCAAATTGATGGAATTATTCTAGAGGCAGACAGGCAGATGAGAGCTGTACGAGGCAGACAAAAAATGGTTGATGATCTATATAAATTTGATGATTTATACAACTATGCGGATTCCTTAAGCCAAATGAAAGAGATTCGCATGGATGCAGGCAGTAAAATTACACAAGTGCTGCCTTTAAAAGACCGAGAAATTTTTGAAAGTCAATTGGAGGAAAGCCAACAGCTTACAGAGCGATATACGATGATGATGTTACAATTGGATCTTACGGAAAATCAGCAAACTGATATTGTTACGTCATTGATAAAATCCCAGCAGCGAGTATGGTCTGTTGTTTCTGATACCTCTCTCTCATGGGAACAGAGAAGGCAAAAATTAAAACGCGTAAATGCGATAAATCTTATAACTGGTAAATTAACAACGACTCAGCGATCAGCTTGGAAAAAATGGAATCAATCACTTAATTTATTGAATTTATAACATATAGTATAGATGGCTCAGATTTTTCATTGGTCCATTATCTTGATAAGGCGGTGCATTGAGTGTGATACAAAATCAAGCTAAAATACTGATTTTAAATAAGATACATGAAACGGCAGTAATTTCTCCGAATGCTAAACTTGGCAAAGACGTTGAGATTGGACCTTGTGCGATCATTGGAAATCATGTAACTATAGGAGATGACACTAAAGTTGGAGCAAATGCAGTGATTGATGGCTGGACAAGCATTGGCAGAAATTGCAGGATTCATGCAGGTGCATCCATTGGATCGGATCCACAGGATAAAAAATTCATTGATGAAAAAGGTTATGTGAGGATTGGAGATCATACGCATATTAGAGAGTTTGTAACCATTAACAGAGGGATCGGCAAGGGGAGAAAAACACAAATCGGCTCGAATTGTTTACTATTAGCATATAGTCATGTAGCTCATAATTGTGTGATTGGTAACCATGTAGTGATGTCCAATGCTGTTAATCTAGCTGGTCATGTAGTGGTGGAAGATCGAGTTACTATTGGCGGTTTCGCGGGAATTCATCGGTTTGTAAAAATAGGACGAAATGCTATGATTGGTGGTTTTTCTAAAGTGGTACAAGATGTACCACCTTATATCATGGTGGATGGAAATCTCGCACAGATAGCGGGCCTTAATAAAATTGGAATGGTTCGCGGGGGCGTTGAGGAAGATACCCGTAAAGTAATGAAGCGTGCTTATAAATTGCTATATTATTCGGGACTTAGTATAGAACAAGCATTAGAGGCAATGGAGCAGGAACTGCCTAAATCGGAGGAATTGGAATCCTTCATAACATTTTTACGTAATTCGAAAAGTGGAATCTGCCAAAAGGTGTCCAGACACAAGCGCTAAGAAAGCATGGGTGCTCAAAGCATTATCAGTAATTCGCTGTATAAGGAATTAATCCTTCACACAAACCTATACATTCAATGGATGAGCAATAAAAAAATCAGATCGACCCTAGTAGGGAATCGATCTGATTTTTACTTTTTTTATTTAAACACTTTAATGCGTTCGTCTAATGGTTTAAACTCTTTCTCACCAGGATCTGCAGTTGGTTTTCCAAAAGGAAGCTGTGCAATCAATTTCCATGTTATTGGAACATTCCACTTTTGAATGACTTGTTCTTCGATCAGAGCACCATAATGCTGCAGGGAAGCACCGAGTCCTTCTGCTTCTAATCCAGTCCACACAACCAATTGTACCATGCCGGAAGCATGATGTGACCAAATAGGGAAGTTGTCTTTATAAAGAGCAAATTGAGTTTGGAGATCTTTAATTACAGTTTCATCTTCGAAAAATAAAACAGTGCCATATCCACTTTTAAAAGAATTTATCTTTTCTTCCGTAGGAGCAAATGCATTTTCCGGAACAATCTTTCTAAGAGCTTCTTTGGTGATATCCCACAATATATCGTGTTGCTCTCCTAATAATAGGAGTATTCTAGCACTTTGTGAATTAAATGCAGATGGAGTATGCTTTACAGCAGCTTCAATGATTTCTTGTATCTTTTCATAGGATACAATTTCTTCTTTACTAATACTATAAATCGAACGTCTTGCTTTTAAAGCGGCATAAAAATCTTTGGACATGATTGACACCTCATCTTTACATTTTGATTTTTTATATTTCCAAGCAGGTTTGTATAGAAAGCTGCCTAAAATAATTGTTTGATGCTTCTTATATTATTAGTCAAGTTTTTTTCGAAAAAGATACGGCTTATGCCATTTTTACCAAAGATTTCATGATTTTTCTTTAATTCGCTAGCAATTTTAGAATTTTAGCTTTATTTAATATTTCATGAGTTATAAATTTACCATTAAAAAAAACACTATAACTTGTTATTGGGCAAGTATGATCTTGGGCTTCTTCTTTTGTGGTAATTTGATGAACTCGAATGGGTACCGGAGAATCCTTAGAAAATAAAAGAGCTTCTTGAGCGTAATTCACAGAAAAAGGGCATTGGGCTGTATAATAGATGTCTAAACCAGGGCCCAAGTCAACTCTCAGGGTTTTGGCATTGTCACGAAAATAGGGTATAGGAGATGTCGAATGAAACCTTTTTGCCAATAACTCAAAGTAGGGAGGTGCTGTATCACATACTTCAAAACCACTTTTTAATAAGAATTTTTTATCGGATAAATAGGGTTTTTTCTTATTACTAGAAATGACGGCAATGCCATGCATGCTTTTAGCATCTTTTTCACATTCTTCTAATAGTTTTTTCCCCCAGCCTTGTCCCTTAAATCTGCCAGCCACCCAGTGGCAATTAATGATCATATAGCCAGGGGCATGAATGGGAACCCAGGCATTTTCGGCGGGAAGATACTCAATAAATACTTTACCTCGCTCATTGAGGCGCTTGAACTTTAAACCTTCCAAAAACTGATTGCTGAGCCATTCCTTTTTAAGACGTACACCGGATTCTGATTGTTTATCAGATAGGCAGCAGCATATATGCTCTTTATGAATGGTATCATTCGTTATATCTATGATCTTCATAATAATACTCCCAAATTAAAATCCTTATTTAATATATTAACCATCGTACTTGAAAAACCTTTACCATGTGGGGTAAAGTTGAAAAATAAACTATTTCATCTCAGCTGTATGAAAATCGAATACAAATAATATGATTGCTGCTAGCAAGAATGTGATAGACCAGGCCAAGAAGGGTTTTGAATGATGGATTTTTACAAAAGAAAAAAGAGCAACATCAAACAAGGTTGATATACGCCACGACCAGCCATTTTGATAGGAGATTCCTCCTAATGTGTAATCGATCAATTCAATGGTACTAAAAATGAAAATCCATAAGGCAAAGTAAGCATATTGAAGCAGCCTTTCAGATGAAGGAAAACGGGATAAGAAAATAAATACCGTAGCCGGTAGAGCAATATAAGAGTTAAGTAATTCAACGACAGTAGATGTTGTTACAAAAAAGTCTGGACCAAACCCCCATAAAACATGATGATAGGTCAATAGGGAGGAGCTTAAATTCACAACCATGACAAAAAGCATAGTCGGATAATAGTTCTGGAGATTTTTCCAATCTCCAAAGCGATAAACACCGATGATAAAAGCACATACTAATAAAAGCCTGAAAATAAACAACTCTATCATTTAGCATCCACCTTATTATATTACTTATATAATAGTGTATGTAACTCCTGCATGTACTAATTCTTAATGCATTAAGAAAAAATAATGAATCCCAGAGGGGGAAGGAGAGTTGAAGGATAAATTAAGGTAAATTGTATAAAATAATAATCTTAAAGACTCTATGAACAGTGAGGGATACGAAAAAAATGTTTAGTGTAGAGACGATCGTTACCATAATCGCGGCAGTAATTACATTGTTGTTGTTGATCTTCGCCGTTGATTGGCGATATTTTCGGGATTGGGTTGTTGTTTTTCTCTTTAAATCCGTTATTGACTTCGCCTGGGGGAGTCCAGTTGTGAATTTAAAGTTATTGGACTATCCTATTCGGTTGTTGCCGCATTACTATAACACAAGCATCTTGTTTGAATTATGGGTATTTCCCACTGCGTGTATTTTATATAATCAAGTTACAAGAAAACGAGGCTTATGGCCGATCATTTATTATGCAGCGATATTTAGTGCAGTCATTACTGCCATCGAATATCCTATTGAATTATATACTAATCTGATTGAATATTTGGATTGGAGCTGGTTTACTAGTTTTTATACGATCATGATTACATTTTTAGGTTCAAGAGCTTTTATTGCTTTTTTTCGTTGGGGCTGTAATTATTTTGGGTGTAAATAACATTTCCAATAGCTTCAAAAAAAAACATAAATGAGATTCGAGTAGAAAATCCCTAGGCGATTGTGTATATATTGGTAGACAGTCCTTTTGATAAGTGATAAACTACTGTCATATAGGTGGCAATGAGATAGCAGAGTACTCCATAATCAGCATAGTAAACTTCATTTTATTTGAATGACGATGAACGAATTAGCTGATCAGAACTATGAAGGCTAAAGTACGGATTATACCGGCTTTAACCTTTTTCTTTATTAATAAGAGATGCTAAGAAGAAATGATTTTAACAGTATACGAGGGGGATGGGACATGAAAATTGAAACAAAGGCAATTCATCTTGGGCATGAAATAGATCAAGAGACAGGCGCAATAGCACCTCCTATACATTTGTCGACAACCTTTGAACGTGACGCAGATGGCAGCTATCCTCGTGGTCATGTTTACAGTCGTTTGAGTAATCCGAATCGAGATGCTTTAGAAAAGTGTTTGTGTGGTTTAGAGGGGGGAGAAGGAGCTGCTGCATTTTCCTCTGGTTTAGCAGCGATCTTAAACGTATTCCAGGCATTGCTTCCTGGAGATCATGTCGTCGTATCCCAGGACCTATATCATGGAACTACGCGTATATTACAAGATATTTTAGAACCGTGGGGACTACAAGTAAGTTATGTAGATGTAAATGATTTTTCTCAAGTTCGGGCAATGATCAAAGCGAATACTAAAATTATCTATTTGGAAACTCCATCAAATCCTTTGTTAAAGATAACCGATATCTCTGCTTTAGCAGCCATCGCTCATGAAGCAGGAGCCCTTTGTGTTTGTGATAATACTTGGCCGACGCCTATGCTGCAAAGACCTTTGGAATTGGGAGCTGATATTGTTATCCATTCTACGACTAAATATTTCGGCGGACACAGTGATGTTTTGGGTGGTGCTGTAATCAGTAAAGTAAAGGATGCTTTTTTTGATAAAATTCGTATGCTGCAGCAAATCGGCGGAGCAGTTCCGGCACCCTTTGATTGCTGGCTAGTATTACGGGGCATTCAGACCTTAAGCTGCCGTATGAAAAATCATTCAGAGAATGCCTTAGAGATCGCCAACTTTTTACAAAAACATCCTAGAATCGAAAAAGTACATTATCCAGGGCTAGTTGATCATCCAGGACATGACATTGTATTGCGGCAGATGAGTCAATTTGGTGGTATGCTATCCTTTCAAGTTCGAGGCAATAAAGAAGAGGCCTTGGCATTTATCGGACGGTTAAAGATCATTCAAAGGGCAACAAGCCTGGGTGGAGTAGAAAGTCTTATTGAGCACCGGGCTTCCATTGAAGGACCCCAGAGTAAAACTCCTGATAATTTACTGCGGTTCTCAGTCGGATTGGAAAATATAGATGATCTAATTGCCGATCTGAATGCTGCATTAGAGTAAAATGATTCACGAAAGAGCAACTAAGAAAAATGTGGCTCTTTCTTTAAAACATATAAAACGAAAAAGGAACCACAAAGGCGCAAAGGACACAAAGGGTTTTATTTATATTTTTTGTGTACTCCTTTGTGTGCCGCATCAGCGGCATTGTGCCTTTGTGGTTCATTGCTTTTTTATAACTCTATACATTTTATCTTTCAATTACGACTGCAAATCCTCTGCCGGATTCATCAGTTCGTGCCGCTTCAATGGCTGCATTAAGAGCAAGGAGATTTGTTTGTGCAGCAATTCCGTTGATAACTTATACGATATCTTTTGATTTCATCATTTAAGAAGTTTTTTCAGTCAATACAAAATGTAAAGTTATAAAAAAGTGTAAGATATATTTATAAAATCAAAAGTCAAATAGTCAAATAAAAACATTGACTTTTAATAAGAGAAATTGGTAAAATATTAGTAGAGAAGATGGTTAATATTATGTTAGCAGCACATTATTCTCGGATTAAGATCAAATTCTATCGCCCCAAATACAAGGAAGTATAAAAATGACAGTATTGATGCAAAATTTGATAAAACAGCTGCAAGAAATAAATCTGCAGCTATTGAAGAAGGTAGGTGAAAGGTATGAAATTTATTGACTATTATGAAGTTTTAGGTGTGCCAAAGGCCGCCACTGATAAAGAAATAAAAACGGCATATCGAAAACTAGCCAGGCAATATCATCCTGATGTGCAAAAAGGGAAGGAAAAGAAAGAGGCAGAAGAAAAGTTTAAAGAAATCAATGAGGCATATGAGGTATTAGGTGATGCTTCCAATCGGGAAAAGTATGATAAATTAGGAGAAAACTGGCGGATGGGTCAAGAATTTCAGCCGCCACCCAATGCTTCTGGGTATCAGACGTATCATATGGATGGAATGGATGGCTTTGGTTTCAGCGATTTTTTCTCCTCCATTTTTGGGCAGGAGTTTTCTAGCCAGCGAGATGGTTATGGGAGAGGTTATCAGGCAAGGCAGCCTAGATATGAAGGGGACGATGTGGAAGCCACAATCAGCCTGACAGTGGAAGAACTGATGGCGGGAGCAGAGAAAGAAATTCAAATTCATGTACCAGTCATTTGTGCTGCCTGTGAAGGGCAGCGCTTTACCAGCAGGGGCGTGTGCAGTACCTGTAAGGGGGCAGGAGTCACGGAAGAACATAAAAAGTTAAAGGTGAAAATTCCTGGTAAGTCTTATCCTGGCACTGTGTTGCGTCTAAAAGGAATGGGGGGCAAAGGTTCTAATAATGGTGCAAATGGTGATTTGTATCTTCATGCAGAGATGAAACCTCAGTCCAATTGGCGTGTTATCAACCAGATTGACTTAGAGGGCGATTTGACGATTTATCCGGAACAAGCTGTTTTAGGGGATCTGGTTTCCGTGCATACTCCATCGGGGATAGTTGAAGTGAAGATTCAGCCAGGAACTCGTTCTGGTCAGAAACTTCGTTTAAAAGATAGAGGATTTAAGAAGAATGCAACTTTGGGGGATTTGTATATAAAAATTCAGATTGATATTCCGCGGAATCAAAAGACGGAAGAAATGGAGCTTTATAAACAGATTTATGCCCTGCGCCACAAAAAAATATGATTAAGGCTGTTATGTTCGTTATATAGAGGAGGTAAATAGTATGAATCAAGATCAATACACGCAAAAGGCATTAGCTGCCCTTTCAGAAGCGCAGCAATTAACTGCGCTGCATTACCAGCAAGAAGTAAGTACCAGGCATTTATTATTAGCACTAGTCAAAGAAGAAGATGGCATGATTGGGCAAATTTTGGCTCAATCACAAATTGATGTTAAACTCTTAAAGACCAAGGTAGAGAAATTAATCACGAATCAGCCTTCCGTTCGCGGTCAAGAGGGCAGTCTGCGTATGAATACGGCAATGATTCGGGTGCTGGGTTTAGCGGAAAAAATTGCATCAGGTATGAAAGATCAATTTATCAGTACAGAACATTTATTACTAGCTGTTGTAGAAGATGGTGATAGTGATGTGGTGGAAGTCTGCAGGGAATTTGGGCTGCATCGCAGTCGCATTCAACAGATTGTAAAGGAATATCGTCAAGGACAGCGGATTACCAGCGACAATCCTGAAGAAGGATACCAGGCATTGTCAAAATATGGGCGGGATTTGACCGAAATGGCTAAACAGGGGAAATTAGATCCTGTTATTGGTCGAGATGAAGAAATTCGCAGAGCAATAGAAATACTATCTCGCCGTACCAAGAATAATCCTGTGCTGATCGGTGAACCTGGGGTTGGAAAGACAGCGATTGTAGAAGGGTTAGCTAGGCGCATTGTAGCTGGGGATGTACCAGAAACTTTGAAGAATAAAAGCTTGTATTCCTTAGATCTTAGTTCTTTAGTGGCTGGTGCCAAATATCGAGGTGAGTTTGAGGAACGCTTGAAAAATGTTTTAAATGAAATTGTTAAATCAGAGGGAAAAATTCTCTTGTTCATTGATGAACTTCATACGGTAGTGGGAGCTGGTGCTGCGGAAGGAGCTATGGATGCTGGCAATATTTTAAAACCCATGCTTGCAAGAGGTGAACTTCGTTGTATTGGTGCTACCACTTTGAATGAATATCGTAAACATATCGAAAAAGATGCTGCTTTGGAGCGTCGTTTCCAACCGGTTCTTGTGGATCAGCCTACAGTAGAGGATACGATTTCCATATTAAGAGGCTTAAAGGAGCGTTATGAAATTCATCATGGCGTTCGAATCAAGGATAGTGCTCTGGTGTCGGCAGCTGTACTGTCAGATCGGTATATCTCCGATCGCTTCTTGCCTGATAAAGCGATTGACTTGGTAGATGAGGCTGGTGCGAAATTACGTACAGAAATTGATTCGATGCCCAGTGAGCTAGATGAGATTTTGCGCCGGGTGATGCAGCTTGAAATTGAAGAACAGGCTCTTAAAAAAGAGAGTGATGCTTCTTCCTTGGAGAAACTGAATACGATTCAAGAGGAACTAAAAAACCTGCGTCAAGAAACAGATGTGCTGAGAGTCCAATGGCAGGGAGAAAAGGAAGCTATACTGCGCCTGCGTGGTTTGAAAAAGGAAATTGAATCTGTCAAAGCCGAGATGGAGACTGCGGAAAGGGCTTATGACCTTACTCATTTGGCAGAGCTCAAATACGGTAAGCTGCCAGAGTTAGAAGCACGGTTAAAAAACGAAGATGAATTACTAAGCAAAAAACACAATGATAAAGTTCTGTTAAAAGAAGAAGTCGGTGAAGATGACATAGCTAAGATCGTTAGCCGCTGGACTGGTATTCCGGTTAACCGTATGTTAGCGGGAGAACGAGAAAAACTGGCTAATTTAGAAAGCATTTTGCATACAAGAGTCGTAGGTCAAGAGGATGCTGTGCAGGCTGTCAGTGAAGCCATCATCAGAGCGCGGGCAGGAGTGAAAGATCCGAATCGTCCAATTGGCTCCTTCATCTTCCTCGGTCCAACAGGGGTTGGTAAAACGGAATTGGCAAAAACCCTGGCAGAAGTATTATTCGATGATGAGCGCAGCATGATTCGTGTAGACATGAGTGAATATATGGAGAAGCATACCGTCGCTCGCTTAATTGGTGCTCCTCCAGGTTATGTTGGTCATGATGAAGGAGGACAATTAACAGAAGCGGTACGTCGTCGCCCTTACAGCGTAATTTTGCTGGATGAGATTGAAAAAGCTCATAGTGACGTATTTAATGTTCTGCTGCAAATATTAGACGATGGACGACTAACAGATGGAAAAGGCAGAACCGTCAATTTTAAAAATACAGTTGTTATTATGACATCCAACTTAGGATCGGCTGAAATTTTACAAAATGAGTTTGAGAGGGCTAAAGAAAAAGTCCTTAGCATGCTCAAGTCTCATTTCAGACCTGAATTCTTGAATCGCATTGACGATATTATTGTCTTTAATGCCCTGACAGAGCAGCAAGTTAGTAAAATTGCCGGAATCCTATTGGAAAACTTGAATAAACGTTTGCAAAAGCAGATGAATATTACCTTGGTTTGGGATGAGGCGGTTTTAACATTACTATCCAAGAAAGGGTACGATTCTGCATTTGGTGCTCGGCCACTACGCCGCCAGATTAGCAGGTCTATCGAAACAGAGTTAAGCAAAAAAATAGTCCGTGGTGAAATCATGGAAGGCAATACCGTTAAACTAAAAGCGCAAGACGGCACAATCATCTTAACCCCGGTAGTAGATGCTGTAAGTCTTTAAATAATAAACTCCTGCAAACGTTGCAGGAGTTTATTATTTTATGGTAAATAGAATGAAGTATTAAAGTCATTATTAATAGGAGGACTGTACATGCCAGTTACATTAGATGGAAAGTTAGTAATTGCCATCTCTTCACGTGCTCTTTTTGACTTAGATGCCAGTAATAAAATTTTTGAAGAAGAAGGAGAAGAACAGTACACAAAATATCAGATTGAACATGAAAATGAGCTGCTGAACCATGGAGTGGCGTTTCCATTAATAAAACGTCTGCTGAAGCTGCGAGATCCTGAAACGGGAGAACCTATGGTAGAAATTATTCTGATTTCCAAAAATGATCCAAATACTGGCTTGAGAGTTTTTAATTCCATAGAGCAGCATAAATTGGATATTACCAGGGCTGCATTTACTAGGGGACGGTCGCCATATAAGTATTTAAAAGCCTTTAAAGCCGATTTATTTTTATCTGCTAATCCCGAGGATGTATCACTTGCCCTTGAAAATGGGCATGCCAGTGCTACCATTTATGCAGGAACGTATGTAAAGCAAGAGGACGATATGGAGGAAATTCGCATTGCTTTTGATGGTGATGCGGTTATATTTAGTGATGAAGCGGAAAAAATATATCAGCAGATGGGTTTAGAAGAATTCAAAAAACATGAAGCGGAAAAAAGTGAAATACCGTTGCCGCCTGGTCCTTTCATGTCTTTTTTAACGTCCTTAAATAATGTGCAGAAGGCTTATAAAGATAAGGAGAAGAAGACAATACGAACAGCACTTGTGACAGCACGAAATGCGCCAGCCCACAAAAGAGCAATCAAGACATTGCGGTCATGGGGAATTACAGTGGATGAAGCTTTCTTTTTAGGAGGATTGGATAAAGCAGCCATTTTAGAAAGCTTTAACCCCCATATCTTTTTTGATGATCAACATACTTACTGCATTAATGCTTCAAAAGTAGTACCAACAGGGCATGTACCAAGCGGTGTAACAAACAGTTACTGATTATTAGGAACATAAAAAAAGAAGCCACTCCAAGGAAATACATTGTATAGGGGGACGAAAAATGAGTGACAAATTGTTAATAAGTAATGCCTTTCAGACTTTTTTAACGGAGGCTCCAGAACATCAAAAGGTCTGGATGGAGACGGTGAAAAAGTGGGGTGAGGCAAGTCAGCTAGATAAGAAAACAGAAACTCTTTCCTATCTATCTGTATTAGCAGTATTAAGATTGGAAGGCGGACTGCCTTTTCATGTAAAACAAGCGAAAGCAGTAGGAGCGACCAGAGAAGAAGTCATAAGTGCTATTCTAGTGGGACTGCCAGCAGCAGGAAACGTTGTGATCCAATCCTTACCAATCGCTTTGAGCGCTTATGATAATGAATAAGATAACCATAGGTTAGCTGCATTACCGAACATAGGTGAAAGGGGCTGTCGCATTAGCGATTATAATTATATCGCTAACGACAGCTTTTCCCTTGCAAAAACCAAGCTACTAGCTTGTCTTGGCATTAAGGAACCCCTCCCTGCCCCCTTTAGCAATAGCCGATTTGTGCTGCTAGAACCATTTCGCTAGAAGTAACATCTTTTTCATTGTATTTATCGTCCTTAACGCCTTAACATTAACTTCGACACTGCTGGGCGTTATTTCCCCCTTGACCGAAAAGTTTAGTATATCTTGAGACAAGGATCCTGTCCCTTTCAGGCAGGAGTTTTTTGTTTATACGGTAAATTTTAAAAAAGGAATGTGTTAGGAGGGAAATCTTATTTTATGCATAAGAAATTAGTTTATACTATTATATTAATAATTCTGCTTGTATTGGGAGTTATTAATAGTTTTTGGGAATTTGAATATAATGTTAATTCGCTTGAGTCTTTCGGGAAATCCAATGAGCTTACCAGGGAGGAACGGGAGTGGCTGGATCAACATGGGGATATTATCTATGGAGCTGACAACAATGCGCCGCCATTAAGATATATGGATGAAGAAAGTAAGCAATATCAAGGTATTGTTATAGATTATATCAGAGCTTTATCTATCGAATTGGAAAAAGAAATAAAGGTTAAGCCGTTGGTTTGGAATCAAGCCCTAGATAGTCTGGCAAAAGGGGAAACAGACATTTGTGATATGTATCCTTCCGAAGAAAGGGCAAAGTATTATCTTTTTTCCGAGCCTATATATAATGAAAAATCTATTATTTTGGTTCCTAGGGATAATCAGGAAATTAGTCACTATAATGATTTACGGAATAAGGCGGTCGCGGCTCAGGAAGGAGATTATGTTTGTGAATTTCTAAATTCAAAGGTTGATAGTATTGATTATGTATATGCACCGGATTACTATGGGGCGATTATGCGTTTAAAAGAAGGAAAAGTAAGCGCGGTAGTAGGGGACGAACCGGTAATCAGCTGGCTGATTGATAAATTGAATTTGGAAAATGAATTTAAAATCCTTGAGAATCCCATTTACGAAAAGGAATGTGTTTTAGCAGTTCCCAAATCGGAAAAAATTCTTCTTAATATAATCAATAAAGGGATTTATAATCTGAACCGGAAAAATACGATGGCAAAGATACAGCAAAAATGGTTTGGTATATCGGCACCTTTTATAAAACAAAAGATATTGGAAAAACTAGGTTTAAGTGTTGGAATATTTAGTATTGTAATACTTATGAGCTTTTTCCTGTTCTATACATGGAATTATCAATTAAAAAAAGAAGTACAAAAAAGAACTGAAGAGTTATATATGAGTAGAAATGATTTGGAAACTACTTTCAATGGGTTAATCCATTGGATGATTATCGTGAATAAGGACTACCGCATAGTTGAAGTCAATAAATCTTTTTGTGACATAATGAAACATGACAAAAATGACATAATTAATAAAAAATGCCGGGAATTTCCTGGAAGCTTATGTACTGCTGACTGTGATAGCTGTATAATCAACAGGACGCTGCTTGAAGAGAAAAACTTGCAATATGAGTTTAAATATCGAAATAGAATCTATGAAATGAGTACTTTTCCGCTTAAGGATAATTTAAAAAATACACATAGGATACTTATTATGATTAAAGATATTACAAGTTCCAGGGTCGTTGAACAGCAGCTTTTGCATTCCAATAAAATGGCGGCCATAGGTCAGTTGGCAGCAGGGGTAGCTCACGAGATTAGGAATCCGCTGGGCTTAATACGAAATTATTGCTATCTTCTGAAAAATGATATGAACATAAATCACAATGTATCTAAAGAAGCCGTTAGTGTTATCGAAGCTTCTGTTGAAAAAGCGAGTAATGTCATAGAAAATTTACTTAATTTTTCTAGAATTTCAGGTAATAGCAGAGAAAATATCAACATTAGAGATTGTATTAGTAGTATTATAAAACTGGAACATAAAGTAATGGTCAAAAGAAATATTCAAGAAGAGATTATATGTGACACGGATATCATATGTTATGTAAATCAAGAGTCAATAAAGCATATTTTTATTAATCTGATTGCCAATGCCATTGATGCGATGCCTGATGGCGGAGTACTAACAATTCGCTGTGAGAAAAAACAGGATACGCTGTTTATTTCATGTTCAGATACTGGAATTGGGATTAATGAAAAGGATCTGGATAATATTTTTAACCCCTTTTTTACTACGAAGCGGCTGGGACAAGGGACCGGTTTGGGGTTATATATTGTATATAATGAAGTGCAAAAATTTGTCGGAGATATTAAAGTTTCAAGTAAACTGGGGAAAGGTACTGATTTTTATATTACGCTGCCATTAAAGGGGGAAGATATAACTAATGAAGAGCAATAACAATTTGAAGATACTGGTAGTAGATGATGAAAAAGAATATAGAGAAGTTCTTCAGATGATACTGGAGAGTAAAGGATATATTACAGAGACGGCCTGCAGCGGTAAAGATGCTTTGGAAAAATTAAAACAGAAAAATTTTAATTTGGTATTGTCTGACTTAATTATGCCGGGAATGAGTGGGATCGAACTTTTGGAGCAGATAATAGAAAAGCACCCTGAAACGGAAGTAATTATTGTAACAGGATACGGCACAGTTCAAAATGCAGTAGAAGCGATGAAAAAAGGAGCGTTTACATATTTTATAAAGAGTCACGATCCTGAGGAGCTTCTCATAGAGATAGGTAAAATCAAAAAGCTAGCAGGTTTGGAAAATAATAATGAACTGGTGCGAAGCCAGCAAATAGATCATAACTTCATGCTAAAAACCAAGAATTCGAGATTTAAAAAAGTACTGGATATAGCGGAAAAAGCAGCGCAAAGTAATATAAATATTTTGATATTGGGAGAGTCTGGCGTGGGGAAAGAAGTTTTTGCCCACTATATTCACCATTGCAGTGACCGGAGAGGACGATCTTTTATTGCTATCAACTGTCATGCGTTAGCCAATAATGTACTTGAATCAGAGCTATTTGGCCATGAAAAAGGTGCTTTTACCGGTGCGGTAGAGCAAAGAAAAGGAAGATTTGAAGCAGCACACGGCGGTACACTTTTTTTAGATGAAATAGGGGAAATATCTCTTAGTACGCAGGTCAAGCTGTTAAGGATAATAGAATTAAAAGCAATTGAAAGAATTGGAAGTAATAAATCAATTGATGTGGACTTTAGGCTTATTTGTGCAACAAATAAGAACCTGCACAAGTCGATTCTGGAGGGTGAATTTAGAGAAGACTTGTTTTATCGAATGAGCACCATTACAATAGAAATTCCACCTCTTAGGGATAGAAAAGAGGACCTGACGGATTTAATAGACTTCTTCTTTAAAAGATCAGAAGCTGAACTTAAAAAGAAAGTGAATCAAATAGAAAAGGGAGTCATGAATTTTCTTTTCTATTATGATTATCCGGGAAATATAAGAGAGTTAAAAAATATCATCGAGCGATTAGTGGCTTTATCAAGCAATGGTATCATAAAAGAAGTTGATTTGCCGGAGTATAAAAAGGGCGAACAATGTAACAATGAAATTGTCGAAGTTAAATCTCTCAAAGATGTGAGAAAGGAATTTGAAGCCAAGTATATTGCAGAAGTCCTTGAACTGAGTGATTATAATATGTCGGCAACGGCAAGAAAATTAGATATAACGAGAAGACAGTTGTTCAATAAAATTACAGAATATAATCTAAAATAATAAGATACAGAAAATTGGACCGGGTTGGCATTATATTATAGATATTTTGTCAACCCGGTCCAATTATCCGCAGGCGCTAACAGGAAATAAATTTCCTATTAGCGTGGAAATTTATTTCCCTAAGATATATCTTTTTTAAAATGATATATCTTTTTTTGTCTAAATAGCCGTAAAATTGGCACAAAATGCTTGCGATTTGACTTTGGCATGGAATTTGCTTTTATATATTTTGTATCTATATGAACCTGGAAGGAGATGGAATGAAGATCGTAGCAGGTTTTTGGGATATAAACTAATAAAAGAGAGGATTTGGAATTATGTCGGATAACATTAAATTACCATCATTGGGACAAGCATTTTTCGTATTAGGTGGTTTTCTTGCTTTAGCATTTGCTTGCCAAGCATTCAAGATCGAAATCCATTTGGCATTATTTTCAGGATGGTTTTTAGCTCTGCTTATTGGCAAATTGGTAGGTCATAGTTACAAAAGCATGGAAGAAGCAATTACTGATGGTATTCATAATGGTATGAATGCAGTGATTATTCTTTTAGCAGTCGGTGCTCTTGTCGGAACATGGATTTCGGGTGGTGTTGTTCCCAGCCTGATTTATTACGGATTGAAATTGATTCATCCATCTATCTTCTTATTAGCCACTTTGCTTATTTGCAGTATTACTTCACTTTCAACAGGTACTTCATGGGGCACAGCTGGTACCGCAGGAATTGCTATGATGGGAATTGGCGCGGGGCTTGGCGTACCGGCACCAATAACAGCAGGTGCGGTATTATCCGGTGCATACTTCGGAGACAAGCTCTCGCCTTTATCGGATAGTTGTATAATAACCGCTTCTATGACGGAATTAGATGTAATTGATCACGTTAAAGGTATGTTGCCGGTCTCTCTAATAAGCTATATTATTACAGCTATTGCATTTACAATTACCGGATTTACTGTTGTTGGAAATAACACAGTAGATTTAAGTAAAGTGAATGCGGTTATGGATGCTATTAACAGTATGTATCATGTTAGCCTGCTCAGCTTAATTCCCATGGTGGTGGTCCTTGCGTTGCTGGTAATGAGAATGCCGTCAATTCCCGTGATTACCTTTGGTGCGGTCTTAGGTATTATTTGGGGTATAGTCTTCCAAGGCTTATCGCCGGTTGAAGCAATAACGACCGCTTGGGCCCAAATTCCTAAACATTCTGGTTTGGTATTCATAGATAATATTTTGAGTCGTGGTGGAATGAGTTCTATGTTGTGGTCAGTGGGCATCATTCTTTTTGGTCTGGGTTTTGGCGGCCTCTTGGAAAAAATTGGAATATTAAAAGTTATTGCCCAAAAAGTGGAAAAAGGGATAAAATCAGGCGGTTCATTGTCAGTTATGACAATTATTGTTGCTTTCCTTGGTAATTTATTTGGTAGTGCTATGTATGTTTCATTAATTTTAACACCTAAAATTATGGTGGGAAAATACGATGAATTAGGTTATGACAGAAGGGTTCTTTCCAGAAATTCCGAATTTGGCGGTACTTTGACATCAAGTATGGTGCCATGGAGTGATAATGGTATTTTCATGGCCGGTATTTTAGGTGTGGGAACGCTTCAATATTTGCCATATATGTGGCTCACCTTTGCTTGTATCGCAGTTACTATTTTCTGTGGTTATACTGGCCTGTTCATGTGGAAAAAGAATGAAGAGCAAGTTCTGGCACAAAAGGTATCCTCTTAAGTGTATGCCTGAGTAAGATAAATTCTGGAATGGCTTGAATTCCCTTCGATGTATTGACTTGCTCGCAAGTAGAACACACAAAACTAAAGGGCTTAATGCAGAATTGTTAGTAAAAGGAGTAGTTATGTATGAAAAAAATATTGTTGATTGCGACTGGAGGGACAATTGCCTGTTCGGAAAGCGGCCACGGTTTGTCTCCTTCGTTTGATGCGGAGGGATTATTGGCTTTAGTTCCCGAAATAAAGGATATGTGTGATATCAGTGGCATGCTGATTATGAACATAGATAGTACAAATATGAATCCGCATTTGATGATAAAAATCGCTGAAACAATTTATGCAAATTATCATGATTACGATGGGTTTGTTGTAACTCATGGTACAGATACAATGGGATATACTTCAGCGGCATTGTCATATATGCTGCAAAATATTAAGAAGACCGTTGTTGTAACAGGTTCACAAATTGCAATAGGGGAATTATATACGGATGCAAAGAAGAATATATCGGATGCTATACGATTTGCAATTGAAGGTATACCGGGTATTTTTGTTGCTTTTGACGGAAAAATTATCAATGGAACCAGAGCAAAAAAAATCAGGACTCGTAATATGAATGCCTTTGAAAGTATAAACTGCGCCAACGTTGCCGAAATAAAACTGGGAAAGATTACTTTTAGCAAAGACGTTTGCAATATATTAAAGGTTGATGCAAGCAAGCCATTCAATTTGCAGACTTCCATATGTACGGATGTGATGGTAGTTAAGCTGTTTCCTGGAATAAAACCGGATATTCTTGACTTTTTGAAGGAGCATTATAAAGGGGTAATTATTGAAAGTTTCGGAATCGGTGGAATACCTTGTCAAGAGAATAATGATATTCTTACGAAAGTGAAAGAACTCATTGCTGCCGGAGTAGTGGTCGTCATTACCACTCAATGTCTGGAAGAGGGAATTGATTTAGGCATATACGAGGTAGGACAAGAAATCGCTAAAAATGCGGTTATTTGTGCAGGAGACATGAATATAGAAGCCAGCATAGTTAAATTAATGTGTGCTTTAGGTAAGTTCAAAAATATCGATGATATTAAATACTATTTTGAGACACCAGTGCTTGGCGATATTAGTGTATAAGTCTGTTCCAGTCTTGCATCTTCAGCAAACCAGCGACTCCTGTTTTTTGCACATTCATGATAATTCTAAAATGAGCTTTGTCCCCCGTGCTTCAATTGTACTTTAGCAATAGCCGATTCATAATCTGCATGTAAGAAAAGAATAATGTCCGGATCATAATTGCAAAATTACAAAAAGTATACTTCCTTTAACTCAGAATTTTCTTTACGCAACTTACGCAATTCATCATCAAATAAATTTTACACCTTTTCCCGGACTTTTCGAAGTCCGGGAATTGTTTTTTTACAAAAAGAGGCCTGCCACACCATTTTAGTGCGACAGCCCCTTTAACTATTTACGCATATTAAAATGAAAGAGATTTACAGCCCTCTAGCAGCCAATTCATGCTCTGCACTAACTAGCTTCACACAAAGTGCAACCAATTCCATAGCTTGTTTTAATTCTGACAATGGAGGGAAGGTAGGAGAAAGACGAATATTTTTGTCTTCGGGATCTTTGCCATAAGGGTAGGTAGCACCAGCAGGAGTGAGTAGGACGCCGGCAGCTTCAGCTTTTGCTACTATTTCTTTTGCACATCCTGGGAGAGTGTCGAGACTAATAAAGTAGCCGCCTTGCGGTTTGCTCCATGAAGCAATATTTTCGCCGCCCAGCTCTGATTCTAAGATATCCAGGACTAAATTAAATTTAGGATTAATAATGGCTGCATGTCGCACCATATGTTCCTTTATGCCAGCTTCATTTTTGAAGAAGCGGACATGACGCAGCTGATTTAATTTGTCTGGCCCGATGGTTTGTATATTAAGCTGTTTTTTAAGCCAATTAATGTTGTTAACACTACTGACCAGCATAGCAATTCCAGCGCCAGGGAAACTAACTTTAGATGTTGAGGCAAATTCAAAAACACGGTCAGGATGACCTGCGGTATTGCAGGTTTGCAGAATGTTAAGTAATGTGCCAGGGGTATCTGTGAGATGATGTACTGCATAAGCATTATCCCAAAAAATACGAAAATCAGGTGCTTTTGTAGGCATTGCTGCCAAACGCTTTACAACGATATCAGAATAGATAATACCAGTGGGATTACTATACTTTGGTACACACCAGATGCCTTTAATTGCTGGATCGGAGGCCACTAAGTTTTCAACTTGGTTCATATCCGGCCCATCATCTTGATAGTTAACTCTGATCATTTCAATTCCTAAGTGCTGGCAAATGGCAAAATGCCGATCATAACCAGGACTGGGACAGAGGAATTTTACTTTTGGCAGCTTACTCCAAGGGACATCACTTTCTGGCAAGCCATGCAGCATGGCGCGAGAAATTAAATCATGCATCATGTTTAAGCTGGAATTACCCCCAATGATAATTTCCTCGGGTTTTGCATCTAAAATCCAAGAGAAAAGTTTCTTTGCTTCGGGAATACCGTCGATTCCGCCATAGTTTCGGCAGTCAATTCCATTCGAAGCTTTATAATCGGATTTGGTAAGGCAATCTAAAAGATCAGCAGAAAGATCTAATTGCTCAGTGCAGGGCTTTCCCCGGGACATATCTAATTTAAGGTTTTGAGCCTGAAAATCTTGATAGCTCTTAGATAATTCAGCATAATAGCCTTGTAATGTTGTGTTACTCATGTCTTTCAATTTACTCATTTTTACATCTCTCCTTCACATTCTTTCATTATATTGGAATTAGTAAGCCAAAGGCAATAGGTTTTCACAAAAACGATAGTATGTATTCTGAATACGTTATGAAAGGCAATGATAATTTCTGATACTAAAAGCAAAAAAAAACTTACTAATTTAAGTAAGCAGTCTAACATTCAGATTGATATTTTTCTTTGTATGCCTGTTTATTTTGGGCAATTTCACTTAATAAATCAATGAAGAGATCAATTTCATTGCTATTATTATAGAATCCTAGACTTAGCCGTACTAATCCAGGAAAAGGAACTTCAGGTTGCTGTTGATAATAGGTTAACTTGTTGGGGGTTAGACCTAAAAGCTTTTCAACATAGGGATGAGCACAGAATAGGCCGCTTCTTACAGCGATACCCCCTTCATAGGAGAGCATCTTTGCTAACAATTCATGATGGACACCTGGAAGATCAAAAGAAATGATGCCTAGTCGATCTTCATTCTTTTCAGCACAGCAATATAATCTTAGATCAGGAATGGATGTTAATTTGTGAATGGTATAGTGGATCAGCTCTTGTTCGTATTGATCTATGACATTCATGCCAATCGACATTAAGGTCCTAATTGCCGCTGTTAATGCTACTACACCCATAACATTAGGAGTGCCTGCTTCCTCTTTATGAGGGGAAAGAGACCATTCGATAAATTGATGTGAAACTAATTCTACTGCACCGCCGCCTTTACAAAAAGGCTCTTGTCTTTCGAAGGTTTCCTGTGGACCAATGAGAACTCCAATGCCAAAGGGTGCATACATTTTATGGGCAGAGAATACTAGATAATCGATGTGTTCTGGAGAATCATAGTCTTTCATGTCAATAGGGGCATGAGGTGCCAATTGTGCTCCATCTACAAGAATTTTTGCGCCATGCTGATGAGCTAATCTGGCGATTTTATGAATTGGATTTTTATAGCCAGTTACATTGGAGGCTCCAGCAACGGCGACTGTTTTTACTCTTCCTCTATAATTTTTTAATTTCATTTCTAAATCTTCTAAAGAAAACATGCCGTTTTTATCGATAGTTACATAATCAATAGTAAATTTATCTCTCCACGGTAAATCATTCGCTAAATGCTCCATATCGGAAGCGAGGATGACCTGTTTATCATCCTTTTCTGCTAAAATAAAAGACAGCAAATTAATAGACTCAGTGGTATTTTTTGTATAAATAACAACATCTCTCTGATGATCTGCATTCACGAAGTTTTTGATCACGTCTCTTCCTTCTTCATAGATATCAGATGAAAGCAGGGATTTGTAACCTGTACCGCGGTGAATGGATGAATACCAGGGGGCAAAATTAAATATTTCGTCCATGACTGCATGCAGGGGGGGAGTGGTTGCTGCATTATCAAAATTAATGTAAGTAACGCTGCTGCCGTTGATTAAGGGCACTTTTTCTTCTACTCCGACTACTAAATTTCTAAGATTTGAGTGTAGTATCATATTGTGTCCTCCAATCTTGATATTGGATACTCTTCATAAAGTATTTACACTATATGTTATTCTATGCATAATTCAAGAGATTTTACACAAGAGAGTAGATAAAAAGAAGATAAATTAATCGTGGCTTGATCATTTTTCACATAAAAAAGTATTCCTAGTAGAACTTTGTTCTTCTAGGAATTTTTTTGCGAAAAATCAGAAAGTGTAAGTTATTTTACAATTGTAATTGTACCGGCTTTCCTTGGCGCAGGCTTAGGAGTACTTCTTCCCGGGAAACCTAAGGCAGCAGAGCCATAGATTCTGTGTTCAGGAGGAACTCCTAATTCAGTTAAATGGTCTCTAATTTCGGGTAAATCAGAAATTAGTACTAATAAATGTATCCAGCAAGAACCAATACCCAAAGAGTGGGCTGCTAAAAATATATTTTGCAAAGCTGCTGTACAATCAGATTGAGGGGCGGCAGAAGCAGAGCTTATAGAGTTAGAAGCGATAACAAGGGTAGGAGCATGATAGAAAAAATTAAAGTTCGGTGCCTCAGCTACTTTCTTTAAGAAATCGATATAAGGCATACTGGGATCTTCACCAGGATGCTTTACCAGTACTTTTTGCACAAGGGAATTGAATTGTGCTAATTTTTCTTTACTATGTATTGCAGTAAAATGCCAAGATTGTGCATTCATACCCGTAGGAGCAAAGGTTGCCGCCTCTAAAATTACGTTTAAATCAGATTCGGGGATTTGTTCCTCCTTAAAGACTCTGATGCTTCTTCTGGTCAAGATGTTGTTAATGATCTCATTCATTCAGCATTCCTCCTAAAAATAGAGTAGTAATCTCTCGAAAAAACAAGTATCTCTAGTCGTAAGCAGGCAATAGATGAGCATAACTAACGCTCCGCCGTTTTACTTAACCTACACTTATAGTTATGCTCATCCATTGCCTGTCTAAATGAGACTTTCCGAGAGGCATACACTAGTATGATCGCTTTCAATGAATAGGGTAAGCAATCATATACCATTGATTAACATTATAATAGGGAATGGGTTTTTCGCAAACCCTAAATAATAAGATTGCTGTCAAGACTAAAAAGCAATTTGCAGGATTTTTATCTTTTGATGATAAATACAGGTAATAGGTATCGAATTGTTATCTGTAAATTAGTTCTATAAATGGATTGGGAGGTTTATGAAAATGATAGAAGAACTAGAGTTTGCCCAGGAGCTTATTGACTTTATTTATGAAAGTCCAACGGCTTTTCATGCTGTGGATACAGTAAAAAAGCGCCTGCATCATTGCGGTTTTATAGAAGTTCGGGAAGATGAAACGTGGAATCTTAAAAAAGGTGGTAAATATTTTGTAACCAAGAATGATTCTGCAATAGCTGCTTTTGTTTTAGGAATTGGAAATCTGGAGGAGTCGGGCTTTAAAATTATAGGAGCGCACACCGATTCACCAACTTTTAGAATTAAGCCTGCACCAGAGATGACTAGTGAAGGAAGCTATATCAGACTCAATACGGAATTGTATGGCGGCCCTATACTAAACACCTGGCTGGATCGACCATTAGGGGTAGCAGGAAGAATTACGGTAAGAAGTGAAAATATCTTATATCCAGCAACTAAGCTTGTAAATATAAAAAGACCGATCCTTATTATTCCGAACCTTGCAATACATATGAACAGAGAAATTAATAAAGGTATAGAACTAAATCCCCAAAGAGACACACTGCCACTGTTGGCTCATGTAAATGAAAGGTTAGAAGCGGGAAATTATCTGCTCAATGAGATTGCAAAAGAGTTAAAGGTAGATGTATCAAGTATTATCGACTTTGATTTATACCTTTATGAATACGAAAAGGGCAGTATTATTGGTCTTACTAATGAGTTTATATCTTCAGGAAGATTAGATGATTTAGCGATGGTTCATGCAGGTCTGGAGGCGCTCTTAAGAGCCCCGGCAGCACAAGCAACAAATGTACTGGTCGCCTTTGATAATGAAGAAATCGGCAGTAGAACCAAGCAGGGAGGAGATTCACCATTTCTTTCTACTGTCTTAGAGCGGATTCTTATTTCCCAGGGCAAAGGACGAGAAGAGTTTTTTCGATCACTGGCAAAATCTTTTATGATTTCTGCAGACCTTGCCCATGCTGTACATCCCAATATGGGGGAAAAGCATGATCCTGTAAATAGACCTATTTTAAATAAAGGACCCGTGATTAAAATTAGTGCCAAGCAAAGCTACACTACCGATAGTAATTCTGATGCAGTTTACGAAGAAATATGTAAAAAAGCAGGTGTACCTGTACAAAAATTTGTTAATCGCTCTGACTTAGCAGGCGGCTCTACCATCGGTCCTATTTCATCGACTCATTTAGCTATACGCTCTGTAGATATGGGAACTCCTATACTTGCTATGCATTCTGTCAGGGAATTGGGAGGGGTCTTAGATCATACCTATGTAACAGCATCTTTTGAAGAATTTTATAAGTTGTAAGGAAGCAATAAGAAGGACGCTGATGTGTTCTGATAATCAGAATATCTTGACTTATATTCTTCGTGATCAAATAAGGGACACGGAGCATATAAATAGAAAAGATGCCTATCACTTACTACATGAGAAGGATAGGCATCCTTTGTTATTTTATTTGGGATTAATCGGCAGGGCTGTAAATGGGTAAAAAGAAAACGGGTACGATTGTGTCCGGGAGAATAATAGGCAGCTATGTTTCAAAGCAACTGCATAAGTTGACATAAGAAAAGCCTCCGCAAAACCTGCGAAGGCTTGATTTTCATGGTGACCCCGGAGGGATTCGAACCCCCGACCTATTGATTCGAAGTCAAGTGCTCTATCCAGCTGAGCTACGGAGCCATTTAAGTCACATGATCCATTGTATCGAATGATAGCTGAAATGTCAAATTTTATTAGTAATATTAAATTGAGGATTTTTTTATTGGAACAAAGAAATAATAATTACTGTGCATCTGATTTCTTAAAGATAGACTGATTAAAGTACGGTTTTCCGATGAAATATCAGATGAAATATGAAAGTGAGGCGATATAATGGATGGACGCGGGCCGATGATTATATCTACTGAAAATTTGTGGTTAATCATTATAGCAATCGCAATGGGAACGATAGCAAGGTTGCTTGTACTAAAAGTCGATTATAAACAATATCCTTCCTACCCCAATGGAGTTCTCATTCACGTAGTGCTGGCATTTGTAGCCGCATCCATTGGAGCTGTTGCTATTCCAGCTATCAAGTCAAACAATTACACGGCTGTCACTTTTCTTGCATTGGCTGTTCAAAATTTTCGTGATGTTAGAAAGACGGAAAGAGAGAGCTTAAAAGATTTGGAGGAGACCGAATACACTCCTCGTGGGAATGCGTACATAGATGGAATCGCCAAGACTTTCGAAGCAAGAAATTATTTTGCATTGGTTGTTTCCCTAACCACGGCTGCTTCTATGGAGATCGTTGCTGCATTACACATCGGTATAATGTATCAGGTGGTGGTAGGGATTCTTGTCGGATGTATTGTTTATCAGGTGATTAGTAGATTTTCCAAGGGGAAAAGTGTCGGGGATGTTGCAGCCGTTCGTCTTGCCGAAATAAAAGTAGAAGGCTGCGAAGTTTCTGTAGAAGGTACTTTCGTAACTAATCTTGCAGGAACTCAGAACGCTCAGAAGATGATTGCGAAGGAAGGGGTAGCGGTTATCATTGAACCCAACCAGAAACATTCTGCTATTGCACTTCATAATTTTGGGCAGCGAAAGGCAATTCTTTTTGAAGCGACTCGGACACTTGGGGCTAAGCGATATAACTTCACACGAAAAGACTATGAAACAGGAAAAATTATCATATTATTTGTGCCTATCGTTAGAGATCTTGAGAAACTGATTGACGTTGTTAAGAATACACCTTTATTAGAATCCGTTAAAAAGAGTCATGCCGTATTACGATCAAAAGCGGTGGAGGAGTAAACATGGGGAATGAAAGTACACAAAGGCAGACAGCAACAATCATTGCTGCAGTTACTCTCTCAAATCATAAAATACTAAGTGCAGGTGAAGCATTCGTCCTTGAAGCTAAGGATGAAGAAGAGCAGCAAAAGCTAACACTTGAGATAGCAAAGACGGTTAAAGGGGATGTAACACAATTGAGTAATGGGATCTATTTGATTCTTAAAAGTTAAAAAATAGTACAGCATAAAATAGACTTATGCTGCACTATTTTTTAACTTCGCAGACTAGCTTTTTAAAAACATCTTCTTCCGAGTGGGAATCTTTTATTTCATTTCCAATAGGTGCTGGAGGAGGGGCATCGAGAGCTCCATTGGAATGATTTGTTATAGATCTTTCGATGTTTGCCAACCGATCCAGCAAGCGTTCAAATTCCCAGCGGTCAACAGGTTGTAATTCATCCTTGAGTATAAATCCAAATCGTCCATTGGGTTCAATGGTTCCCCATTTTACATCAGATACTTTAGAAATACTTGCTTGACGAAGTTCCATTTCTAGTTGTTGAATTGTCATTCGAACTTGTTTGAGCCTTTCTCGTTTCATCTCTCCATTTTCAATGAGCACTACAGGATGTCCAGTAAAAATTTTCTTTAAGAATGGAAATCTGATTTCAGAGTACTCAATTGCGATCAGAGTAAACACGGCAACTGCAACTAGCACAAAGGTATCGATTAGTTCAGCTCCTACAAGGGGTTCAATTAGAACGGTACCCACTGCTAACATGACTACCGTTTGGGCTACGGTCATTTGGGCTAGGGATTTGCGTCCTGCAATGCGTAAAATAAGTGTGCCGTAAAGTATTGTGAGCAAGGTTTTCCAAACAAGGGAGAAATCAAGAGTACCCAATTTACATCACCTAAACTAAATTTGCAGCTCTGCAAAATAGAAAGGCTAAGCAGGCACCAAGCATGGGTCCAACGATAGGAATCCAAGCATATCCCCAGTTTGAGCTGCCTTTACCAGCGATAGGCAAGATCGCATGAGCAATACGAGGACCTAAATCACGGGCAGGATTGATCGCATAACCCGTGGTTCCGCCCATACTCAGACCGATTCCCCATATTACCATCGCAATGATATAGATATTAAGACCAGTACCGAAGCCTGGATTGCCTTGGACGGCTTTACTAGCAATGGTAAAAAATGCGATTAATAAGAAAGCAGTTGCTAATAGTTCACAAAGCAGGTTTGCCATAGGGCTATTGATTGCAGGGCCCGTGGAGAATACGCTTAGCTTACCTTCTTTGCTATCCGTGACTCCCCAGTGAGGAAGATACATTAACCAAGTGATAGTGCCACCTGCAATGCCGCCAAGTATTTGAACAAACATGGTAGGAATAGCCTGTGCAAAGGTGTATGTACCTGCAAAGGTTTTGAAAAGAGTAACAGCGGGATTCAAATCAGCCTGAGGGGCACCCAGGGAAATAGCAGCAAAAGCACCAATCATAACGCCGAAAGCCCACCCTGCAGTAGTACAAATCCAGCCAGCTCCTTTGGCGTAAGACTTCTCTAAGGTAAGATTTGCATTCACGCCACAACCAAAAGAAATTAGCACTAAAGTACCAAAAAACTCGCCAAATAAATTTGTCATATTTCCTCCTTGAGATGATATGATAGTTTTTTTAGTAATCTGCAGATACAGTATTAATATACGCATTACTTTATTTGCTATACAGAGTAAGTATTTATCTTTGGCAGAAAGATCATACTTATTGTTGGAGCGCTGGTAGACAAGTAGTTTAAAGTGTAGGATAATAAAATTCTAAAACAATGTTGGCGGAGGTGTTTTTGTGCGACAAAAATTAAACTTAATTACCTTAGGTGTGAGGGATTTAGCTGTATCTCTTCAGTTTTATCGAGATGGCTTAGGCTGGAAACCTTCCAATGCGAGTCAGAATAATATTGTTTTCTTTGATTTAGGTGGTGTGGGCTTAGCCTTGTATCCTCGGAATTTACTTGCAGAAGATGTAACGGTAAGTGCAGAAGGTACAGGATTTTCAGGGATTACGTTAGCACACAATGCTAAGAGTGTGGAAGAGGTTGATTGGGTTTTATCTAAAGCTGAAAAAGCAGGTGCAAAGATCATAAAAAAAGCCCAGAATGTTTTCTGGGGTGGCTATAGCGGTTACTTCTCCGATCCTGATGGTCATTTATGGGAAGTAGCTTGGAATCCCATGATCGGCTTTGATGAAAAAGATGCTTTACTCTTGTAGTAACTGTTCTGCTCGTTATAAAACTGTACTAATACAGTTTACCTTATTGCAATTGAGGATTGTGATACATTAGGATATAATGATGCAAAGAGTCTATTATTATGAAGCGCACATGCGCTTCTAACTCATTTCTAGTGTAGGTGATAAATTATGAAACTAATCGTATCTGATTTAGATGGCACTTTTCTGGATTCGAATCATGAGGTCATTGAGGAAAATGTTGCGGCGCTTAAGGCGGCTCAAAGCAAAGGAATGGAAATTGCGATTGCAACAGGTAGAAATTATGGAAATGTCTTGGCGCTATGCCAACGGGCGGGCCTTAAACCTCACGTAATATCAAATAATGGTGCATTTGTGTATAATAAAAATGGAAATCAGATAAAAGCGATTGGTTTGGATAAAGATCACGTAAGAGAAGCTCTTGATTGGCTTAGCTATCGTAAGTATTTCTATACATTATGTACGGATCATTTCGTATACATGCCAGCTAATGCGCATACTATCTTAACCCGTGATTATGAAAATGCAATTAACCATGTCAGGAAGATGACACCTGAGAAGCTTAGGGAAGGAATCGATGTTTTTCTAACCTTAGATAGTGCAGTGTTTGTCAATAATTTTAATGAAGTACTAGAGCAAGATTTTGTTTTTGGTAATATTTCAGCGATCACTTTAGATGATGACAAGTTGCGTCATGGGAGGGAGTATTTTAGTAATTACACAGGTATGTCAATGACCATAGCGGGCAAGGATATTTTTGAAATGATTCATCCCTCTGCATCTAAAGGTAATGCATTAGAGACTTTGATAGCACATTTAGATATTTCGTTAGATCATGTAATGGCATTTGGTGATAACTATAATGACATTTCTATGCTGCAAAGAGTTGGTTTTAGTGTAGCAGTTGAAAATGCGGAAGACGACGTCAAAAAAATCTGTAAGTATGTATCTCTTTCAAATGACAATAAGGGTGTAGCCTATATGATACACAAGCTCCTGGGCTAAGGATTATCTTATAACCACAAAGACGCAAAAATAAAGTCCTTTGTGTCCTTTGCGTCTTTGTGGTTCCTTTTTAAGTTTTATTTTATAATTTATCAGCAATAGATCGTATATTGCTCTAATCATAAAATAAAAGCCTTGCAAAAATTCTAATAAAGAATTAGCGAGGCTTTATAAGATAAACAACCATACTACAGCACCCATTTAATGATGACGATTCTTTAAGAACAGATTATGAGCAGCTTCGATTACTGCACAAAGTAAGAAAAATATACAGACAATAGTACCTGAAAATTTAAGGACATCCACTGCGATGGAACAAAACATATGCCATGATCCAACAATTGGTGCAATAAGATAAATTCCTAAGAAGATTGTTGAGGATAATAGTAATAAATAAGCTGATGGATAGTTATCAAACATATTATCATCTCCTTGGTTTTATTATATCACTCTGAATAAGCGTAGTCTAGCATTAAGCTGAATATTTTGAAAATTATAACAAGAAAATGTTAAAGCTTTAGTTACAGTATAGTATGATATAAGATATAAAAAAGGTAGAGAAAGAAGAAAATATACATAAAAAGCACAGAGCACACTAAAGGGAGTTGATAACCCTTAGTGTGCTCTGTGCTTTCATGTATCGAACTAAAATCCTATGATTTCTATGATGCTTTTTTACTTCAAGCGAAAGGATACTGGCAATGATGTATAACATGCTACTGTTTTGCCGCTATCCCGATCCTTGGCCGGTACGAATCTCCATTTTGCTACTGCAGCTACGGCTGCATCATCCAAGGATGAATGACCAGTAGAGCGGCTTACAGAAATTTCACCGGGACGACCATTTGCTAAAATCTGTACTCGTAGCACCGCAGTACCTTCCAAACCAGCCTGTCTGGCATCTGATGGGTAGGAGGGATCTACTTTTGATAAGATACCTGGTGCGGCAATACCGCTGCGTGAACTACCGCCGCTTACCGCAGCAGACGCTGTAGAGCTACTAGAACTGCTAGCTTCACTAGATGATGATGCGGAGGAGGAACTTGGTGCTTCAGCCTCTGTCATGGTTAAATTGCTGGCTGTAACAACAGGCTCCGCCTTGACAACTGGAGTACTTGTTTGGATTTGTTCTATTTGCGTTGTTTCCGTTGGAATTTGTTTTGGTATATCCTGGGAATGATGTGACTCCGGTAGAGATGGGCTATTTCCAGCTCGATCTGCCGGGTCACTTATTAAATCCATTTCCAGAATGACCTCTTCTTGTATTGGCAAGGCAGCTGTAAATCCAGAAGCGATATAGCCTGCCGTCACTAAGAGGAGAATATGAAGAAAAAAAGATACAGCCATGGCTTTACGCCAATGAAATGCATAGGACATAGCTGATTTACCTCACTTTCTCTGCCGCTACCGATACTCGGTGAGCTCCGGCTAACTTTAGTTCATCCAGAACAGCGATTACTTGACCGTATGGTACTTGTTTATCGCCTCTTAAGACAAAAACATTATCCGGCTGTTTTCCAAGTTCTAGACTGACTCGTTTAGCCAGCAAGTTTAGCGGTATTTCTTCCTGATTAAACATTACACTGCCATTATCCAGGACTGTAATGTTTATACTGCTGGGTTTATCCTGCTGAACAGAAGCTGCCTGGGGCAGATTCACTGGAATGGTGTGCTGCTCTACCATATAAAGAGTGCTCATCATAAAAAACACTAATAAAAAGAAGATAATATCAATCATAGGGATAATCATCAATTGTGGTTGATTATCTACTCGTAAACTACGCAATCTCATGTGTTTCTCTCCGTGCTGCTTTTTTTAATGGCATATAGCTGATGACTAATGCGGCTGTTTGCTCAATATCACTGATCATACGGTTGACTCTTCGAGAAAAGTAGCTGTGGGAAACAAGAGCCAAAGTAGCAACACTAAGACCTGTTGCAGTGGCAACAAGTGCCTCCCCGACACCGCCTGTAATGGCCATGGGCTGTCCAGATTGTACGTTGAACACGCTAAAGGAATTGATCATGCCGATAACAGTTCCTAATAGTCCAAGCAGTGGGGCTAGAGTAACTATCGTGCTCAGATCATCTAGGCGTTCTCGCAGACGATCAGCTGCCAACGTGGCACTACTTTCCAAAGCATTTTCTATTTGACCATTTCGTTGAGAAGCCAAAAGCCCGGCTAGGGTTACTTTTGAGAGTGTATGTGGCTTTTGCTCACATAATTGAATGGCATCATTCAAACGCTGCTTTTCCAATAAAGGTTGTAGTGCCTGATGAAAGGTCTGTGGATTAGCAAATGTATTTTTGTAGTACAAAACGCGCTCGACGGCAATTGCCACCACGAATAGCGAGCAGATCGCTAAAAGATACATGACAGGACCGCCCTTGTGAAACAATTCTATTGAATGATTTAAAAATTCCATAATTATATTAGCTCCTTATAAATAATTTTTGTGAGTATTTTCTTAGCAGTAAAAAATGTAGTGCAAAAGCAAAGTAGCAGCGTCAGACTGCTTACCATGAAATAGGTAGCATACCAGTAGCTCGCAGTAGATCTACCCGGCATTTGTGGTAATCATAAAGGGCATTCACATTATTGGCTTTAGCTTCGGCCAGTGTACTATAGGAATTTAGAAGATCCTCATTGTTGGTTTTACCGGATTGGAACTCCGCAATAGCGGTTTCATAATCCTCTGTGGCTTTACCAAGGAATTGAGCAGTTTCCTTCATTACAGTGTCAGCTTGTTGAAAGTAATAGAAGGCTTCTCTGGTTTCTTGAGTGATTTTCTCAATTTTCTGTTCCAGATATTCTTGTGATTTAGCTTCTTCTAAACTAGCCTGGCGAACTTGTATATTAGCTCGACCAGCATCAAACAAATTAGTGGATACACTAACAGTGGTGTACCAATACTGCTCTGGCAGCCACAGGTCACTGGCGACAAAGAGTAAGTAAACATTAGGACGCTTGTTGCTGGCAGCGACTTTTATACCCCATTGGGCTACGGTCTGCTCTTTGCGGGCTTGCTTTAAATCATTGCGCTGATGTAGTGCAGTCTGGATGGCAAGATCCAATGTTTCAGGGGCAGACTGTCCCGGTATTTCCGACAAAGTCAATTCCTGATCTGGCTGAAGCTGCAGAAGGCTTGTTAGCTGGCTAGTGACCAACTGGCGCTCATTATGTATACGAATGTAATTTTGCCGGGCTTGCGCCAGTTTAGCTTCAGTTCGCTGTACATTCCTTTTAAAGTCGTTTTTTGTCGCATCCTGAAGTTTGACTTGTGCCAAATGCTGGGTCAGGTTTTCTACAGCCAAGCTCGCAAGATCTTCACGGCTCTTAGCTTGCAATGCATTATAATAAGCCAGCATCGTATTGGCAGTTACCTGTTGCTTGGTATGTTCCAGATTATCAGTAACTCCTTCATAAAACTCTTGTGACTGCATCACCAAGCTTTTGGTTCTGCCTCCATCAGACAAAGGAAGTTTGGCTGTCAAGTAGTTGCCGTATTCTGGTTTAGGTGATTTTTCAATTTGAGTCTGCTCATGAGTCATACTGACGGTAGGCCAATAAGTAGACTTATTTTTCTTAATTTCCAAGGAGGCTTTGGCCGCATCTAGCTCCGCTATTTTTACTGCATGACTGCGGGTTAGCGCCAAGTGTATGCTCTCAGGAAGGGTGAGGGCAAGAGGGGCGGTATAGCCCCAGTTTGGTGCGCTCCAGCAAAGAAGAGTGATGCCGGCACATAAAAAAGTCCGACGAAAGTTCATACATTGCTGTCTCCTTACATTTTAGTATGCCAAGTACTTGAGGTATGGCATAGCTAGCAGGGGATCAAACATGCCAAATAGTGAGTGAATTTAAAAGGCTATTCCACATCGGACGAAATGACTGGTGTTCTTTTCAAAGTACAATCATAGTGGAGCGTATCTGCACTTATCAGCGGTGTATCCGCCGACACAATCTTCTAATTCAACTCCTTTTCGTTTTTTAAAAAATTGTTAGATGTAACAGGAATGATATTTGATATAAATAATCATTCTCGATACATCTAGATGGCAAATCGTAAGCACGAGTTAAGGACACATTTCCTATAGTGATATTTAACTTGTGTTGAGAACCATTATAGCAAGAAGTTTTAATATATGTCAATCACTATAGTGCCTAATTATAAGAGGTCAAAAAAATAGTTGCAATTGCCATAACATGAGAAACAATCTCATATTTAAAGATGTTTAAGTAGTAATTATTTTGTTAAAAAGGAGCATTTTAAAATCAATTTGGGTTAGTATACAACTTGAAATAGTATCCATATGCTAGTGAACTTTAGTATGCCGATTTGTTTTTCACTCCGTGATCCAAAAGGTATAACCGATTGCTGCTCTTTTATATAGAAGCATTTTGCAAATTTAAGTTTCTAATACTAGTTTCGAGGTTTGTTTATCAGGCTAGGTTGCAGTTGGTTCATTTAATGAAGCCTTGCCTGTTATTTTAGTGATAAAATAAATTGGACAAATAGTCAATGGCTTCATCTACCCGGCTGCCGGGATTAACAGCAAACAGGCAATATGGCAGCTGGTAGACCCGATTTTCCTGTACGGCTTTTAACTTTCTCCAGCTAGGGTGAAGTGCCAATTCATTGCGAATTTGGTCACTGACCTTAGTGTCGTAGCTATGGGTAATTAGCAAGATCAGGTCTGGATTGGTCTGGATCGCAATATCGAGACTGAGGGGAGCATATCCCATGGCATTGCCATCGCCTACGCTTTGGACAACATTTATTGCATTGAGGCGGCAGAGAAGATCGCCGATAAAACTGTTTGGCAGTGCCATATGAAAACTTTCGGCAGACCCCCAGACAACGAGGACTTTTGGTGAGGGTTTATTTTTGCTTTTCGCTTGGACCTGCTGCAATTTGCTGTCCAAACGATGAATCACCTGATAAGCTTGCCGCGAATGATCTGTCAATTCACCATAAAAGCGCAGGGTTTGGCTAATCTGCTGGTAATTATTCAATCTTTGAAGGTATACTAAAATACCCGCTTTTTCTAATGAGGCAAGGATTGGCTGACGCAAATGAATATCAGTAGTCAAAACTAAGTCGGGTTTTAAAGCGATAATCTGATCAATGTTGGGAGTTGGTGTCTCCCCTACAGATGGCACATCTTTAATTTTTTCCATCAGATCCGATGACAAAGCCATAGTACTGGGGCGACCGACTAATTCTCCGCCAACAGCATAATATAAATCAACATTAGAAGCGTTAAGAGCAATAAGCCGCAACGATCTGCCCTTTTTAATGGTTTGTATTAAACTGCATTTCGGACACTGGATTTCGATATACTTTACCTGACCTTTGAATAATAGTCTATTGCATTTTGAACAACGGCATTCATTTGAATCAGTGTTATTTATCATGTTATGACGTATATTCATGATATTCCTCCATTAACAGCAAATTAATATATAAATAAAAAACTCCGTGCGAAATACAATTTCATCACGGAGCTCTAGGCTCTCTTTGCTTATATTTTCTATAATGATTATTATTATCATTATAGAAAAGGGATATAATTTTGTCAAGAATAACTCGTGCAGGAGTGAAGGACCAGGGTGGCTGTCTAACTATATATTTTTTATAAAATAAGAGCCTCTTACGCTGGCTGATGCTTTGAGCTGGCCAAGCCATTACTACAATACCCCTGAATTGGTTATGCTGTTTGAACAGCTTAAATATGGTATCAGAAATACTGACAAGCCCCGGATGTATTTTGAAGTTAAGATTATGGAGATTCTGTCCACTATCTTGAGTAGTGTCCAGCTTGAAGGGTATTCGGAAAAGTTCTTTCAAGCAGAACGTTCTAAGTATGTGACCTATCAAAACAAAAAATTTCTCTGGCAGGTCAAGACTGAAATTGATAAGGATATTCTGATGTCGCCATCAGTTAAGCAATTGGCTGCTATTGCCGAAATGGGGACAACCAAACTGCGTCAGTTGTTTAAGTCTTATTATGGCGTGACCATCGACGGCTATGTACGGCAAGAGAAAATGAACTATGCATTGCGGCTGTTATCCCATGACGACATGAGCGTACAAAATATCAGCACTTTTCTAGGGTATGGATGCCCTAGTCGGTTTACAGCAGCATTTAAAAAAATCCACGGTTTCACGCCGCAGCAGTTTCGTAAGTCACTCTCTTTGTAATGCGACCTTGATTTTAGCAGGTTGGACGGAGAGCGAATTCAGTGAAAGCAAAAAAGGCATCATGGCTGCCAGAGCAACTGTGATGTCTTTCTCAGTTAGGATGTACTTGTCGTAATAGTTACCAACGGCGAGTAGCGGTCAGCCGGAAGGTGCGGCGTGGACAATTGGTGGGGAGTGCCAAAATAGGCTGGCGCTGATCAGAGTATAGAGCAGCTTTTTTTGGTGAGAGGATCTTCTTTTGTTCATGCTTCTTGACTCCCTTTATGATAGGGTAGATAATTAAATTGTAAAAACACATTGATAATAATTGTTAATTATGGCGATGAATTTTTTAATAGTTAAGTTAGTTTGCTAAGCCGGCTTTGACTAACTTGTGGCTAATTATAGCAAGGAGATTTAAGGGCAGTCAATGGCTGTACAGAAAGACCAGAAGCAGGTATATAGGAAGATAAAAGAAATGTTCTATTGATACTCATATGATGGCATGCAAAACAAAAGGTCACTGCGTTTTTGAGGGGTAGTTCTGTGAAAATTTTAGGGTTAATATTTTGGTTGGCGTTGTTGGTGATGGTGTGCCAACATGATATGATAAACGATGTAAAGTGAAGTACCGTTTTAAGGCTGATGCTGTACTTGGGATAAACAGATAGCAAGGAGGGGAGAATATGGCTACAAATGAATACTTTGACGGTAATGCCGAACTGGCTGCACAGTTAAGATGTACTAAAGATAGCGGGGAACTTAGCAGATGTCCGAAAGGTATTACCTATGTATTTCCTCCTGAAAATGGTGATAGGTGGTTTATCGATATTCATCCTAAAACTGGTCTTTTTGTTAGCGATGCCTATTTTACACTGCATCAACCAGTTACCAAGACTTATGAAATTGAGCAGCCAGGATTGTTCTTGTGCTCCTTTGAGAGCGGTGATGTTACCATTTTCGAAAGGGGCAAGAAAGCAAGGCGAATGAGGCAAGGCATTCATCTGCTGGCTAACCAGGGCAAGCCATTTAAAGTAGTCTTTGGCAATGAAAAGCACATCCGATATACTGGTGTTTGGGTGTTTGCCGATTTTATCAGTAAATACTTGCAGGATAGAGAGTGGAAGGAAACATTGACCATAAACGATGCTTTAACCTGGCCAAGTCACTACTATAATACCCCAGAGTTGCTGGCTGCACTTTCAACAGCTTCGATTTGCAATCAGAGGCGGTGTGACGCCGCTAATGTATTTTGAAAGCAAGATAATTGCAATTTTGTCTTTAATTTTATGTGCTGTGCAAACTCCGAAACATGCGGAATGGTTTCAAAAAAAGGAACGCCCCAAGCATGTAACGTATCAAAATCAACAATTTATTTGGAAAGTTAAGGCGGAGTTAGACAAGGAAATACTAAACCCGCCGTCAGTTAAGCAGCTAGCAGCTATTGCTGGAATGGGAACCACCAAGCTGCGCATATTGTTTAAATCGTGCTATGGGATGAGTATAGCTGACTATGTACGGCAGGAAAAGATGAACCATGCACTGCGTTTGTTATGGCATGATGAGATGAGTATCCAAAATATCAGTTCACTTCTGGGGTATGCGAGGCCTAGCAAGTTTACGGAGGCATTTAAAAAAATTCATGGCTTGACGCCCAGGCAGGTGAGGCAGTCGTTTAATTTATAGCAATGGTTCATGGCCAAAAGAAAAAGACGCAAAGGCTTTTTTGAGCTTCCTTTGCGTCGTGAAAATCAATTCCGTATTAAGTAGTCGAATGCGCCTAGTGCCGCATTCGCACCGGACCCCATAGCAATTATAATCTGCTTATAAGGAGTATTTGTGCAGTCTCCCGCGGCAAACACTCCCGGCACATTGGTTGCACCGCGGCTGTCTACAATGATCTCACCAAAGCGGTTGCGTTCTACCGTGCCATCCAGCCAATCGGTATTCGGAATAAGACCGATTAGGATAAATACCCCCTGAAGTTTCAGATGATGTACGTCTCCTGTGCTGCGATCAATATAAGAAAGGCCATTGACCTTATCCGTACCGGTGATTTCTTTCGTTTGAACATTTTTCAAAACCGTCACATTCGGCAAACTGTAAAGACGTTGCTGCAACACAACATCAGCTTTCAGTTCCGGCAAAAATTCCAGCACAGTCACATGCTCCACAATACCGGCCAGATCAATTGCCGCCTCAATACCAGAGTTGCCTCCGCCAATAACGGCCACAGGTTTTCCTTTAAATACAGGACCATCGCAATGGGGGCAGTAAGCCACACCTTTATTTTTAAACTCGGCTTCTCCCGGTACGCCAATATTGCGCCAGCGGGCTCCTGTAGAAAGAATAACTGCTTTGCTCTTTAAGACAGCACCATTTTCCAACTCAATTTCGATCAGCTCTTTTTTCTCCAAGCGTCTGCCGCGCTGCAGCTTCATCACATCAATCGGGTATTCTTTCACGTGCTCCTCAAGATTTGCCGCCAGTTTAGGACCTTCGGTATATCTTACAGTGATGAAGTTTTCAATTCCAAGGGTGTCCTTAACCTGACCGCCAAACCGTTCGGCAGCAATCCCGGTACGAAGTCCTTTTCTTGCCGCATAAATAGCCGCGCTGGCTCCAGCCGGACCGCCTCCCACAACAAGAATATCGAAGGGCTCTTTTTCTTCTACTTCGGAGACATCAGAGCCATCACTGAGCTTGGCAAGTATTTCCTCTACTTCCATACGACCGCTGCTAAAAAATTCACCATTCAGATAAACCGAAGGCACCGCCATAATTTCTTTGCTCTGCACTTCTTCTTGAAAAGCAGCACCATCGACCATGGTATGGGTAATATTCGGATGAAGGATACTCATAAGATTTAGAGCTTGAACAACCTCGGGGCAATTATGGCAGCTCAAGTTGATATAGGTTTCAAAATGATACGTACCCTTAATTGCTTTAATCTGATCGATTATTTTTTGCTCAACCTTTGGTGCTCTGCCGCTAACCTGCAGCAAAGCCAGCACCAAAGAGTTAAATTCATGTCCCAAAGGAATACCGGCAAAGGTGATTCCACTATCTTCTCCTGCACGATGGAGACTAAAACTTGGTGTTCTTGGCAGCTTTGTTTTCTCGCTTGTGATCATAGGAGACATAGAGGCGATTTCATCTACCAGAGCAATCATGTCACTAGATATAGTATCGCTGCCTGAACTGACTTTAATCAGCACATTGCCTTCCAACAACTGAAGATATTGAGATAATTGCTCTTTAATATCCTGATCTAGTAACATTGAACCCACCTCTTAAATCTTTCCGACAAGATCCAGACTTGGTTTCAGTGTAGCAGAACCTTCCTGCCATTTAGCCGGGCAAACCTCGTTTGGATTTTTCCGAATATATTGTGCTGCTTTAATTTTATTAACCAGTGTGCTTGCATCACGACCGATGCCGCCGGCATTGATTTCAACCGCCTGCACGATGCCATCAGGGTCGATGATGAATGTCCCGCGATCAGCAAGACCGTTCTCTTCAATCAGCACTTCGAAGTTTCTTGACAACGTATGGGAGGGATCACCAATCATTATGTAGGTGATTTTTTTAATGGTTTCCGAACTGTCATGCCAGGCTTTATGGGTAAAATGAGTGTCCGTGGAAACAGAATATACTTCCACACCCAGTTCTTTTAGAGTAGCGTATTGATTTTGCAAATCCTCAAGTTCTGTCGGGCACACAAACGTAAAATCTGCCGGATAGAATAAGACTACGCTCCATTTGCCTTTGAAAGCCTCTTCTGTAACTTCAACAAACTTTCCATTGTGATAAGCCTGCGCTTTAAACGGTTTTACCTCTGTTCCAATTAGTGACATAATAAATTACCTCCAAATATAAATTTTAACTAATAATTAATGCTTGGTTGATAAATTCAACTAAACGATAATTATTATCTCTTGATTCATATTATCTTATTTAATTCATTAAATGTCAATAGTCAAAATGAAAAAAATTATAAATTAAAATTACGAAAGCAAAAACACTCGATCTTGACCAATGAAGCGTTTTGGGCGGGTGATAAAAAGTTAGAGCAGGTGAAGCAGATGAATGAAAAGAAGTGGACGATTGGTGAAATGGCCAAACTGTTTGACCTATCAACTGATACTCTGCGTTATTATGAAAAAGCAGGGCTGCTGTCTTCCAATAAAAAGGCAGAGAATGGCTACCGATATTATTCGTATGATGATTTGGTCATTCTTATAGATATTCTGTTTTTTCGCAACATGGATTTGGCAGTTAAGGATATTCGCCAGATTGTGACGAAGATGGATCTTCACGAGATCAAGGATGTCCTTAAACATAATCAACAAGTCGTAGAGGACAAAATACAAGGGCTAATCAGACAGCGCAAAATGCTTACTCAGGTTGTAGAACACTATGAATTATGTGAGCAAATGCTGGGGCAATTTTCAATTGTTCAGGCTCCCGATTTTCGTTATAAATTTGTCGGTGCACAAGCTGATGATTTGTTTGATATTGTTCGCAGCTACAAGAAACCGGATCGCTGTTGGCTGAATCAGATCAGGTATACTTTGTTTATCCCACAGGCAGAGCTGCTGCAAAATCAGAGATTTTGTCAGTCGCAGTTAGGTATTAGCTTCGATGAAGAAAATTTACAACTGTTGGCCCATGCCGAACAGCAAGGGTTCTCAGCCATGAGAGAAGGCGATTATTTATATACCGTCACAGGCACAGATTACTCTGAACAGACCAACCATATGCTCGCGGAAGCTATGCAGTGGCTGCAAGACCAGGGGAATCAGGTTGCAGGTCCTCTGATTGGGCGATATTTGACAAGTGTTCACAAAGATGGACTTGATTACTATGAGATTTGGGTTTCTATTAAGAAGGATCGTTTAAGGACATCGTTTACTGGTCACAAAGAATAGTAGTTGCAGAAGGGCATCTAGGTATAAATAAAACCTGCTGATATTTTCAGCAGGTAGAATTGGATTTATTAGCTAATTATTTACGATTTTCAATAGTGCGATATCTGTTCAGTTTGAAAAAGTTTATTGTTTATCAAATCAATTTTAGTGTCAAGTCTATTTATCGAATTCTTTGTTGCTGTTCTTGCGACATCTTGAGATAGGGCAGAGATAAAGCTTGTGTTTTTCGCGAGTTTACTATCAATGTTATTTAAACGATCATTGTTGATCAGTACCGCCTGTTCGATCAGATCAAGCTTCTTACTTTTCTTATCTTGATTCTCAAATAGTTTATTTTGGCCTTCTAGTAACTGCTGTAAGATCTTTTCCATGGCTGTACCTCCCGTTCATATCGTTAATTTATTGTATCATAGGCAATTATGCTTGTACAATGAGGATATTTTATCATACAAATTGCTGGAAAGCCGGAGAAACGAAATGAATACCGTATGAAGCCTTTGAATTTCTAGTGCCAATCAGTATAAAATAATGAGCGGAGTCAATCACAAGACTACGATACTTTTTTGCTTGCAATCCCAACAAAAAGTACTATAATTAGTAATAGGTGGAAATTAAAAAGTCGCCGTGTCCTAAGAGTGTGTCACCACTCTCAGGCACGAGCAGGTGTGTTGGCACCTACACGTAACAGCTAAACTGTCCACGACGACAGATTTATTATACCGTGAACGTTTCTTGATTACAAGCAAAGGTATGTTCGGGGTATCATAGAGAATGTAGTTTTGGCAGAGGCTAGCGGCTGCATTGAGTAATCGATTTGTCCTATCCAGTAACAGGCTGTAATTTAGGCAGGAACCTTTATTCATAAAGGGGGATTTTCTGCGATATCTTTGTGGTACCCCAATCAGCCGGGTTATCGGATATAGATACAAACGACGCAACAATAGCGCATGTGTAGGTTAATAAACCTGGCATGCGCTTTTTAATTTCCCCATTAAAAAAGGCTGTTTGCTGGATGTTCCTAGAAGGATGGGCTTAATCCTCACACAGCCAAAAATGGGGGAATATAGAGTGATATTCAATCATTGCAAGTTGTACCTTACTGCAAAGGAGTTGCTGCGATGAGGATTTTTGAAACGGCTGCACGAGAGTTAAGACATATGCATGATGCAGAGGAGCTAAGGTGCTTAGAGAAAGTTTCAGAAGGGTATTATCAGGCAGAGCAATCAAATAATCAGTTGAAAAAAAGGTTATTGGAGATCTTATCGAAAGAAGGCATTGATATTGTAGACAAAATGCAGGAGAACTTTACGGAGAAAGAAATCCTTGCAGGAGAAATCTATTACAATCAAGGATTTTGTGATGCCATAAAGCTTATGATGCAGTCGTTAGCATGGGAGTCAGTTCGAAGGTAGAAAGCAAAAGAAGCAAGGGATGATTCCTTTGCTTCTTTCTGCTTTTCAACAGCTCTATTGCCACATCAATGCTTATTCATTAAGCATTGCTTCCAGTTGTGTTCTGTTCACAATGGTAATCGTTCGCTTATTTAATGTAATAATATCGGTTTTACATAGATTTCCCAATTCCCGGCACAGTGAGACTTATTTGACTATTGCCGGACGAAGCTGTCCGATTCATGATTGTAAAATATCACAGCCACCTCTGACAAAGAGGTGGCTGTGATATTTTCTGGTGAATCGCTAATTTACATAGAAATAAAGCCAGAGCGTAATTGACAGTGATTATCGTTATCGCATATAATTATGTTCATAATTGGCAGTATCAAAAAGGATACGTTTGAAGGGTGAGCAAAGGTGGAGCATTTTAGCCTATTACAAGGGATCTGGAAGGTTGGTAACCATTATTGGCGATCGAAAGCAAAAAACTATGCGATATTGCTATTGCTGGTTATTATTGGGCTGAATATTACCAGTGTTTATATCCAGGTGTGGTTGAATCAATGGCGCAATGTGTTTTTCAATACATTACAGGACAGGGATATGGCGGCATTTCTGGATTCCTTATATCTTTGGGGTGGGTTGATCCTGGCGGCTTGGGCGGTAAGTGTCTACCAAAACTATCTGCGTCAGCTGTTGGCGGTGAGTTGGCGCAGCTGGCTGACCGATCGGCTATTGGGGGAATATTTGCAGTCAAAAAAATATTATTGTCTGCAACTTCAGGATAACGGTATTGATAATCCGGATCAGATGATTTGTGAAGATGTAAAATTATTTATTGATTCCCTCTTGACGATTTTTTTGTGGTTCTTGTACAATCTTGGAATCCTATGCAGTTTTACATTGATTCTGTGGGAGTTGTCAGGTAGTTTTTCTTTGTCCTGGAGGGAGTCGAGTATCACAATTCCCGGTGATATGGTTTGGATTGCCTTGGGATATGCTTTGATGGTGGATTGTGTTATGGGGAAAATGGGTCATCCCCTGGTACAGCTCAATTTTTTACAGCAACGTTATGAAGCAGATTTTCGTTTTGCCTTAGTGCGCCTGCGGGAATATGCAGAGGAGATTGCTTTGTATTCAGGAGAGAAGCGGGAACGTCATTTGCTCAGGAATTATTTTAAAAAAGTGTATGATAATCTTCATAAATCCATGTGCAGGGGTACGGAGCCTCTTCCCTACATTGTTGCGGTTCCGCGCTTTTTTAGCGGAGAGCTTCAACTGGGAGGACTGATGCAGATCACGGGAGCTTTTGAAAAGGTACAACGGTCGCTCCTGTTTTTTTCTAGTTGGTATAAAGAGATTACGGAGCTAAAAGCCATTGTAAAACGATTGGTTATTTTGATGGATACCATGGAAGAGTTTAAGCGATTAGACCAGAAACAGTCGATTCGGATTATTAACGCTCCTGACTCGGCTTTTTCGGTAGAGAATTTGAACCTCAAGCTGCCAAATGGGGAGCTATTGCTGGACAACTTTGCCATGAGGCTGCAGCCTGGTGAATCTTTGCTGATTACCGGATCATCTGGTTGTGGCAAAAGTACATTGATCAAGGCAATTGCCGGAATTTGGCCTTTTGGCGAGGGGCATATTCACATTCCCCAGAATCAGCAGTGTTTGTTTTTACCCCAGTCGCCCTATTTACCTGTCGGGACCTTACGGGAAGCGCTGCTTTATCCACGCTCCAGTCAGGAATATTCAGAGGAAGCGATTCAGGGGATTTTGAAGAAATGTTGTTTGGAGCATTTACTGGAACGCTTGGATGACCAGGAGAACTGGTCCCATGTTCTTTCTCTGGGCGAGCAGCAGCGCATTGCCTTTGCCCGGGCCATTTTACAGCGGCCGCAGTGGCTGTTTCTGGATGAGGCTACTTCTGGATTGGATGAAGCTACGGAGAAAAAGCTATATAGTCTGATTCGCAGTGAGTTAAAGGGCACGGGAGTAATGAGCGTTGGTCATCGTAAGGACTTAATTGTCTATCATCAGAAAATCTTGACCATTAAAGGAAAAGGATGCTGGGATTTAGTGGCCTAATAGAGATGAGTAAAGGCTGCCACACTATTTTTAGTGCGATAGCCCCTCTTCATATTAAAGGAGGACACTCTGACGTAAAATTAGTGTTAAAATGAGGACCACCCATTAGACAGGTGGTCCTCATTTTATGTAGTTATATTTTCAGACTACCAGTGGTGGGTTGCAGTCAGCAATACTGTCCGTTCTTCACCTGCGTATCCATAGGATGCCTCGTACTTCCTGTCAAATAAGTTTCGGACGTTGAGGGCGTAATGCCAATCAGCCAAGTCATAGCGGATTAAGGCATCGGCTACCACCACGTCGCTGAGTTTAACCGTGTTCGCAGCATTGTACCGGGAACCAATATATCGCACTCCTGCGCCGTAGCTCAGACCTTTAGAAATCGTGTTTGGTGTGGCAGTATCTAGCCACAGGGCAGCATTATGCCGTGAAACACTCTGGGTTCGAAGACCGATTTCTGTAGGATCGCTGCTTTTAGTCTTTTTTGAATCCAGCAATGTATAGGAAGCTGTAAGATTCAAGCCTTTAAAGACAGGCATGTTGGCTTCCAATTCCAGGCCTTTGGAGGTGATTTCGCCTACTTGTACGTTAAACCACTCACTGGGAGTGTTCAGTGGGTCAGAGGTCAACACATTTTGTTTGCGTAGGTCGAAAATGGAGGCTGTAAAACGTGCATTCATGCTCTCAGGCTCATATTGAATGCCTAGCTCATATTGTTTGCCCGTTGTTGGGTCGAAAATTTTACCATGGCGATCTTGACCTTCCACTGGCTCAAATGATTCAGAGTAGCTGATGTACGGTGACAGCCCACGCCCAGCATGATATACCATTCCCACGCGCCCCGTAAAAGCATCAGCTGTTTGACGTGTCCTTACTCCAGTCTGAGGGTTAACGGCGTCACGATCATAATGATCGTGACGACCGCCGAGCAGCGCTGTCCATTTATCGCCAAATTTAATCTGGTCCTGGGCATAAAGGCCGGTTTGTTTAACGGTAGCCTTATAGATCAACGAAGTTTCTGGCTTAGTCAAAGATTGATCATACTTCAAATTGTCAAGGTCGATATCCGCGGTACTGCCACCTTCGCCGTAACGTCTTTCTAAATCACCCTTCCGATAGTCAATTCCCACAATAGATTGATGGTTTAAAACGCCACTCTTCCATTTAGCCTCTCCATAGGTATCGAAGGTATAGGAATCTGCGGTTTCATCGTAAATATACAATGGACTCAGTGCCATGGTGTGCCCATCGGGCTGTAGAGTTGCTGAGTTCATATTATAGACTGTACCCACATGACCATAGCGAAAATTTTGATGAAGAGACCAGACATCATTCACCTTGTGATCTAGGAGATAGCCGTAATAATACTGCTCCCGGTCATAACCAGTCCAGCCTGGTATGCCTAAAAAATATTTTTTAGAAACTCCATAAAGATTATCACCAGGATGATAAATACTATTTCCAGTATTTCCGGGTAAGCAAACGGCCAACAGCCGAACCATTACGGGAAATACAACTACAAGGCGGCAGCGACCACTTTCGCAGTGCCGCTCTTGATCTTGGAGGGCAGGTAGATGGACAGGAAAACCTAACCTTCCGTTTGACTGCGCTGGCTCGTGACCAGGATTTATCAGATAACTATAGTAGTACCAAACGTACCTTCATCGCCCCCTCTCTTGCCTGGAAAATCAGCAAGAACACTAACGTGACCTTCCAGTCTCAGTACATAAAAGATCGTCACTATAGTTAAACATACCACCGGGCGAACCGCCGCCGTAGAGGGTAGAAGCAGGGCCACGCAGAATCTCTAGGCGATCCATGCCGTAGGGTTCAAAATCCCATATTGCGAAATTGTTGCCAAACAAACTCAAGCCGTCCACACGAGTACCCTCATAACCGACACTAAATCCTCGCACAAGGCTCCAGTTCCAGCGTGGATCGTTACCATATGGTTGGGCAGTGATACCAGCGCTATATTCCAAGGCCTTTGCCAAGTTAGTTACACCACGGGCGTTAAGCTGGTCCCGTGTTACTACACTGATGGACTGCGGTATATCGCGGAGCGCTGCATCGGTCTTGGTACCGATTGTGCTGCGTTTGGCTAAGTTATCTTTGTCTGCCGTTACTTCAACGCCTTCCAACGTGAATTCAGATTGGGGCGAAGCGATATCGGCTACAGCACTTTGGGGTTCAATTGCCTCTTCAGCGGAGGCAGCATTAGGCCACTGCCAGAGCAGGCTGCTGCCTAGCAAGGCATACAGAAGTTTTTTTCTGGCATGAGATGTTGTTTTTTCCATAGTATCGACTCCTTGGTTCATCAGGGTGATTTTCGTTGCTGGCCTAACAGCAAAAATCATATGATAAAAATAATCAATATCAATAAAATTGCTTAGCTTATTACATTCACTAGTGACAATTAGCCCTACTAGGATTAGTAAATAGTGGACTAACCTGGATCTATTATAGCAAGGCTTTTTTTATAGAGTCAATTGAAGGAGAAGGTGATTTTTGGGGGTGTAAAGAATCAATCAGTAGCCTATGATGTGAGAATAATTATCATACTATAGGCTGCTGTTTGAGATGATTTTGCGATTTAAAACCGTATCCTAGTGGTATTTGGCAGTATGAAATTACGATACAGGTTATTTTTTTATACTGATTCCATGTTATGATAAAGAAACAGATTACGTGAATTAAACTCTAACGTCTCGCCAATTGTTGGAAAGGAAGATCGCCGTGGGAACGAATGAATACTTGACAGGCAGTGCGGAGTTGGCCGCCCAGTTAGGCTGTACAAAAATTAATCAGAATAATGTTGTTGAATATTGCTTACCGCCAGAACATGGTGACAGCTGGCTGATGGAAGCACATCCTTCTGCTGGATTATTTGTTACTAACGCCTACGTTACTTTGCTGAAGCCCGTAGTCAGGGAATATGACATCAGGCAGAATGGGCGGTGGCTATGCTCGGTGACTAATGGTGTGATTACGATTCTAGAGCCTGGAAAGAAAGCACGGCGGCTACAGCCCGGTATTCATTTAGTGCAGACAGGAAGGCAGCCATTTAAAATTGTATTCGACGCTGATGCACCAATTTGGTTTACCAGTATTTGGCTGTTTGATGAATGGATTCATGTACATTTGCGAGATAAATCAGTAGAGCCGTCTTACAATTTCGCTGATTATGATGGGTGGCAGTTTGCCCAGTATAATACTCCGGACATCCTGTTGTTATTTGAGCAACTAAAATATGCCCTAAGAATTGCCAGTGTACCGTTAATGTATTATGAGAATAAGATCGGCGAATTGCTGGCATTGATTATACGCAATGTTCGTTATGAATGGTTTTGGAAAAGGCAGCTGCAAGAAGAGCGGCGCCGTTATGTTACGTATCAAAACAAGAAATATATGTTTTTGGTCAAGGAGGAACTTGATAAAAACATTTTAAATCCGCCCTCAATTAAACAGCTTACGACCATTGCCGGAATGGGTGCAACCAAACTGCGCCAATGCTTTAAGGGAACCTTCGGAATTACCATGGATGAATATGTGCGCCAGGAGAAGATGAAAGAAGCCATGCGGCTGTTGTCAAATGATGACCTGAACATTAAAAATATTGCGGCGGCAGTTGGCTATAAGAACAGCAGTCAATTGATCGCCAACTTCAAAAAAGTACATGGTTTTACGCCTAATGAGTTTAGGAAGTTGTTCGGTTTGTAGCTGAAAGTGGCTCATGAAAAAATAGGTCTTCATAAGCAATATATAGGGCTGAAAGATATATTTATGGTATTGATTATTAGACAGTTTATATTATAAAATAATAATTAAATATGAGAATGATAACCAGTAATTGGAAAAATTTTAGCAATCATTCTAGATGCACATAGGGGTTGTTAGCATAGCTTCAGTCGAAAGGGAGGATGCAGATGAGAAAAATAATATCCATTTTGATGCTTTTATCCATAATGCTGCAGCCCATTGGCTCTGCGGAGGAGGTTAGCGTAGAAGATGGATTAACCAGGGTGGGAAATTCGTATATTGTCCAGGGGATTCAAGACTTTAAACGAAATGAATTTCCTATCTGGCTGCAGCGTACGGATATTGGGTTCCGTTTTCAAACGGACGGTACGCCAATCTATTCAATCGAAACCATCCAGCCAATTGGAGTTCCTTCCGATCAGATTACCAATTTCACACAGTTCAGATTGGGCAATGATTTAAGTGCAGGTACAGTGGCTAATCTTATCCTTGGGCGGCGTATCTTTTCGGCTGATAAGACGTCAATGTATACTGTGAATACTTTTTATGATCATGGATTCAAATATGGACATGGCCGGGTTGGAGGAGGTCTTGAATATGCTAACGGACGTAACAAATACCAGGCCAATATGTATTATAATATTTCCGGTGAAAAAATGGTTGATCCTTCCAATGCAATTTACGAACGTGCTTTGAGTGGGTATGATTATTCCGTTGGAACTACGTTTGCATATGCACCATGGGCACAAGTATACATAAAGGGGTACTCGTGGGATTATAATAATTCCATTGATGACGTTGATTTTAAGATCTATACACAATTGCAAGTCACTCCAAGGTTGAATATTGAATTCGGCTATTTGGATGATAACGGCGGGGAGCATTATGGAAAAATATTTTATTCACTTGGACACAAAGGGCCGGCAATGATAGAAAAAGGCAAAAGGATCTTTAGAAGTGAGGATGAAAAGACTGTTCTTGCAACAAAATCTCTGGAGAAGGTCCAACGTAAAAACGATATTTATGTAGAATGATTCATAAACTGCATCCCTAAATTCTTTGGCGGCCGGAGGGTAGTTCATGGCATCCACATAAAAGTCTACGATTTCCTTAATATTTGCTACGGCATTAGGAGTTATATTAACCTGATACTTGCTGTCCTGACTGTTCATGTATACGCTCCTTTAGGTACTGGTCAATGTCAGTCATTACTGCATCCAATGGCAGGGATTTGCCTTGTCGGATTTCGGCTTCGGAGCCTGTGCTTTTTGGGCGGCGGCTATAACCTGTTCTTCCGTCGCATTTTTTAAGCTATAGGTAATATTTTCAAACACCGTGCCAGTAAATAAGTATACATCCTGCAGTACCATACTCACATTATCCCGCAGGCTTTTTAGGGATACATCTTTAAGGTCGCAGTTATCAATTAAGATGCTGCCCTGCACTGGGTCATGGTAGGCGCCGTAATGGCCTGAATATCCCCGGGTAAAGGAGCATAATGCCTGTAGGGCATAGGCGGCCAGCAGGGTTAGTCCCATTTCCAGGGCCTTGGTTGCAATTTCTGGATCGCTCTTTGTCGCAAGGGCCGTCAGTTCCTTTATCACCCATGGTGCGTATAATTGTGTAAGAGTCAATAATATGATGGAGATCATCGACAAAATAAGGTAGCCCCAGTATTTTTTGGCACCAAGGATAACCCGGATACATACTTTCATGGTAACGATAAACCTGCCTCTCAATTTTAAAAATCATCAGTGATACCGTGCAGTTGTCACTCCGGTGACTCCTTGGTCATTATAGCAAGTTGATTTTATATGCGTCAACTGCTGAGGAAGATGATTGCAGCAGGTTGAAGAACAAGTTGAGGGACCCATCAAGTGAGTGTTTTTCATATTTCTTCAACCATATGTTAAGTTTTTATCATGTTAAATTAGAGTATAATTAAATTATTTCGGGATCAATAGTTAAGATGCTGATGATAAGAAACGTGAATGAAAAGGGCAGCACCTTCCCGAGGGAATGGTACTGCCTTTTGAAGTGGGGTACTAGTAAGAGCATAATGCCGCGTAAAGATATCAAAATCCCGTTATTTAGACAGTTAATCCTTGTTACGATTTACTATAAATCCACTGTCGCTGACAATAATAAGGTACGTGGTGCACCAATGGCTAAGGCTCCTCCTGTAGTTCCTGTCCAATGACGACCAATTTTGTATTTGTTATCAGATGTAATGCATGTTATCCTGAAAGCAGCAAATGAAAAAGATCAATTCACTTTCCCCTAAAGAAAGGATGATAGTATGAATACACAGAACGATAACTTGCTGGGAAGCGAGGGACTGGCAGCACAATTAGGCGGTAAAAAGAGTAATTATAGAAATGGAATTCAATATAAATTAGAGCCAGAAGCTGACAATAGCTGGCTCGTTGATATTCACCCTGCGCCAGGGCTGACTCTAACCAGAGCTTATTTTAAACCAATAGAGACAATCACTAGAATCTACACCTTTCCAGACAACTGCCTGTGGCTATGCTCTTTCGATTCTGGCAATCTAATTATTACTGAGAAAGGCAAAAAAGGCCCGGCGGCTACAGCCAGGCATGCATCTTATTGTTCATCAGGGCCGGCCTGTCAAGGTAACCTTTACTGCTCCTGACCGACAGGTTTACACCAGCATTACGATATGTGATCACTTTATTGCCGAGTACTTCAAAAATCGGCCTCAGGAACAGCTCTTTACCGCGAAAGATGCTTTGACCTGGAGCCTACTCCAGTATGATACTCCGGAGATTATGCTGATTTTTGATCAATTGAAATGTGCCGTTATAAATGCCCAAATCTCTTTGGTTTATTATGAGGGTAAAGCAATTGAACTTCTCTCCATCCTTCAGCGTAATCAGGAGTATGAGATAGGTTGGAAGAAATATCTGAAGGGCGAGCGTAAGAATCACCTGAGTTATCAAAATCGGAAGTACATTTGGTTGGTTAAAGCGGAACTGGATCGGAATATCCTTGCGCCACCTAAACTTGATAAACTGGCGATCCTGGCAGAAATGAGCGTGCCTAAACTTTATCGTTGTTTTAAACGCTGGTATGGAATGACGATCGCTGACTATGTACGGGGAGAAAAAATGAAATATGCCATGCGCCTGTTGTGGAGTGATGAGCTTAGCATAAAAAACATCGCCGAAACGGTGGGTTATGAAAGCCATGGTAAGTTTACCGCCGCCTTTAAAAAAGTCCATGGTTTCACTCCCAGCCAATTTAGGAAATCCTTTAATTTGTAGCGATAGCAAGATATATCAACGCGAAAATCAGTACCTTTTCCGGGAGAATGGTGCTGAAAATGTGATTATAAATACTCCGAAATGATATATTTATGCTCTTTTATATCACGACATTATTTGTGTTATCGTAGTAATAATGCTGGTTATCTTTCCTTTGTAAGGGGAAGGCAGGTTTGGGTGGAGCCGTTTATACCGAGCTAGAATACTTGACGAATGAAAGAACGGGTTGTTATACTAATAAAGGTCATCAACTTTCAGTTGATTTAGCGTGCTGCATAATTGAAAAAGGCTATGGAGGGTTCGGAGCGATGTGCGGATTAAGCGTTGTGGCTTTGCTCTCGGGTATCTGGCTGTATGCACCTTTTATGAAAAACATCTCCTTTGGGACGATCCGTTCTTCTCATCGGCGTATTTATTGGATGGACTGGCATAAATTACTGGGGATTGCCACACTTTCCTGGGCAGTATTATTAAGTTTAAGCGGCTTTATTTTTATATTTGCTGGTCCGGTTCATAATGCTTGGAACGAAAGCATACGCAAGGAATTCTTGATCGATTATCAAGACAAGCCTTTTCCTGTCCATCGTATTTCTATTGATGAGGCAATGGAAGTGACCCAAGCCGCTTTACCTGATCGCAGAATAACGGGAATCGAAGTGCCCCAGGAAGACGGGAAAATGCGCTGGCATTATACGGTTCGCACACAGGGGGAAGGTTGGGGCGCTCACTTGAATAAGCCTGTCTGGGTTGATGCGTCTACGGGAAAGGTTACTGCCGTCATTCAACAGCCTTGGTATATCCAGACGATTTCTATGGCTAATCCAGTTCACTTTAGCAATCATGACACCTTGCCGTTGAAAATCTTATGGTTTATTACGGATGCCTTGACCTGCATTATGATCATCACCGGCATTTATGCCTGGTTTGTCAAATTCAGGCCGAACAAAGGCAATGCGGCGAATAAGCTACAGGCTAAATCTGTCCCTCCGGTACGGCAGTCGTCCAGGCAAATCTGGCTGCTGCCTGTGGTTATTATATTGATTACGTTATTTGGAATTATCGCGCCTCTGGCTGGCAAGGAATTCAATACCATATCGGCTGTTGCTCTTGCAATACCCCTTGTGCTCACCGGATATTACTGGCTGCGCAGTTAATTACGGTACGAAAAGAAAAAGAACCATTGCCGCACCTTAAGATAAAAGGATGCGGTAATGGTTCTTTCCAAATTTATAGAAAGCATAAGTTTTATAGGTGGAAAAAGAGATATTATGAACCACAAAGGGCACAAGAAAATAGAAATAGCCCCTTTGTGTCCTTTGCGTCTTTGCGGTTCGATTCGTTATAACTGTTTAAAAGACGTATAGATTTTCTTATAGGTGAAATATCTACCAGCGGAGGGTGGCTGTGAGTTGGATGGTGCGGCCTTTGTCGACTGTATAGTAGTAGTCGGAAGAGGCGAAGTCACCAATGGTATAATGCTTGTCAAAGACGTTATGGATATTAAGAGCGTAACGCCAATTGCCAGTATCATAGCGGACAAGGGCATCGGTCAGCCATACTCCACCCACTTTATGGAGGTTATCATAATCATAGCGGGAGCCGATATAGCGCAGTCCAGCGCCAAAGCTCCAGCCTTGCTTTTTCTCTTCAGTCGGGGAGGTGGTATCCAGCCAAATAGAGGCACTGTGGCGGGGGACACCTTCAGTGCGCAGACCGATTCGATTTGGATCAGTGTCTTTGGTTACTTTGTTATTGAGTAAGGTATAAGAGGCGGTTAGATTCGTGCCTTTTAAAGCGGCGATATTAGCTTCCAGTTCCAGCCCTTTGGAAGCCACCTCGCCGGTTTGAATGCTAAAATTATCGTCTACGGGATCGGTAACCAGCACATTTTGTTTGCGCAAATCAAAAATGGCGGCAGTAAAACGGGCGTTGCTATTGGCTGGCTGGTATTGAATGCCTAGCTCATATTGACGACCGGTGGTAGGATCGAAGGAGTTACCGATCCGATCGGTACCCGATTGGGCTTGGAAGGATTCGTTATAGCTGATGTAAGGCATCACACCGCCGCCAGCATCGTAGACTAAGCCCAGGCGGCCAGTAAAGGCATCCTGATCAAATCGTGTATGGAGGCCGTTTTTGAGATTGAGTGAATCGCTTTTATATTGATCAAAGCGTCCGCCAGCCAGGGCTGTCCAGCGGTCACCGAATTTCATCTGGTCCTGTACATACCAGCCGGTCTGTCTGGTAGTGGCATTTGTCATTTGTGAAAATGATGGCAGAGTAATAGCTTGCCCATAGTTAGGACTGAGCAGATCGAGGGAAGGCAGAGAGCCCCTTCCCCAGCGGTATTTATAATCACTATGCCTGAAATCAAGACCCAGCAGCGTAACATGGGCAACTGCTCCTGCAGACCAATTCGCCTGAAAGTGAGTATCAATGGCATCTGCGGCAAAGTCGCCGGTGCCATAGCGGCCTGATCGGGTAAGGGTGCGGCCGTCTGCTGCCAGCTGAACGGCATCCGTTGTTTAAAGCGATAGGATAGGTCTAGATGACGGGCGGTTTGGGTCATGGACCAGGTATCATTGAAGCGGTGTTCGAGAAGATAGCCGATCTGGGACGCGTCACGGGTATAATGGTCATAATTGGAATCACCGATAAACAATTTGCCAGAAAAGCCGTATAAGGGATGTCCTGGAAGATAAATCTTGCGGGTATACTCATAATTCCCTTTGACATCATCTTTCTGGAAATGAGTCAGCAAGGTAAGGCTGGTGTTCTCATTGGGACGCCAGGTTAGTGCCGGTGCGATGAAATACTGCTTACTGTTGCTGCTGTCAACATACAAATCTTCTCCGGTGGTGCGGCCTGTCAGCCTGAACAGTAATTTGCCATCTTTCCGTGCTGGTCCGCCAATATCCACAGCCGCGCTAAGCTGATTGCTATTGCCGGCCTGCAGCTGGATTTCCCGCAGTTCAGTGCTGGTTGGTCGTTTGGAGACCTCACTTCGTGAGATGGGCCGGATTGAGAAAACAATTTTTATACTGGATTATATTTCAAGCGAATCAATGAGGAGACGAATACAAAAAGGACTAAATAAGGGCGAAGCAATGAACGCCCTGGCTAGGGCAATTTTCTTTGGAAAGCACGGAGAGCTGCGTGAAAGAGCCTTGCAGGATCAACTACAAAGAGCCAGTGCACTAAATATCATCATCAACGCTATTAGCGTTTGGAATACTGTTTACTTGTCTGAAGCTACTAAAGTTTTAAAAAATAGCGGTGAATTAAAAGAAAATCTACTAAATAACATTTCTCCGTTAGGATGGGAACACGTAAACTTCCTGGGCGAATATCGCTTCGATACTAAGAAAATTGCCAGTTTGAATTCGTTAAGACTACTTAATGAAATTAGTAAGACTTAAATGTTTTTATTTCGGAAGATTATCTTTATATTTTCCGAAATGCAGGGTATAATAAAGATAAATCAGTAAAGAAGGTGAAACCATGATTAAAACGATTATCCGTCCCATTAGTGAGTTGTCGAAAAGAATGGCAGATGTAGAAGCCTTTGCGATTGACCAAGATACGCCTGTCCATCTTACTAAAAATGGATCAAATCACATGGTTATTATGAGCAGCAGCCATTACGAAAAAATATCAGCAAAAATCAGCATGTATGAAAATCTACTACGCTCCGAAGCCGAAATCCGGCAGGGCAAATCCTTGCCATTGGATGCAGCTATGACCGACATTGACCAGTACCTAAAGGAGCGTATGCATGAGCAGTCAGGACAGCAAATATCAGGTTAATATAACTCCTAATGCCGTAGCGAATATTAAGGAAGTCGTGGACTTTTATGTGGATGCCATGAACTACCCTCCGGCAGCCAAAGAATTTCGGGATGCAGTTTATGAAAAGCTACAGATTATCGGTCAAAATCCATATATGTACGGTGTCCCGGACAATTTACCTAATTTCGCAGAAATAGGATATCATAAAGCTCTGGTATATAAGCATCATGCGATTTTGTACTTGGTTGAACGGGAAAATATTCATATTGTATATGTCGTAGATACTCGACAGAATCTATGGTTGAATACACCAATAAAAATTATTAAAGTAAGATAAATCAGAAGAAAGCCATTTCTCTTAGCGTACAGAGAAATGGCTTTCTTCCTGTAAAAAATCCCTTAGCGTACGAAATTCCGACTTATCTTAACTTCGACGTGAGAACTATTGGGATATCAACAGTTCTCACATCGTTTACATGTATTCAGTGTAAGTATTGGTTTAAAAAAAGTTTAATGATTTTATCTAGAAAGTGTTCAATTAACGCTACCCATTAATGAAAAGTTAGGAAGATTTCCCTTTTATTCTTCGGTATTTTCATCTTGTCGTTTTTTTCGTAGATTATAGATATAGACTGTTGGAATAAGACCGCAAATTAATAGTATTCCGCCCATAATTACCCCGTTGATTATAGTAAAGCCATCAGTGAGTGATACAAAAAATCCAACAACAGTTGAAATTAAAATAAGTACAACCAGTGAAATACTTAGACTCTTTTGCGGGTTAGTTTTATTACTTTCATGGTCTGCACTAATACTCATTGATAAATATGCGGAAATAACTGTGGTTATCATAAAAACAAGCCATAGGGGATTTTCTCTCATACCGTCTAACCCTTTTGTAACAAAGTCATATCCTAAAATTCCTAGAATACCAATAGTTTGAATGATATATGCAATGCGGATGTTTTTTAAATTCTGTAATACTAAACGTTCATCTGTAATTTTTTTCATTTGTAATCATTCTCCTTTATCTACCCAAAATACTTCATCTAATGTTTTATTAACCGCATAACAAATATCCAGACACAACTTGAGGGTTGGATTATATTTTCCCTTCTCAATCAAACTAATAGTTTGGCGAGTGACACCTATCTTTTCTGCCAGTTGTTGTTGTGTCAAACTTACTTGAGTACGAGCAATCTTAACTTTATTCTCCAAATGTTGTATCACCCCTTAGATAGATTATAACATATATATTACATAATTCAATATATATGTTACATTTAAATTTAAGCTATTGTTCAACTAAACTGCTCAAATTTGATCGTAGATCATACCACGTAATTTCAACAATTCATCCTTTAGACATTTATTTTCTTCTTCAAGTTTTTTAATTCGGTTATTTTTGGCTGCGATAAGCGCATCTTTACTGGCATCTGTCATATTATGTTTTATAGTTTGCGGTGTATTAAGACCTTCTTGCTGCTTTCGTAATCCTTCTATTCGGTTCCGTATTTCTTGATTGTTATAAAGAAAAGCCTTAGATACACCTGACTCCATCGCAACCTGATTAAAATTAATTTTAGCCTTCGTTTTGATAAGGCGTTGTATAGCTTGATCAACCTTTTGAGCAGTCTCTTGGCTTTTCATTTGGGCATGTTTTTTAACGCCTTCGGTATTTCTAATATGCTTACTTTTCATGAGTGTGTTCCTCTCCAATATATTCGCGGCCTTTTTTCCCAGCTAAATGATGAGTTGTACCAGTCTTCAATATTTCTAGAATAGGCTCTAGACGATCTAGAGTGGTTTGATTCTTATCTATCCAAACTTGACGACCTAAAACCTTGCCACGCTCAATTACATTTCTAACTTCTTTAATTTCCGTTTCAAATTTAGGTATGAATTCTGGTGTTGTACAGAAATTTCGACAAGACAGACAAGGGTTCGCTTGAGTGGGGCATGGCTGCTTAATTGGTTTCATACAATAGCCAAGCTCCATCTTAACAGCGTCTAAATTATGGCGTATATATTCCCATTCAATGATATCTTCATTCTCAATATCCGTTAGTTCAACTTTAACTGGACGTTTATTTTCAATGTCAATCCGAAAAATACCTTGTTTTGTAGCTTCTTCCCAAGATTTACGCATGGTAGTATCGAGAATTTTTGCATAATGTAAGGTCATTTCAGGGGAAGCGTGGGCCATCCATTTTTGAACATGAAGTATGTTCATTCCGTTATTAAGAAGCTCTACACCTTTGGTATGCCGGAAGGCATGATTTTTAATAAAAAAGGGATTTCCAGAGTCGTCAACTATGTTTTGTTCTTCAGTAAAGCGCCTCAAACTTCTGTGAATGTCATAATAATTATAGGGTCGGCCTCTCCGGACACCTTCTAGTTGTACGAATAAATAGTTTTTAGGATTATTAATCGTATTGCTTTGATCTTTAGTCACTTTTATTACAGCTTCTACTATCCCTGCTACTTCTTTTGTAATCGGTGCACGATGATTCATTACTTGTGTTTTTTTAATATCACCGCATAAGTACCATCCTTGCGATGTTTGTTCTAAACAATTATCGTAACGTAGATTAAGAATATCTGATATTCTCCAACCAGTAGCTCGAAGTAATACAATGATTGGTATGTACTTTGATGGTTTTAAGAACTCTAGTTTTTCCTCAATTTGTTGAAGAACCCCTTCAGGAATGTATTTGATATCATTTTCAGATTTTTTAATCGGTCTAGGGAAATCTTCTCTAAACAACAATAGATTCACAGGCAAAGCAGGCGCCTCATCAAATTGCAGTTTTTCAATCGTTTCCAAAAACACATTTAGGACAATTAAATAACTTCTCTTTGACGGTATTTTGTCATGAAACTTCTTGTTATGAAATATAAGATAATCTTCGATATCTTTTCGTGTTAAGTCATTTAAATCTTTCCAAGAAGGATTTTTATCATGTATAAATGTCAAAAATAACTTTAAAATTCTTACGTCGAGAGTACATTGGCCAAGAGATAAATGACTGATTCTAAATTTTAAATATCTTTTTGCTAAAGGGCGAAAGGGTATAGGGACATCCTCGAAATTCAGGATATGTCTTGAATCATGATCAGGAAATTTTGCACCAGGAATATTTCTTACATCCCAGATATCTTTTTCAAATTCATCTCTTGTATCATAGAAGTCTTTATAAAACAAAAATAAACGATTCAGTAGATTTTCGTAATTCGAAAGTTTTCTTCTCCCATAAATTCGTATGCTCAAACCTAATTCACTTAGATGTGACCTTAATTGCATCAATGCTTTATTTATGTCTAAATCTGCAAAACTATTAATATGGGGATAAAATTTCTTGAGAAATTTAGAAAGCTGTTTAAAAGACCTGGCATAATTATGTACTGCTGAATACAATTGCAGATCATCTTTTTGAATACGAGTAAGAATAAAAAACTTAACCTCATTTTTAAGCTTAGATGGAAATACTGAAAAATCCATTTTACGATGGGTTTTTCCCCATTCTGATTTTCTAAAATCCTTAAAAGCCGTATCATCGGCATCCCAAATGTCATTTTTAAAGTACCCAGAGATTTTTTTGGTTATTTCACTGACTTTATTTTCTGGGAGTAGGTATCCAACGGATAAATTCATTCGTTATTCTCCTTATTTTCTTTGTTGATTTTCATTCTCTCTTGAGCGTTTTCCCAATCTTTTCGAATGTCTTCATCCGAAGGATGGATATACATCTGCATTGTTGTTTGAATATGAGCGTGGCCAGCCCGATTCATTAAATGTTCATCTCTCCAACCAGCCTTTCTTAGTTCTGTTAATGATGTGTGGCGCAACATATGCGGAGTGAAATAAATGCCTGTTCTATCACGCAGACGCTGAACCAGTGCTACTACATCGGTGTATTCTAACGGTTGTCCTTTGTTTTCCCCTGACAACTTAATAAAAACGTGATTTGTATCAACTTCATCGGTATGAAATTGAGCAATATAATCAAAGTACATATTAATTAGATCCTCAGATACATCGATACTTCGTGGACTACATACCGTTTTAATTTCAGCTAGATTAAACAACTCACCCCGATCACGTATATGAATTTTTCTCGCATCAACCTCGAAATCCTCAAGCCATAAGGTGAGTGCTTCACCAATACGCATAGAGCTTTCCCAAAGTAGCTGTATTAAAAATTGATCCCGTATATTTACACAAGCATTCATAATTAATGCGATTTGATCTTTCGAGAGTGTTTTCGGCTGCTGTTTCGGCACTTTTAACTTCAGAATATGAGAGGTGAAGGATTTATTTTTGTTTATATGGTGCAGAAAACTTTTAAACCCCTTGTAGGATCCAGATACTTGTTTCTTTAAACGTTCTGTTAGCTGAATACTATAGTCCTCATGTCTCATTAGGTAGTCATAAAATCCAAGAACAGTATTGATGATGATATTTACCGTCTTTGCTTTTCTAATTGGCTGTTTAGGGAAGATAGGAGTTACCTTTACATCCTGGTGTGGGTTTTGTAACCATCGCATAAAATCCGCCATTTCATCTATTCCAATATCACGATAATCCTTATTTATTTGTTCTAAGAATTCAAAGAAAAGCTTTAAATGATATGAGAATGACCGTAAGGTATTACGTGAGGCTCCACTGTTGTCCTTAAACTTTAAATAATGTAAAACTGGTTGGACCGGTTCATTGTTATGATCTAGTAACATGTACCGAGTCTTTCCTTCTTTTGTTAGAAGGGTAATTACTCTCATATAATCCTCCTGTTGCTGGAATAACCTAAATTCCCTTTATTTGCTAAAGTGACCCACCGAACATCTCCCATTGGGTTCGGTAATTGGGACATAGTTAAATTAAAATGGTATGATTTCCAATTGATCTTCTAATTTAGCTTTTTCCTCTTGTAGTTTTATAATTTGCTCCTTAAGATGTGCGTTTTCTTCTAGTAATCTCTCAATCTTGGTTTGATCATCAATGCCCTCCTCAAAAGCCGTACCTTCCCATCTATACGCCTCTATAAATCTATAAACTTCTTCCTCTAAAACTTCGAATGCTCCACTGTTTTCAATGCTTTTAATATTCCCCTCACTTATCCAATGGCTTACCATTTCTGTGTCACATTTGAAACCATACGAGTGTAACAGGGCTGTTGTTTCTTTTAGGTTGAACGTATTCATAATTGTTGAATCCTCCTGATTTAATGATGTTTTTTCAAGTCTTTGCTGCTTATTAAGGGGACCATTAAATCCATCAAGTCAGCCCCTTAAACATAAGCCTTCTTAATTTACTATAAATACTATAAAACTGAATACAGTTATCTAGGATTTAAAGAAACAAAAAAACGGATAACTTTACATTGAATACTGTAAAGTCATCCGTTTTGACTAGTTAAGATAACCGCGTTTTGCTGGTGAGACCCCTAAAAGTATTTCACAATACATTTGGTTTGAAGGACAAAGTGTAAGATATACCTTTACGACCCGATAGAGAACAAAGAGAAGCAGAAATATATAAAGTAATCAACTAAAAAAGTGGGAGGTTTATACTATGAATAGACGTGTAGTTATTACAGGTATGGGAGCAGTATCTTCATTGGGAATTGGAGTAGATAAATTTTGGGAGTCAATAAAAGAGGGGAAATCTGGAATTAGTAGAATTGAAAGAATTGATGTATCAGATTTACCGACGCAAGTTGGCGCTGAAATAAAGGATTTTGATCCAAATCAATTTATCGAAAAAAAAGAAATTAAAAGAATGGATAAGTTTGCGCAATATGCTATGGCAGCAGCGCAAATGGCAATCGAGATAGCACAACTAAATATTGAGACAATGAATAAAGAGCGAATTGGGGTAATGATTGGATCTGGTGTAGGCGGTATTGAAACAATTGAGAATCAACACAAAACACTTTTAGAAAAGGGAGCTGGCAGGGTCAGTCCGTTCTTTGTTCCCATGATGTTAGCAAATATGGCTTCAGGACTGATCGCTATAAAGTATGGGGTTAAAGGATTTACGGAATGCGTTGTTTCAGCCTGTGCTTCTTCCACCAATTCAATTGGTGATGCTTTTAAAGTAATTCAAAGAAATGGTGCTGACCTTATGATAGCAGGTGGAGCAGAAGCACCAATTACAAGATTGGCACTAGCAGGCTTTTGTGCAAATAAAACAATGACAACAAATCTAGACCCAGCGTCTGCTTGTAGACCTTTTGATTTAGAAAGAGACGGGTTTATATTGGGTGAAGGTGCTGGTGTCCTTATACTTGAAGAACTCAACCATGCTTTACACAGAGGAGCAAATATTATTGCAGAAGTTGTAGGTTACGGTTGTACAAATGATGCATACCATATCACAGCATTGGCTGAAGATGGGGATGGTGCAAAAAAGTGTATGAAGTTGGCTATGGAAGATGCTGGTGTGAAATCCTCCGATATTGGATATATTAATGCCCACGGAACTTCGACCAAATTAAACGATAAAGTTGAGACAATTGCTATCAAAGCTGTTTTTGGTGACTATGCGTATAAACTCCCCGTTAGCTCAACGAAATCAATGACAGGTCATTTATTAGGAGCAGCAGGAGCCATTGAAGCGATTATAACGGCGCTTGCCCTTAAGGAAGGGTTTTTACCACCAACAATTAATTATAAAACTCCAGATCTTGAATGTGACCTGAATTATGTCCCTAACGAAGGCAAAAGAACGGATATTTCTTATGCATTGACCAATTCCTTTGGTTTTGGAGGACAAAATGCATCGTTGATGTTGAAAGGCTTCTTAAAGTAAATTTTGGCACTATAGGTAAAGGTAGTGTTGATTCATTGCTGGGTTTATAGCAAATTGGTATGATGTTTGGGGGCGGGGCAAAAGATATGATAGATATGAAAGAGGCTGTCATAAAATGTATTACTTATATTGAAAATAATATTTATAATAAGATTACTTTGGATGATATAGCCATGCATTCTAAAATGTCAAAATATCATTTGCATAGAATGTTCAAATCTTTAACTGGTGAATCCCTAATGAATATGTCCAGTCACGAAAACTTTCATCAAGTATTAATGAACTGGTCAATACAAACATGAGAATCATTGATATTGCTCTAGATTATGGTTTTGATTATGAACAGTCATATATAAGGGCTTTTCGTAAGAAATTTGGGTATACGCCTCTAAAAGCAAGGTCAGAGCAGATGTCGTTAATTATTAAGGAAAAGCTTAATGTAAATGACATTCTGTCTGTTGATAATTCAATCATATATAAACCTTTTTTTATTTTTAAACAGAAGTTTAATTTAATTGGCAAGAAGCATTTAATAGTAAGTAAATCAGGAGATAAAGTTGCTAATGCTTATGGCAAGGATTTTTTTTATAATGATAAGCATAAAATTACTAATGCAATAAATCCACAGGTGTATTTTGGCTATACAGATTGGAGTGGTAACGACGAGGGATATATTTATTATATTCCTTCTGTCCAAGTGGATGCGTTAGTTGATATACCTGAAGGAATGACAAAAATTTCTATACCTGCATATAAGTATGTAGTGTTTCGTTTTGTTGGTTTTTTTCGTCCAGATGATATTAATGGACGGCATATAGGACGTTTGTTGGTTCACATGTATTCCAAATGGATTCTTAAGTCCGGTTTTAAATTTGCAGATACTTTTAGATTTGAGTATATAGATACTTCCTTATCAAAAGATAATTATTGTGAATTAGATATTTATCAGCCAATTACAGAAATCCATTAATTGTAGGTTTTTTTTAAAAGTCATTATATGGTAAAAAGTAAAGGGAGAGAATTTCATTAAGAAATTTTCCCCCTTTTTTTAGGTGCGCCCAGCATGGGCGCTTACTAGTCGGTGAAAGTCCGATACGGGG